>JBIIBC010000016.1:0-60173 GCA_044239605.1 Bacteroidia bacterium | reverse complement strand
CTTTAGCAACTTGGTTTATTTTTTGAGCGTGTAAATTCATTTCCATCCCTAAAATTCCAAAAAAAAGAAGAAAATATTTCATAAATTAACTTAAAGTTTTCCGAAAGTGATTTTCCCTAAAACGAAAAAGGGTTACACTTTACAAGTATAACCCTTTTACTTTTATATCTGCTCCCCTAATTGAAGAAAGCTGCAATAACAATGCGATGATAGAGTATGTGTCAATTAAGAAATTGAAGGATTGAACTTCGTGAAAAAATGCAGGAAGTTCAACTATGAATTTCAGCTTGCACTTTCTTTTTCAATTAGTTGTAGAAAAAAATCTTGTCCAAATGTGAGTTTCTTAGCCAATGCACTATTAGGTTCAATCACTCTCCAAAAAGGTGTGATTTCCTCTAAGCGTTTTCCTTGTTGTAACTTTTCATAATTTGCTTCTGCCACAACTCGCAAAAATATTCCTGTAGTTACAGGACAAGTGTAATCAGCATTATGCGCTATAGCAAGGTCTTTCCGTAATGTTTTTATGTTTATGCGCTTTCCAACACCAATTTCTTGAATATACTCATCAATGAGTTTTGGCGTTGCGATAAACATCATACTGCCTGATGGAATATCAGCAAAGTCAATTTCAATTCGTTTAATTTTTGGCTCTTTATTTTCGTTCAATTTATCAAGCCAGCTTTTCTTGATTGCCATATTATTTAATTGTACGTGCAAAAATACAAAAAAAGCTAAAAAAAGAAGCAGCTGCCTTGACTCACTAATAAACATAAAAAAAAGCCTCACATTACTGTGAGGCTTTCTCTTTTTGCTCCCCTAATAGACAAAAGATGCAACCAAAATGAGTTAATTGTATATGGAATTATTAAAAATTAGAGATTTGAGATTTTTTGACTTAGTCAGTTTTGAGAAGAAGTGTAAATAATAAAATAAATATATTTTTTTAATTTATTATTTGATTGTTAATGAAATAGGAATTGTGGGATATAAATTTATTTTTGTATGTAATAAAAATTCTTCTAATAAAATAAAACAATGAAAAAACTACTATATACAACAATTGCAATCTTAGGATTATCAAATTTAACAATGGCACAAGTGCCAAATTACGTGCCAACAAATGGTTTGGTAGGCTATTGGCCTTTTTCCGGTAATGCAAATGATGTAAGTGGGAACGGAAACAATGGGACTGTGAATGGGGCAATACTTGCGACAGACCGCTTTGGCAACACGAATAGCGCATATAATTTTGATGGAGTGAATGATTATATTGGTACAAATTTATCAGGAATTACAGGTCAAAATTCAAGGACAATTTCGTTTTGGTTTAATTCCAATAATAATACAAGTGGAATAAAAACTATGGTTGGGTATGGCGAACACGCATCATCTGTCCCACAAGGTTCTCGGTTTGATTGTACTATTGAAAACGGCAAACCCTCTATAGATATAGGTTATACTTTTGCTAGTTATACTTTAAACAACATGCAAAATAATTGGAAATTTTATACTGTAGCTTTCGCAAGTAGTTATGGTAACAATGTAAGAGCAATAAAACTATATATTGATGGAGTTCTTCAACAAAATCCTTCAATCTTAGACACATCTATTTTGATTAATACAGGGAATCTTTTCAAAGTGTTTTTTGGGGCGCCTTACAGTAATACTACAGGAAATTCTTTCAACGGCAAACTTGACGACATAGGTATCTGGAATAGAGCCCTAACACAAACTGAAATAACCAACCTGTATAATGCAAACTTATGCTATCAAACCATAACTGTAACTGATACATTGGTTATAAATGTTAACCGTACTGGTTATAATCCTATAACTTATAGTAACACTTTAAAGGTGTATCCAAATCCTACAAAAGACCGCATTACTATTGATAATGGTGACATAACAAAAATGTCAGGATATTCAATAAAAATATTCAATTCATTAGGTCAACAAAAATTCCAATCAGCCATTAACCAACAACAATTTACAATTGATATTACACAATGGGGTGGTAATGGTTTATACTTCTTAAACTTACTTGATGCATCAGGAAATATCATAGATGTAAAAAAGATTTTGTTGAATTAATAAGTGTCAAAATTTTATTCATTACTTGAAATAAGCAAATAAATTATTTTTAAAAGGAGAGTCAAATGGCACTCCTTTTTTTGTTAATTTTAAAAGATGCAACCACTTCTAGGGCTTGCTGTAAAAAGAAAAAGGCGACATTTCTGTCGCCTTGTCTAGTTGGGCTCCCCGGGCTGGGCTCGAACCAGCGACCCCATGATTAACAGTCATGTGCTCTAACCAACTGAGCTACCAAGGAGTTTGACTATTTAATTTGTCAGATATTTGTCTCTAACGTGGGTGCAATGATAGGAATTGATAATTAAAAATGCAATATTTGTACCGAAAAAAAATAAAAAAAATATTTAATTAATTATTTATGAGTTTATTAGTTGTTGGTTCAGTTGCTTTTGATGCCATAGAAACCCCTTTTGGAAAGACAGATAAGATAGTTGGAGGTGCCGCTTCTTACATTTCTTTATGTTCTTCTTATTTTACTAAAAGTGTAAATTTAGTTGCCGTTGTTGGCGATGACTTTCCAAATGAATTTATTAGTCACTTAAATAAAAATGGTGTAAATACCGATGGATTACAAGTGAAAGAAGGTGAAAAATCGTTTTTTTGGAGTGGAAAATACCATAACGATATGAATAGCAGAGACACCTTAGTTACTGAACTAAATGTTTTGGCTGATTTTGATCCAATTATTCCTGCCTCTTACCAAAATTGTGAATTTTTGATGTTAGGTAACTTAACACCCAAAATACAACAAACCGTTATTGAGCGCTTAACAAATCGTCCAAAATTAATAGTTATGGATACTATGAATTTTTGGATGGAGATAGCCATGGATGATTTAAAGGAAACTTTAAAAATGGTAGATGTATTAACCATTAACGATGAAGAAGCTCGTCAACTTTCAGGCGAATATTCTTTAGTTAAAGCTGCTGCCAAAATTCAAACTATGGGTCCTAAATATTTAATTATTAAAAAAGGTGAACATGGTGCGTTGTTATTTCATGGTAAAGACATGTTTTATGCACCTGCATTACCTTTAGAAGAGGTATTTGACCCAACTGGGGCTGGAGATACTTTCGCTGGTGGATTTATTGGATATTTGGCTAAAACTGGAGATTTAAGTTTTGACAACATGAAAAATGCGGTAATTTATGGTTCAGCGATGGCTAGTTTCTGCGTAGAGCGTTTTGGAACAGAGAGATTGGTTGATTTAAGCGAAGCCGAATTAAATGCTCGCATAGCTGAGTTTAAAAAACTTTCTAATTTTAACTTGTAATATATTCTGGGTGTTACTATTCCTATCTAAACACTCAATCATTTTAAATAAAATCTACCCAATAATAACTTAAAGTCAAAGGGTTATTTTGCCCTTTGACTCTTTCAAATTAAGCTGTAAAATACTTAAAATAGTTTTTCGTTTTTAATTAAAATTTTTAGTTCCTAAATTTCCTTAGACTATCATTTCTTCCCTTTCAGCAAATCATAGAATTATTACTCTGATTATTATTATTATACCTTTATTTAGCTGTTACTTTTTTCGGCTAAAGCCAAATAATAATTAATCTCAAATCATCTTCAAATATTTAATTATAAACTACAATAGTTCAAGAAAAAGTCTATTTAATCAATGCATTTTTTAAAAATATTTGTAATTGATTGTACTATTAATTCAGTAAAATCTAGTATTCAACACCTAAAATTCAACATTTAAAAAGCTATATTTGCTACACATTTTTTATTATGAATTCTACTTTAAAAATATACAATACTTTAACCCGAACTACCGAAAATTTTAAACCCATTCACGAAGGCCATGTAGGCATGTACGTTTGTGGACCAACAGTATATAGCAATGCGCATTTAGGCAATGCACGTACATTTATTTCGTTCGATGTAATATTCCGTTATTTTTTGCATTTGGGTTTTAAGGTGCGATACGTGCGCAATATTACCGATGCTGGTCATTTGGAAAGTGATGCCGATGAAGGTGAAGATAAAATTGCGAAAAAAGCTAAATTAGAACAACTAGAACCAATGGAAATTGTACAACGCTACACCATTGATTTTAGAGAAACCATGCGCATGTTCAACACCTTGCCACCAAGCATTGAACCTACAGCTACAGGCCATATTATTGAGCAAATAGAAATGACCAAACAGATCATTGAAAATGGTTATGCTTATGAGGTAAATGGTTCTATTTATTTTGATGTAGAAAAATTTACGAAAGAGTATAATTACACCATTTTATCTAACAGAAATTTAGACGATTTACTGAATAATACACGCGATTTGGATGGACAGGATGATAAACGTGGTCGCTTAGATTTTGCACTTTGGATAAAAGCAAAACCTGAACATATCATGAAATGGCCAAGTCCTTGGGGAGTTGGTTTTCCAGGTTGGCATTTAGAATGTTCAGCCATGAGCAGTAAATATTTAGGTAATGAATTTGATATTCATGGTGGTGGAATGGATTTAATTCCAACCCATCATACCAACGAAATAGCACAGAATTTGGCTTGTCATAAAACTCAACCTGCTCGTTATTGGATTCATACCAATATGTTGACTGTTAACGGACAAAAAATGAGCAAAAGTTTGGGCAATTCGTTTTTACCACATGAGTTATTTTCGGGAAATCATAAACTGTTAGACAAAGGCTACAGCCCAATGACGGTGCGTTTCTTCATGCTGCAAGCACACTATCGCAGCACCTTAGATTTTAGCAACGAGGCATTGCAAGCTGCAGAAAAAGGTTTTGCTCGATTGATGAATGCCATGAAATTGATTGATGGTTTAAAAGTAAGCGATAGTAGTTCTGTGAATATTGACGGTGTTAAAACAGAAATATACTCAGCTTTAAACGATGATTTCAATACACCCATTGCCATAGCAAATATTTTTGAAGCGGTGCGAATGATTAATTCTATTAATGATGGCAAAGAAACCATTACCGAAACTGATAAAGCTAGTTTGAAAAAACTAATGACAGAAATAGTTTTTGATGTATTGGGTTTACAAGAAGAAAACAATACAGATACCAGCAAAGTGGATGGTTTAATGAACATGATTATTGAACAAAGAAATCATGCTAAGCTAAACAAAGATTTTGCTACCAGTGATGCCATCAGAAATAAACTAAAAGAAATTGGTTTTGAAATAAAAGATGGCAAAGAAGGAACGAGTTATAGTGTGATTAATTAGCGGCTGGCTTCTGGCAACTAGCAACTGGCAGTGAGAAAAATAGCCACTGATTCCACTGATTACTCAGAAAAAACACAACAGAACAAAAGCATCAATTGCCGTTAGGCTTTAGCCAACGGAACTTAAAAAATACAATGAAAAAAATATCCTTATTCATACTTTCTATTTTTGTAACAGTTTTGGTAAATGCGCAAGCACCCAAATCATACACCTCATCGGAAATATTGTTACAATTAAAAAAGTTAAATACAGTTGGTTCTGTGTTATACATTGCAGCGCATCCCGATGATGAAAACACGCGATTAATAGCTTATTTGGCCAATGAAAAATTTTTACGCACTGGCTATTTAAGTTTAACACGTGGCGATGGAGGGCAAAATTTAATTGGTTCTGAACAAGGCATTGAATTAGGAATGATTCGTACGCAAGAGTTATTAGCAGCGCGCAGAATTGATGGTGGTGAGCAGTTTTTTACCCGTGCATACGATTTTGGTTTCAGTAAAAATCCGGAAGAAACTTTTACCAAATGGAGCCACGATTCTATTTTAAGCGATATGGTTTGGGTAATCCGTAATTTTAGGCCCGATATTATCATTACTCGTTTTGCAACTGATGGAAGTGGCGGACATGGACATCATACTGCATCGGCTATGTTGGCTGAAGAAGCTTTTGATGCAGCAGCCGATCCAACTCGTTTTCCTGAGCAATTACAATATGTTTCGGTTTGGAAAACCCGCAGGATGTTTTGGAATGTAAGCACTCGTTTTGCAAATCCAAATGCTGATATGAGTCCGTATATAAAATTGGATGTGGGCGGATACAATCCATTATTGGGTAAAAGTTATGGCGAAATAGCCGCAGAAAGCCGCAGCATGCATAAAAGCCAAGGTTTTGGAAGTGCCAAACAACGTGGAGAAAGCTTTGAATATTTTAAATCCATAAAAGGAGATACCACAGGCTTAAAAGATATTTTTGAAGGAATAGATTTTACTTGGAAAAGATTTAAAGCAGGAAGATTCCCTATAAAACCTTTGGAAAATCTAATCAAAAACTACAATGTTTCAAATCCTGAATTATCAATAAATGACGCATTTAAATTAATCGACACATTACCTTATTATGAATTAGATTATCAAACTGAAACGGAAAAAACTATTCAATTATACGAAATAATTAAAAATATATCTGGACTTTGGACTGAACAAACGTCAGATGTTTTTCAAATTTCGAATAAAGATACTATTTCATTAACATCTCAAATATTAAATCGCTTAAATTCTAAAAAGATCATACTAAATAGTGTATCTAGTTCTGCTTTATCATTCGAAAAAAAAATAGACTCTGTGTTATCCAGAGATAAAGCATTTACGTACAAGGAAAAATATTTTTTAAATAAGCCATTTGTTGAATATAATTCAGGTAAACTAATTAAAATGAGAAACATGTTTTCATTCGAATACAAAAAGCTTTATCCTTATAATGAAAATAAATTTACTTATGTTGATGTCGCTTACCAAAGTTTTTCTTTTTCAATTAATGGCTTTAACTATAATCAATTTACAACTCCAATTTACAAATGGGTTGATCCTGAAAAAGGTGAGTTGTATCGTCCGTTGGTAATTACACCACCCGTAATGATCAACTTAACACAAAAAAGCTTTGTATTTACCGATGAAAAACCAAAAGAAATCAAGGTGATTGTTAAAGCTGGAAAAGATAATATTCAAACTAAATTAAGAGCAAACTTACCTCAAGGTTGGACTATAGAACCAACATTTACAAACATCACTTTACCCAAAAAAGGTGATGAACAAATTGTTTCCTTCTCCATTAAACCATCCAACAATTCAACAATTGAAACAATTCAATTCTCAGCCGAAATAAATGGCATTTCATACACCAAAGGCATCAAAGAAATTAAGTACGACCATATTCCTGTGCAAACTTGGTTTCCAGAGGCTGAAGCTAAATTGGTAAAAATAGATGTAAAGAAAACTTTTAACACAGTTGGTTATATTCAAGGTGCGGGCGATGAAGTGCCAGCAAGCTTAGAGCAAATGGGTTATAAAGTGGTAATGATTACCGATGAACAATTGCAAAATGGAAACTTAAATGAATTTCCTGCCATTGTTCTTGGAGTGCGTGCATTTAACACCAACGAAAAATTACAACAATACAAACAACGTGTGTTTGATTATGTAAAAGAGGGTGGAAACTTAATAGTTCAGTATAATACCAACAGCTTTTTTGGACCCTTGAAAGACCAAATTTCGCCCGTGCCATTTAAACTAAGCCGCGATAGAGTTACCATTGAAGAAGCGCCTGTTACATTTTTATTGCCTGAGCATTCGGTTTTAAATTTTCCAAACAAAATTACCAATTCCGATTTTGATGGCTGGATTCAAGAGCGCGGAATTTATTTTGGAACCGACATGGATAGCAGTTTCCAATGTCCATTAAGCATGAACGACCCGGGAGAAAAACCCAACCAAGGCAGTTTAATTATTGCCAAATATGGCAAAGGAAATTATGTTTATACGGGCTTGGCTTTCTTTAGAGAATTACCTGCTGGTGTGCCAGGCGCTTACAGGTTGTTTGCTAATTTGTTGAGTTTGCCAAAAAATATGCAAAAGTTACCTAGATAGTATCTTCTTAAAAGTACCTTATAGTTTTTCAGAAGAACAAACTTCGCTCTACAAGCATTCTAGTTTTTTCTTCATACTTTTTTCATTGCTAAAAAAATATGCAAAAAAGCTAGACAAAAATATGCTCCCCACCGCACTAGGCCTAAAGCACCCCCGCATTTTTGTCGGGCCAACGCGCTATTACTTTCTAACCTTTTATAAAAGAATTGACACTAAAATATTAAAACAATTCAACTTGCAAACGTTAATAGAAATCAATCCTATCTTATTAAATTATTAAATCAGTATGTCAAAAATTCATGGGTAATCTTAGCGGTATAGTCAGGAGGAGATGTTTGTTTTTTCACGTAAATGATAATCTTTTGGAATTAAAGTTGGTTTTATTTGCTAATATTTTAATTTTAAATAAAAACAAAAAAGCCTTCTAAATTTGAATTTAGAAGGCTTTTAGTTATTTGATTCTAATGAAATTATGCTTTGGCGTTTGCTTCATGAGCATTAGGTAAAAACTTACGTTCTTTAAGCAAATAGCCATTTCCTTTTACTAAAATATTTACTTTAATATTTTCAATACAAATAGGTGAACTTTCGCTTACATCAGTAATGTTAGAGAATTTGATATCTCGTCCATCTACAATTACCACAGCACCGCTACCTATTACTTCTAAATAATTATTATCAATAACAATTACTCCAGTATCTTCTCCAAGACCAATTCCTGTGCATTGAGGATTGCTTGCTACGGCTTGTGCCAAACGGTTAAAACGTCCACGTTTATCAAAATGCGAATCGATAATTACATTTGGAATAAAAGCTAAACCTGTAGTAATTTTTACTTCGCCTTTTAAATGCGCTAATTCGCTTTTTCCACTATAAATCATGGTATTGCTCATAGCCATAGCGCCTGCACTAGTTCCTGCTATTACAAAACTTTTTTCGGCATAATACCTATCATGTAATACTTGATAAATTTCGGTTCCACCAAAAATACTTGTTAAGCGCAATTGGTCTCCGCCCGAAAACAAAATACCATCGCATTCTTTTACACGCTGGATGTATTCAGGGTTTTGAACGTCTTCGCGGTTACGAATATTCATAACGCCCGCTTTTTTGCAACCTATTTTGCCAAATGCATCTAAATAATTTTGTCCTACTTCTTGCGGAATAGAAGAAGCGGTAGTAATTACTTCAATTTTTTTATCCGATCCGCCTACTTCTTCAACAAATCTTTTTAAAATAGCTAAGCTAAAAAAGTTTAAACTTTTTACTGTGTGCCCATATCCATTTTCTGGTTCAGTGCCTTTATCTTCGGCACCTCCAATAGATATAAGTTTTCCTTTTGGTGTATTCAATTGTACAATTTTTAAGTGAGAAAACTAAAATCCCCCCGATTGTTTTTAACTAAGCAACTTCTTCCTCGTCATCCTCTTCGCCTTCCCACTCTTGATCAGGGCTAGTCCACTCTTCGCCTTCCATCATTTTGCGGTATTCTACCAACTCTTCTTTGTTGTATTTGTTGCTATAATCGCTCAATAAATCTAACAAATAATCAAGGTTAGCTTTTCCGTCATCTTCGGTATATTCAAAAGTGTAATCTCCATTTTCTTGAATGTTTTCATATGCCAATCTAATCATGCGTACATAGCCAGGTTGGTTTAAGTTTTCAATAAAATGTTGGCGTAATTCTTTTAACTGATTCACTAATTTTTCGCCTTCAAATCCTTCTTTTGCCAAAGTTGCTTTAATGGCATCTATCAATTGCTTCATTTATTGTTATAATTTTTAATGGGGGCGAAAATAAGGTTTTGTTTTAAAACTCTAACTATTTATTGTTTAAATTCATTATAGGCCTTTTTTTGGAGGTGAGATGTGAGAAGGGCATTGTGAAATGTGAGATGAGAAATGTGAAATGAGAGTAGGGACAGAGCACTAAGTTTTGAGAGTTGAGATGAGGGAATTGGGAAATGAGATGGGAGAATTGGGAGAAAAAAAATTTGCAATAGGCAATTTGCAAGGCGTATTGCTTATAATTCAAAAACCAACAATTTAACAATACAACAATCCAGCAATCAAAATGCTAAACAAACATTTCTTCTTGTTCTTTGTCTAAATCTTCTTTGTCTTGATCAATTTTACTTTTAACCAATAATTGAAGTGCCGGGCCAGCCATAACCGATGTTACTACTGCCATAATAACTATAGCCACAAACAGTTTCTGATTGATTAATCCTGCTTGCAAAGCCAATAATGCTAAAATAATTTCCATGGCGCCACGGGCATTCATTCCAAAACCTACTGCCAAACTTTCTTTTTTAGTTAAGCCGCCCCATAATGCACCTAACCCAGCTCCTAATAGTTTACAAATTACTGCAATAATTAATACCAAAGCAGTTACTTGGAAATCGAAATTGGCAAAAAAGTTTACCTTAAAACCAATAGACACAAAAAACAAAGGTGCGAAAATATTGGTAACAAACTGATTCACTATTTCACGGGTTTTTTCGGTTAAATGAACGCTATCTCCAAAGGCAATACCTACTATAAATGCCCCAAAAATGGCATGAATACCAATAAACTCGGTAAACGCAGCACCTAAAAAAGCCAAACCTAATGAAATACTTAAAAATCCTCCTGGCCAGCTAAAGTTTTTTTGTGCCCAAGGCAATGATTTATTAATGATAATTCTACCAGCAGTAAGCATGGCCACTGAATAAAGTATGGTTAAACCTAAAGTGTAAATAAATCCATGAGCGCCTGTGTCGGGTTTCATCATGCCTAAAATAACCGAAAATAATAACCAACCAATAATATCATCGAACATGGCTGCAGCTATTATTATCATTCCAACTTTGGTCCTAAATAAACCTAAGTCCATTAAAGTGCGCGCTATAATGGGTAATGCAGAAACGGCCATAGCTGTCCCAAAAAATAAACTAAACAATATTAATTGAGTATGCGAATTATAGTTTTCTCCAAACAATGGAAACTGATAATAAGCTACTAAAAAGCCCAATCCTAATGGAATAATTAAACCTAAAAAGCTTGTTTTTAAAGCAGTTTTTCCTTGCTGGCGAATAATGGATAAATCAACTTCCATACCTGCCACAAAAAGTAACATAATTACTGATATGGATGTAATTCCATTAAATGCTATGGCAGAATTACTTTCCTTATTTAATACAATATTACTTAAATTTGGAAAGTAAGTTCCTAATAAACTAGGACCTAACAAAATACCTGCCACCAACTCCCCAACTACCAATGGCATTTTAAATTTCCTAAAAAATTCGCCCACAAGCCTTGCCACAATAAGCAGTATACCTAAGCTTAATATTAAACTTATTGTTTCGTGGTGGTTTAAGGTTTTCATTGGGGGGATTTATTGATTTATTGATTTTTGACTTGTTGATTTGGAGATTTAAGGAATTGTTTGATTGTTGTATTGTTAAATTGTCTATTAACTATTGCTTATTGTTTATTGCTAATTGCCCATTTTCTATTGCCTATCGTCTATCAACTAACAACTGTCAACTAAAAACTAAACCCCATCTTCATTTACCAATAATAAATTACAAGGCAAATCGGCTAGGGCAAATTCAATATCAGTTGGAAAAACACGGTCAATTAAATTTAGTTTTCTATCAGGCGAGTTTAGTACCAATAAATCTGCTTCGTTTTCGCGGGCATATTTGGTAATTACATAACCCGGTTTGCCTTCTATTCGTTCTAC
The DNA here is from genome assembly GCA_044239605.1 of Bacteroidia bacterium. Classification (GTDB taxonomy): domain Bacteria; phylum Bacteroidota; class Bacteroidia; order UKL13-3; family UKL13-3; genus JAAFJM01. The sequence goes on along the minus strand of JBIIBC010000016.1, from coordinate 48,503 downwards.
ATTTACTTTTAAGCCGCCACAATCGTTGCAACTTAAAATATATTCTAGCTTTTTATTTTCTTCGCTAATTAATTGCTCTTTGTGATGTGCCATTTCGTTTTCCTTAAACTCATCGCTACGTATTAAGGCAGCTTTGCTTAAATCAGTTTCTTGTATTACATCTAAATATTTTACATCAAAAGCTTTGGCTATTTCAATGGCTTTGGTAATGGTGTTAACTGTTTTTGGATTATCAGAACCTTCAACCACTATGCGTTTTAAAGGGTTAGATTCTATCATAGGTTCAGTAAGCATTAACATGCTGCATTTTACCCTGCGACTTAATTTACGGGCTACACTGCCCATAAAATATTTTATTAAACTTTCTTTTTCTAAGGCACCTGCCACCAATAAATCAAACTGCTCATCTTCGCATATTTGTAAAATAGTTTCAACAGGCTCGCCTTCGCGCCAAATTAATTGCGAGTTGTTTAAATTGTATTTATCAAAAAGTTCATTTAATGTTTTTTCGTCTTCAGCACTTTGTTTTCCAACATGTATAAAAAACAAGTTAGATAAAAATCCTTTTTGCATTTTAGAAGCTTCAGCTATAATAGCCTCAAGCCTTGGCGAAAAAGCAATGGCTATTCCAATTTTTTTAAAAATTAATTCTTTTGTCTCTGCACTCATCTTATTTAATTAATTAATAGTTTTTCTTTTTCTAGGTTTGCAAATGTATATTTTAGTTTATGTTTTATGTTTAGCTATTATAAATTATTCGTTACAAAGTAGCCAAACTAAACTGCCTATTGCGGCAGCACCTAAATGCAGCTCGCGTTCATTTACTGCTTCAAATACATCGTTTTCGGTATGGTGGTAATCAAAATAACGTTGCGAATCAGGCACATAACCAATCAAGGCTTTGCAATTATTTTTTAGCGGACCAATATCGGCACCACCGCCACCAAGGTCTATTTTATCCCAACCATAGTTTCTAAACAAATGGGCTTTGGCGGCCATATTTTTATAAACGGTAGAATCGCTGATTCCAAAACCACGCGGAACAAAACCTCCTGCATCTGTTTCAATGGCAGCATAATGATTTTCTTTGTTCAAAGCCGCTAACTCAGCATATTTGAGCCCACCACGCAAACCATTTTCTTCGTTCATAAAAAGTACTGCACGCAATGTACGTTGTGGTTTTAAATTTAAGGTTTTAAACAAACGCAATACTTCTATACTTTGAACACAACCTGCGCCATCATCGTGAGCACCTTCGCCCACATCCCAACTATCTAAATGACCACCTACTAAAATAATTTCGTTGGCTTTGGTAGTTCCGTTTATTTGCCCAATTACGTTATAACTCAATACACTATCAATAGTATTTTGACAATTTAAGTTAAAATAAAATTGGGTTTGATTATTTTGTTTAATAGATTTACTTAATACATCGGCATGATTACTGCTAATGGCACAAGCAGGAATTTTTGGAAACGAATCATTATAATACATAGCGCCTGTATGTGCAAATTCATCGTGAGCTAAAGTCATACTTCGAACAACTACACCAATGGCTCCATATTTGGCAGCTTCGGTAGCTCCGCGCCCACGTTGGTTCACCGCACCTCCATAAGCACTTCCTGTACTGATTTGAGTGGGGTCCATTGGGCGATTAAAAAACACAATTTTACCGGCAATTTTTTCTTTGCCTAAACTTTTTAATTCTTCAAAGTTTTTTACCTCAATCACATTAGCCGTTACGCCATTTTTAGGAGTAGATACTGAGCCACCTAAAGCTAAAATATTTACTTTATAAGGTTTATTTTCATTGATAATTTTACCAGTTTCGGTTTGTTTGCTGCCTCTTACCCAACGCGGAACCATAACAGGTTGAAGCCACACACTATCAAAACCATAGCTTTTCATTTTGTTATACATTAACTGTACAGCTTTTTCGGCCTGCGGACTACCACTGATGCGGTTACCAACTTTTTTACATAAATCACGCAAGTCTGAATAAGCTTCTCCGTTAAGCAATACTTCTTCAGTAATTTGTTTTATAACAGCAGCATCGTTGGTTTGAGCCGTTAGTTGGAAGCAATAAAGAGTAAATAAAAGTATAAAAAATTTGTTCATTACCTGTAATATATTTTATGCATTCAAATATATTGTTTGTAAAGGATTTTAAAAGCGGGAAATATTGGGTTGGTTTTAATTGGAGAAACCTCTTTCGCTTTTAGCTAAAGCAATTTTGGTTTTTTATTTAAGTCATAGGTTTTTTAATTGGCTCACCCTTGAAACACTAGCGAAGTTTTTTACTACTAAATTTCTCAAATGATACCCCCTTTTAACGTGTGATATATGCAACACTTTAAATAATTATGTAATAAGTTACTTAATTATTTAAGTCACTTTTGTAGCAAAAATAAACAGCATGCCAACGCAATTTTTACATATTTCAGCAAAGGTTTTATTAGGCATTTGGAGTTTGGGCTTCTTTTTATTTGGTGCAGATGCTTTAATTCATTTGTTAATCATTTTAGCAGTAGGCGCTTTAATTGCGCGGTATGTTATAGGAAGAAAAACAGTTGGTAATACCAAAAAAAGTAAAACTGACTAAATTAATGGAGCAACAATTTAACAACCTATCAAAATGAAAAAAAACACCTCAAAAAACATAAACACCATTGAAACAATTAACTTGTTAGAGAAAAAAACATACCAAGATTATAACGGAGAAAAACCCAATTTGAATGATCCTAATCAAGTAGCCGGCTCACCTAAAAAAATTACCAAAGCAGGTATTAAATTAAATAATAAGAATACCAAGGTTAAATAATGGCATTTAAACTTAAACATCTGGGTAAACTTTTTAAAGATAGTTTTGAGGCTTGGATTAATATAGATCCATTTAGAGAAAGCGCAATTATAGCCTACTACGCAGTTTTTAGCATTCCGGGTTTGTTACTTTTAATAGTTACAATTATGGGCTATTTTTTTGGAAATGAAACCGTAAATAATGACCTCATCCATGAAATATCGAAAAGTATGGGAGCAAGCACTGCTGCTCAAATTAGCCAAATATTAGAAAAAGCCAACGAATCAAAGGCTACACTCTGGGGTTCTATAGTGGGTGTAATTATTTTATTGATTGGTGCTACGGGTGTTTTTGTTGAATTACAAAAAACACTCAATGTAATTTGGCAAGTTAAAACAGTGGCTCAAAAGGGTATTTTGCCTATTTTAAAAGCAAGGTTATTTTCGTTTGGATTAATATTGGCTATTGCTTTTTTGTTAACTATTTCTTTGGTTATTTCTACCGCTATAGCTGCTATGAGCAATTGGATAAAAGTAGATACTTCGCCTTTTATGATTTCAGTTTTTAGCATCATTAATTTTTCTTTATCGCTTGCAGTCATTTCGTTTTTGTTTGCATTAATGTTTAAAGTTTTACCCGATGCAGAAATAAAATGGAAGCAAGTTTGGTTAGGTTCATTAATAACAGGAATATTATTTACTATAGGAAAAACAGCACTTGCTTATTATTTTGGAAAAGCAAACCCAGCCTCGGTTTATGGCGCTGCTGGTTCGGTAATATTAATTTTATTATGGGTTTCTTATTCCTCTATTATTATGTTTTTTGGTGCTGTGTTTACTTACGTTTATGCTAAAACATATTCTGGCACAGTTGCTCCAACTAAAATTGCAATAGCAGCTAAATAAAGAACGAAATTCACCAAACACTTTAATCTATTTTTTAGGTTTTGGATAAAATAAATTTGAAGGTAATTAATTCAAAAAAATCATAAACAAATTTTAAAAATACTCCTCAGAATAAATGCCAGTATTATTCTTTCAGACATCTCTATCATAGCTTTTATTTCACCCATAATCAAATTTGATGTTTCATTGTTTGTGCTTTAAAAGCGGTAAATACGGATTACTTTTTAAGTATAAATCACATTTCATTTTTATTATTATTGTCTTTTATTATATTCTCTTATTACCCCCAATGAAACACGCACTTATATTAATAGCAGTTTTGTTTGTTATGAATGTAACTTTTGTAAGTTGTAACTTTGAATATAAAGCAAAAAACGGAACAAAAACCCAACATTAACTAAACTAACGATAGTATACCTAAAGTAACTGCTGTTGGCAGTATTTTTTTTCTCTGAAAACCCAAAGGAAATAACAGAATGGTACAAAAAAACTAAGACATTGATGCCAACGATTATGGCGCCAACTTTGAATCGAGGAGTTTAGATAAACCTGATGAAATAAACACTTTGCAATGGAGCCCATTTAAAAAAGGAGTTTATGATTAATTACCGTGTGCAAAACATAGAAGGATTGGTAGCTCAATTAAAAGCAAATGGTGTAAACGTTTTAGACTCAATTGAAACTTTTGATTATGTAAAGTTTGTTCATATTATGAACAATGAAGGCAATAAAATAGAACTTTGGAACCTTTTGACGAATAAATATTTTGTTTTACGTTTGTTTTAATTTTTTACGTAAAACAATTTTACTTTTTTAAAGCAATAAAGAAGTGTAAATACTTTATTATTGCAGTAATAATGCATAAATATTTGTAATGCTAGAAAGACTTAGTTTTCAAAAATTACTACTGTACAAAATACTACTACTTTTATTAATCTATACATTATGTAGGTTAATATTTCTTGCATTTAATCCATCCTTTTTCCAATTTGGATTTATAGAAATTATACATGCTTTTTACGTAGGTCTTTTGTTCGATTTCTCAGCCATTATATATACAAATTCATTATTAATTTTATTATTAGTATTACCATTTAAATTTCGGGCAGCCATTTGGTTCCAACATACTATCAATATATTATTTTATACTATTAACAGCGTAGCCGTTTTTTTAAATTTAATCGATACTATTTATTACAAATTTTCAGGAAAACGTTCTGGACTAGAATTGCTTAAAATGAGTGACGAATTAGCCGGAGTTTGGAAAAATTATTTGTTAGATTATTGGTACATTGTCATCATCTTATTGTCTGTAATCTTATTGTTATTTAAATTTAACAAATGGATAGTAAAAAGTGTTAATTTTTTTGGTATTATTTATAAAACCAAACAATATATAACCGAATTAATAGCTCTATTCATTATTTCAGCCATTTGTTTTTTAGGAGCAAGGGGAAGTGTTAATTTAACACCATTAAACACTTTTGATGCTGCAAGAATTAGCCGTGCAGAGTTGGTTCCACTTATTGTAAATACACCTTTTCAATTTTTAATAAGCACCCAACAGGTGGGCTTGTTAACCAAAAACTATTTTGACAATAATATTATTAATCAATATTTCAATCCTCGCAAAATTATATTTCAAACAGATTCAGTTAAAAATAAACCAAATATAATTATATTAATTTTAGAAAGTGTTGGTAAGGAATACGTTGGATACTTTAATAATGGCATAGGTTATACTCCTTTTATTGATTCCTTAATGAACAAAAGCTTGGTTTTTACCCATGCTTATGCCAATGGAAAGCGCTCAATTGAAGGAATTCCTGCAATAATTGCATCAATGCCAACTTGGATGGATAATGATTATATGAGCAGCTATTACCAAAGTAATAAATTAAAAAGTTTGGGGGCTTATTTAAAGGAATTAAACTATCAAACAAGTTTTTTCCATGGGGGCAAAAATGGCACAATGAGCTTTGATAATTTTACAGCAATAACCAATGAAGGTAAATATTTTGGATTAAACGAATATCCAAACAAATCCGATTTTGATCAACATTGGGGAATTTTTGATGAACCTTATTTACAATATTTTTCCGATCAGTTATCTTCAAATAAACAACCTTTTTATGCCACCTTATTTACATTATCATCCCATCATCCATATAGTATTCCTGAGCATTTAAGGACAAGTTTTACGGAAGGTACTTTACCTATTCATCGAACTATAAAGTATGCTGATTATGCTTTGCAACAATTTTTTGCAACTGCTAAAAATAAACCTTGGTATAACAATACAATTTTTATAGTTACAGCAGATCATTCGGCCGAAAATGAAAAGCCATATTATCAAACTACACAAGGTAAATACGAAATTCCATTATTTGTATTCAGTGCTAACGAGCAGTTAGTAAAACCTGAAATTAATAATTCCACCTTACAGCAAATTGATATTTTACCAATGGCGTTAAATTATGTTTCCTACCCAAAAGAATTTTATAGTTTTGGAGAGAATATAGGACAGAATCATTGGGCTATGCAGCTTACAAATGGCTTTTATCAATACATTACTTGGCCATATGTTTATCATTTTGATGGAAAAACTGGTTTAGCTTTTTTTGATTTAAAAAAAGATAGTTTTATGCGAACCAATCAAATAAGAAATTTAAAATATTTAAAACAAATAAATTCAATGGATAGTGCTGTAAAATGTATTGTTCAGCAATACAATAACGATTTGATAAATAATAAAACACACATTAATTAAAAAATGGATAATAAAATAAAAGTACTTAAAACCTTTAAAATTTTAGCTATAGCCGAAGGTATTTCATTTTTAATATTACTACTTATAGCTATGCCTTTAAAATATACTTTTCAAATTCCAGAACCTGTTAAATACGTGGGATGGGCCCATGGCGTTTTATTTGTGCTTTATTGCATTTTGTTATTGCAAGTATTTATTGTAGTTAAATGGAGTTTTTTTAAAATATTAGTCGCTTTTATTGTATCCTTTATTCCTTTCGGAACATTTTGGCTAGATGCTAAAATAAATACTGAAATAAACATTCAAAAAGAGGGTTTGTAATTTCATAGAAAAACGCACAAAAAAACCTGTTACTTTCATAAATAACAGGTTTTTTAAATTTTATTTTGATAATAACCTAAGCTAAAACTACTACTTTATTGTTTAATATTTCAACAATACCGCCAGTAATATCAAAAGATTGATTACCATTTTCAGTGCCTTTAACCACTACTTGTCCTTTAATTAAGCTACTTACTAAGGCTGCGTGACCTTTCAAAATTTGAAAAGTACCGTCAGTTCCTGGTAAAGTAACCATTTCAATTTCACCACTAAAAAGTGTTTTATCGGCTGTTATTATATCTAATTGCATACTGTTTAGTTCTTAGTTTTTAGTTCCTAGTTCTTAGTTTTTAAATAGTTATTATAACTAAGTACTAAAAACTAAGAACTGAAAACTATATTTATTATTTTGATTCAGCTAACATTTTTTCTCCTTTGGCAATTGCATCTTCAATACTACCAACTAAGTTAAATGCTGCTTCTGGCAAATGATCTAATTTACCATCCATAATCATATTAAATCCTTTAATTGTTTCATCAATTGGAACTAATACTCCTTTTAAACCTGTAAACTGTTCAGCCACATGGAATGGTTGAGATAAGAAACGTTGAACTCTACGTGCGCGGTAAACAGTTTGTTTATCGTCTTCCGAAAGTTCATCCATACCTAAAATGGCAATGATATCTTGTAACTCTTTGTAACGTTGTAAAATAGATTTTACGCGTTGAGCACAATCATAATGAGCATCGCCCACAATAGATTTTGTTAAAATACGTGAAGTTGAATCCAATGGATCAACCGCAGGATAAATACCTAACTCAGCAATTTTACGACTTAATACTGTTGTAGCATCTAAATGCGCAAATGTAGTAGCAGGAGCCGGATCTGTTAAATCATCCGCAGGTACATATACCGCTTGTACTGAGGTAATAGAACCACGTTTCGTTGAAGTAATACGTTCTTGCATTGCTCCCATTTCAGAAGCTAAAGTTGGTTGGTAACCTACCGCTGAAGGCATACGACCTAATAAAGCCGAAACTTCAGAACCAGCTTGTGTAAAACGAAAAATATTATCAACGAAGAATAAAATATCGCGTCCACCTGATTTTTCATCACCATCACGGAAGTATTCAGCTACCGATAAACCTGATAATGCAACACGAGCACGTGCTCCAGGAGGCTCATTCATTTGTCCAAAAACAAGGGTTGCTTGCGATTTTTCTAATTCGTTGTAATCAACTTTAGATAAATCCCATCCACCTTCTTCCATATCGTGTTGGAATTCTTTACCATATTTAATTACGCCCGATTCAATCATCTCACGTAATAAATCGTTTCCTTCACGAGTACGTTCACCAACACCAGCAAATACCGACATACCTTCGTATGCTTTTGCAATGTTGTTAATTAACTCCATAATTAATACAGTTTTACCAACACCCGCACCACCAAACAAACCAATTTTACCACCTTTTGCGTATGGCTCAATTAAGTCGATTACTTTAATACCTGTAAATAATGGCTCTGCATTAGTTGTTAAATCTTCAAAACGAGGAGGATTTTGGTGAATTGCACGTTGACCTTGGCTAGCATCCATGGTTTTCATACCATCAATTGCCTGACCAACAACGTTAAATAATCTACCTCTAATTTGCTCGCCCATTGGCATTGATATTGGCGATCCCATTGGCACTACTTCCATTCCACGAACTAATCCGTCTGTTGCTTCCATAGCAATAGCGCGAACCATATTATCACCTAAATGTCTTTGACATTCAAGTATTAAACGCGATCCATCGGGTCTAGTAATATAAAGTGCATCTAAAATTTTTGGTAAGCCTTCATTGCTAGCTGCGAAACTCACATCTACAACTGGACCAATTACCTGAGCTACAACTCCTGATTTTGACATAATTATGTAATTAATTGTATTTTTTAGTGGTGCAAAAATAATTTTTACTTGCATAAAACAAACTATATATTAAAATTGATAGTGTGATTTTAAGCATTAAATAAATTTACCAATTGGTTTTTAAACCATTTTTTTGTGTAGAGGTGAAGATTTAATAAATAATAACGCCAAAATAAATTATTGTTTTACAAATTTAAATATTTCGTTTTGGTTATTGGTGCCAACTATTTTTAACAAATTAACTCCATTTAATAAATGGCTGATGTTTCAAGCAAAAAGTAGAAATAAAATAAAAAAATACAATTTCGACAAACTTTCAATACGAAATAAACTGGCTGAAGTTTGTTCATAATTCAAAATAATAATTATTAAACCTATATTCAATTGTAAACCCAAGCAACTTGGGCACTCATAGCTAACTTTATCTTTTCAATTTAAATTTATGTTCCACAAACAATCAACATTGTTTTGAAAGGCAAAATTTAACGTTTTTATTTGAACCTTAAAATCAGTGCAATAATTTTTTATGAGCAACGATCAAATTAAGGAAGAAGTAAAGCAAAAATTCATTGTTTTTTTAGAACAGAACGAGCAGCGTAAAACGCCAGAACGTTTTGCTATATTAGATGAAATTTATAGTAATAAAGAGCATTTTGATGTAGAAACACTGTTTGAACATATGAAAAAACGCAATTACCGCGTTAGCCGAGCTACTGTTTATAATACCCTTGATTTGCTGTTGGATTGTGGATTGGTTATTAAACACCAATTTGGTAAAAATTTGGCTCGTTTTGAACGTTCGTATGGATTTAGGCAACACGATCACATGATTTGCAATGTGTGTAGTAATATCTTAGAGTTTTGCGACCCTAGAATTCATCAAATAAAAACTATGATGGGCGATTTAATGCAATTTGAAGTTACCAACCACTCGTTATACCTTTTTGGAAACCCCAAAATGGATGAAAATAGAAATTGCTTAACTTGTAATAAAGTAGTTCCAAAACCTGATTATTAGTTGATGGTTGTCGGTTGATAGTTAATAGTATAATAAATTAGTAATATAAGCTAGGGGCTAGAAGCCAGTAGCTAGAAGCAATAGAAATATGATAGATGTAGTATTAGGCCTGCAATGGGGCGATGAAGGTAAAGGTAAAATTGTTGATGTACTTACTCCTCAGTATGATGTGGTGGCAAGGTTCCAAGGTGGACCAAATGCTGGTCACTCGCTAGAGTTTAACGGACAAAAGCATGTTTTGAACACCATTCCTTCAGGTATTTTTCACAAACATTGCATCAATATTATTGGCAGTGGTGTAGTAATTGACCCCATTACCTTTAAAAAAGAAATTGAAAAAATTACCTTAGGTGGCGCTGAACCATTGGTTAATTTATACATTTCGGAAAAAGCACATTTAATTTTACCCACTCACCGTTTGGTAGATGCAGCAAGTGAAGCCAATAAAGGTGAGCATAAAATTGGTTCTACTTTGCGCGGAATTAGCCCAACTTACCAAGATAAAATTGGCAGAAGCGGTTTACGTGTTGGCGATATTTTAGCACCTAATTTTAATCAAAAATATGAGGTGGTTGCAGCAAACCACAGAACTTTATTGGATAGGTTTTTACATCCATACAATATGGAGGAACATGAACCATCATTTTTTGAAGCCATAGAATTTTTAAAGCAATTCAAAATAGTAAATACCGAATACTTCTTGGACGATTTAATGAATCAAGGAAAAAAGGTATTGGCCGAAGGCGCTCAAGGCACTTTACTAGATATTGATTACGGAACTTATCCTTTTGTAACTTCATCAAATACCATTACAGGTGGTGTTTGTAATGGTTTGGGTGTTGCTCCGCAAAAAATAAAAAGAGTTTACGGAATTTTTAAAGCTTATTGTACTCGCGTTGGTAGCGGCCCCTTCCCTACTGAGCAAGACAATGAGCAAGGTGAAGAATTACGCCAACTTGGACATGAGTTTGGAGCTACAACTGGTCGCCCGCGTAGAACTGGTTGGTTAGATTTGCCTACTTTAAAATACAGCATTATGCTAAATGGTGTAACTGATTTAATTTGTACCAAAAGCGATGTATTAAGTGGATTAGGCGAAATTCCTGTTTGCCATGCTTACGAAATTGATGGAACTATAAGTGATAAAATTCCATACAGTTTGGTAGATGCAAATATTAATCCTCAATACAAAAGCTTTAAAGGTTGGACTGGCGATTTAGGTAAAATAAAAAACTACAATGATTTACCTGAAACTTTTAAAACTTATATGCAATTTGTAGAAGAGCAAATAGGAATTAAAGTGGATACCATTTCGGTTGGACCAGATAGAGATGAAACGATTATGAGAAAATAATTTTCAATAGGCAATTGACAATGAGCAATGAGCAATTGGTAATATGCAATTGGCAATAAAAAATCCAACAGTTTGTCACCCTGAGCTTGTCGAAGGGCAAAATAATTTTATAAAACCTGCTTTAGCAATAAGGCGGGTTTTTTTATGTGGTTTTGTAAAATTCTTAATATCGGTATTGTATAATTTTTATTTTTACCGACAAATAATACATTTGTGGGGTGGAATGGAAAAACTATAATTATGAATTTGAAGGAATTGAAAAATACCTGGAACGCATAGCCGATAAAAAAAGTCAGCTTGATGCTTTACGCCCTTTTCCTGCTGCTGCCACTAAAAACATAAAGGAGAGTTTAACCATGGAGTGGACTTATAACTCCAACAGCATAGAAGGAAATACCCTTACTCTTCAAGAAACCAAAATGGTTATTGAAGAAGGATTTACCATTAAAGGAAAATCGCTACGCGAACATTTTGAGGCAGTTAACCACCACGATGCCATTGATTTTGTAGAAAGTTTAGTAAGTAACAACTATATTTTAACCGATAAAGATATTTTAACGGTTCATGGTTTGGTATTGCAAAAAATTGAAAAAGAATATGCTGGCCGATATAGAAATGCTGGTGTTAGAATTTCTGGAGCTAATTTTAACCCACCAAATGCCTTAAAGGTTGATACTTATATGATGGATTTAATTGAATGGTTAAACAATGAAACTATTCCAATTAATTCGGTAGTTAAGGCTGCCATTTTTCATCACAGGTTTGTATGGATTCATCCATTTTTTGATGGCAATGGACGAACTGTAAGACTTATTTTCAATTTGTATTTGATGAAACTAGGTTTTCCACCTGCCATTATTTTAAAAAATGACAGGAAAAAATATTACGATGCATTGAACAAAGCCAATAATGGCGATTATTCCAAAATAGTGCTAATGGTTTTGCAAGCTTTGGAGCGCTCAATAGATATTTACCTGAGTAATTTAACCAATACTTACGATGATTACCAACCTATATCGAGCATAGTGAGTGAGCCCGATGTGCCTTATGGACAAGAGTATGTTAGTTTATTAGCAAGGCAAGGAAAAATAGATGCTTTTAAAGAAGGTAAAAACTGGTACACTAGCAAAGATGCATTGAATAGTTATATCAATAAAAGAGAGCGAAAAAGAACTACAAAAAGCTAGCTTTTTTTCTCCATTAACTCAAAACCTTTTTTACCATCGCGTTCTAAAAAATCAATTTGCATACCTGCAAAAAATAAGGCTTGACCTGGATGATAAACTACTTGTATGCCTTCAATTTCAACTGTTTTATCTTTATCGGTTGGTTCATCAAAACCAATAATTAAACCTTTATCGGTTGAGTTTTTTTGTTTGATTCCAACACGCAAAAAATGAGTAGCTGGAATTTGTAAGTTTATTTTATACTCGTTAATGGCTTGAATGGCCGCTGGTGTTAAATGTATGATATTCAATTTTTGTGTGATTTTATTTTTACAATGAAATAACTTTTTATTTACTGATTTTTAGCTTGGCTAATTGTTTTATCAAACTAGGTCCACCATAAATAAAGCCTGTGTAAATTTGAATTAAACTAGCGCCAGCATTTATTTTTTCTTGTCCGGTTTGGGCTGAATGAATACCACCAACTCCAATTACAGGAATTTGATTGTTTGATTTTTGCTTGATATAAGCCAAAATTTCGGTTGATTTTTCACTTAAAATTTTTCCACTTAATCCACCTGCACCCATTTGCTCCACTTCGGTTTTTGCAGTTACTAAATTATCACGGCTAATGGTAGTATTGGTTGCCACCAAGCCATCAATACCAGTTGATTGAACAATTTCTATTACATCATCTAACTGCGATTGGGTTAAATCGGGTGCTATTTTTAACAAAATGGGTTTTTGAATATTGCCTTTGGCAATAAAATTTTTACGCTCTTCCATTAAAGCAAAAAGTATTTCAGAAAGAGGCTTTTTATCCTGCAACTCACGCAAGTTTGGTGTGTTTGGTGAACTCACATTTACCACAAAATAATCAACAAATTGGTATAAACCTACAAAACATTTTAGGTAATCGTCTTTGGCATTTTCGTTAGGCGTAACTTTATTTTTACCAATATTTCCACCAACAATTAAATCAGCAGGACGGTTAATTAGCCTTTGTTTTATAACCTCTAAACCATCGTTATTAAAACCCATTCGGTTAATAATACATTCGTCTTTTGGCAAACGGAACAAACGTGGTTTATCGTTGCCACTTTGTGGCAATGGAGTTACAGTGCCTATTTCTACAAAACCAAAACCAAGCGAACTTAACTCATTTAAATACTTAGCATTTTTATCGAAACCAGCTGCTAAACCAATGGGATTATAAAAGTTTAAGCCTAAAAACTGAACTGGATTTTTTATCCTAAAAATTCTAGAAACAATTTGGCGAACAAACGGAATTTTACAAAGTATTTGGTAAGTATTTAACGAAAAATAATGGGCAGTTTCAGCCGGCATTATGAAAAGGAATTTGAGAAGTAATTTATACAAAGCGCTGTGAATTTTGGGCGAAAGTACATTGCTTATTTGTAACTTTAAAATGATTTTTAGTTCAGTCAATTAAATATCAAACAATTGTTCTTCAAAAAAAATCAATTTGATGTAACTAATTTTGGCTTAATTCGTTTATGGTTTTATCAAACAAAACTTTTATGAAACAATTTTTTACTTGTTTATTAATGCTATTGGCTAGCCTAATTATGGCGCAACACAGCAAAGAGTTAAAAGGTTTTGTTAAAAACGATATTGGACAAACACTATCTTTTTCAATTATTTATAATACCAATACCAAACAAACTTATTCGGCCAATCAATTTGGTGCTTTTGCGTTGGAAGCTAGCTTAGGTGATAGTTTGTTAATTTCGAGAATTTCTTATCAATCGGATACTTTAGTAATTACCAAAGCCATTTTTTATGAGTTAAAACCATTTGATATTATTTTAAAACGAAAAGAAACCATTTTACGAGATGTGAAAGTGAATGCTCGCCATAAAAACGATTCATTGGCCAAAGCATACGCTAATTTAATGAAACACGATACTTTATTGAACAATAATGATAGAGCTGAAAATGCTCGTGAAATGGCTAAGCCTAAACTTATTTCAAATGGCGGAATTGGTGTAGAAGGTTTGATTTATAAAACTTGGTACAAATTTTCAGACAAAGGAAAAAGCAATGAGAAACTCTTAAAATTGGTTGAAATGTATAATCAAGCAGTGAAAATTGACGACAAATTAAGCATTGATTATATTATGAAAGTAACTGGCGTAAATGCTAAAAAAGCCGAATGGATTAAAGATAATTGTGCTAAAAATGAACTTCTTAAAATTCGTAATTTTAACGAGTACGATTTGATAATGGTTTTAAGGAAATGTGCTGAATAATTTGAAAATCCATTACTCAATTACTCTTTCAAAATTTAAACTCCATTATTGTAATATATTTTCATTTTGTTAATAGTAAAATAACAATTTGATTTTTAATATATTGCCCCAACTTTATTTTACAATTAATCTATGAAAATAAAATACTATGCCATTATTGGAGTTTGGATAGCTTTATTGGGCTTAGCTCATTGCAAAAGCAAAATACAAAATACAAAAATTGCGGAAACTAAAAGTATTTCCAATGATTCGCTAGCTACCTACCCATACTGGATAGCCATGATGGACGACCCAAAAGTAAATTATTACCAAGCCATTGAGGCCTTTGAAAAATATTGGGAAAGCAGAGAGCAACCTACCGAAAAAGATGGGGAAGCAAAAGATATTTTTGAAAAAGATAAAACCAAAGAAGAGCGCGAAAAAGAAGAAAAACGATCCGTTTTATATGTATACGAATACAAGCAATTTTTAAACTGGAAAGATAAAAACAAAGATTTTGTTAAACCTGATGGAACTATTATGACCCAACAAGAAATTTTAGAACAATCACTTAAAGCACGCGAAACAAAATGAAAATAAACTTTACCATTGTTTTTTTACTGATTATAAAACTAGTGTTAGGGCAAAACACTGCTACTTTTTCGCAGGTAGGGCCAATAAAATTTCCAGCCAACCCTAGCGTGCAAACCACGGGAATGGGCCGTGTATCGCAATTGGTTTACCACCCAACCGATAGCAATATTTTATTTGCAGTTACTGCATCGGGTGGAATATTTAAAACCTCAAATGAGGGAAATACTTGGTCGGGTATAACCGATAATTTGCCATTAACTGCTTGTGCATCGTTGCTTATAAATCCATTGAATCCTAATGTAATGTATTTAGGAACTGGCGATGCCAACTACGATGCCAACGGTTTAGGAGTATATAAAACTACCAATGGTGGAAAAACTTGGGCTGCTTTTAACAGTGGCATGGGCAATGTTTTGGTATCGGAAATGGTATTTATGCCTGGTGATACCCAAACCATTATTGCTGCTTGTAAAAATGGAATATACAAAACAAATAATGGAGGAAGTACTTGGGTAAAAAAAACATCGGTAAATGCCAGTTATAGAGATATAAGCTACCGCCCACAAAGCACAAGCATTATTTATGCAGCTACCAATACCAACTTTTACAGGTCGTATAATAATGGTGAAACATGGATACAATCTAGCTTAAATACAAGTATTACTTGTGCAGGAATTAAGCTAGCAGTATGCCCAAGCGATACTTCAAAAATTTATTGTGTAGCTTGGAAAACAGGCGCAAGTCCATTTGGAGGAATTTATGTATCAACCAATAATGGAACTTCGTTTGTAAAACAAGTGGACACACCAAACGTACTTGGTTACTCAAGCAATGGAACTAGTATGGATGGACAAGGAGCCTATAATTTAGCCATCATTGTTGATCCAACCAATGCTAATACCATTTATATAGGTGCTATCAATTTATGGAAATCTACCAATGGAGGTGTTAATTTCAACCTGCTTTCTCATTGGGCTTTTGGGGTTCATGCAGATAAACACCATTATTTATTTTCGCCATTTAATAATAACAAACTTTTTATAAGTCACGATGGAGGATTAGACAGAACCACTAATGGTGGAATAACCTGGACCACCTTGGAAGATGGATTAAGTGCTTCTGAATTTTATAAAATGGGCGCAAGTGGACTGCATAACGACCATATAATTGGTGGATTACAAGATAATGGTAAAGATGTAGCTGTAAATAAAGCTTTTGCTACGGTAACTGGTGGCGATTGGACTGGAGATTTTGAGTTTGATAATTTTGACAGCAGCCTTGTATACGAGCATGGTGGTAATAAAAGAAATATTATTTCGCATGCGGCAAGCAGTATTAACGGACACGGAGGAATTTATTTACCACATGCTAATGATAGTAATGTAATGTTTGAAATGGATAGCAGTTTATTACGCACCAATAATTTACGAGCTAATCCGGCATCGGGTGTGGCATGGAGTCAAATTTTTATTACAGGTGGAATTAATAGAACAGGCACTAAGTGTTTGGCTTATTCAAAACCATCAAGAGGTACTTTATATGTATTTTTTTCACCACAATTGTTTTATAAATCGGAAAATGTAAATGCTGTTACACCAGTATTTACTCAAATAACTACATTTCCATTTAACAGTGGAGAGGTAATCAAACAAATTGAAACTGTAAATTACGATTCCAATTCGGTTTATGTGGTTACTAATCAAACCAGAATTTTCAAATCAAGTAACAAAGGATTGACATGGATACAAATTACGAAAAATTTAACTTCAAGCTCCTTTATAAAATTTGAATTAGACCAAAGTAGAAACGATTCGAGCATGTATGTAAGCACTGCATTTGGCGTTTATTTCCGCAATTCTAGTATGGCTAATTGGATTCCATTCTTAACTGGACTGCCAAGTGTGGCGCGCATTAGCGATATGGAAATAATGACTGATGGCAGTAATAAAAGTAGGTTATTTATTTCAACTTATGGTAGAGGAATTTGGCAAAGCAATTTATATAACCCAACTGCGCAAGCACCCATAGCCGATTTTACCATGCAAGCAACTAGTGTGCAACCTTGCCCAAATACGTTTATTCTCACCAATCATTCAACCAATGCGCCAACTAGTATTAAATGGTCTATTTTTCCCGCAGTTGGTTATCAATTTATAAATGGAACCGATTCGTTCTCCAACCGAGCAGAAATTAAGTTTAATTTAAATGGAGTATTTTATGTTTCATTAACAGCAACAAATGCCAATGGCACCAATATAAAAACAATCAATTATAATAACATAAGCTCTCCAGCAGCAAGTTGCAGCACCACCACTACTAACCTAAGCGGATTTGGAATGGGTATTCAAAAATTTGAATTCAATACCATTAACAATCCATCGACAATTGGTACTTCTAGTTACACTGATTTTTCGTGTACTAATAAAACCATGGTAAAAGCGGGTACAGCTTATACAGCTTGGGTTACAACAGGAACTACTAATCCTCAAAACCAAACCATATATATTGATTATAACAATAATGGCGTTTTTACAGATGCTAATGAATTGGTTGGAACCATTGGTTCGGGCACAGGAAGAAGGTCGTGTAACATCAATATTTTGGCAACTCCACCTGCTCCTAACCAGTTTATTCGGATGCGAGTAGTTGCCAATTTTGCCTCCAACAGCTCTCCATCGTGTGGAACATTAAGTTATGGCGAAAGCGAGGATTACGCTATTTTTATTGATACCATCAAACCTAAAGTTACCATAAGCATTCCTAAGCCAAATATAAATGGAAGTTTTACAGCACAGTTTACAGTAAGTGAAAACATAACAGGTTTTGACAATTCTGATATAGCAATAACGAATGGAACGGCAATAAATTTTGTGCAGCAAAGTCCCTTGGTTTATGCTGCTACGGTTTATCCAAATTTATATGGAAAAGTAACCGTTCAAGTGAATGCAAATAGTTTTTTAGATATAGCAGGAAATAGTAACTCATTAACCAAAGATTCAACTACTTTTATTCCACCTATAATTGAAACTGCTTTCACTAGTCAAACTTTAAATTTTGGACCAAATGAAACCGATACATTTATTTCGCCAAATGGAAAAATAATGGCTGTTTTAATTAATAATTCATCATTTAATTATGGAGCAACTACATTAACTATAGACAGTGCTGGAACTGGAGCCACTAATTATTCAACAAATACTGCAGCAGTAAAACGAATTGCTAAAAAAACTTATAAAATAGTAACTACCAATAACAATACAAGTGGTAATTTCACCATTAAATTATTTTACACTGCTGCTGAAATTAATGGCTGGAAAACAATTACAGGGAATAACTTTTCGGGTGTAAATATTATAAAATGTCCAACCAATATTGCCTCAGGAACTTTAGGCAATGGAGTGTATGGAACCACGAGAAATATCAATAGTTACAACGCTACAACCGACTCTGTGGTTACTGCTACATTCAATAACGGATTTGGTAATTCAAGTGGATTTGCTGTTGGGGTTGATGTATCGGTTTTACCAGTAAAATATTTAAGTTTTACAGCAAATAAAAAAGTAGATTATGTTCAATTAAATTGGTCAACAGCCACTGAAATTAATAATAAATGGTTTGAAATAGAACGAAGCACTGATTTAACCAATTATGAAAACATTGGAACTATTAACGGAGCAGGAAACAGCAACACCATAAAAAATTATTTGTTCAACGATAAAACCATGAATAATATTCGTGAGCACTATATTTATTATCGCTTAAAGCAAGTAGATTTTAATGGCAATTATGAGTACTCAAACATACGAGTGATTGAAACAAATGCTGAAAATGACGAATTCATCATATTCCCGCAACCAGCTCACAATCAATTATTTGTAAAATATGCTCATAATGAGCAATTTAGATTTGAAATAATAGATGCAAATGGAAGGGCATTGATTAAAGGCAGCAATTATGGAACACAAGCGGAGCTTGACATAAGCAATTTAATTAGTGGTATGTATTACCTAAACATAACCAATAATGAAGGCGAAAGCAAAGTATTTAAATTTATAAAACTGTAAGCAAATAAAAAACGAGGTTTCCAAAAGAAACCTCGTTTTTTATTGAAAGATATTTATGATTTTATTGAAAATTCAACTCCAAGTCGTTTACTACTTTATTTTGCATAACATGCATTTTTACGATTTCCTCTACCCTATCAACAGTAACATTTCCATAGTAAGTTCCTTCAGGATAAATTACCAAAGCTGGGCCATTCTTACATTCGTCTAAACAGCCAGCACGTTGTGCACGCACTTTGCCTTGTAAAACATTTTCTTTTAGCACTTCTCTAAATTTTTCAACCAATGCCATACCGCGCTCTTGTCCGCAGCAAACTTTCCCTTCGGCCTTTTGATTGGCGCAAATAAATATATGTTTTTCGTATTTCATGTTCTAGATTATTTTTTGATTATTTGATTTAGTGATTTGGATATTTTGTCAATTGGAAATATTTTTTATGAGGAGGCGAAATTATCAATCTTAGTTTTAATTGAAATAAACTTTATTCCAGCCAGCTGCTAGTTGCTGAAGGCCAGTAGCTAAAAATTTACAACAATTTCTCATTCTTTAAGTGTCTTGTAGCATCGCGATTGGTTTTTTTAGCCATGTTTTTTTCAAATGCTGTGGTTAAATCTACTCCTGTTTGATTGGCCAAACAAATTAAAACCCAAAGCACGTCAGCCATTTCATCGGCTAAGTCTTTGTCTTTTTCATTGGCCTTAAAACTTTGTTCACCATATTTGCGAGCCATAATACGTGCCAACTCACCTACTTCTTCCATTAAAATTGCTGTATTGGTCAGTTCATTAAAATACCTAACTCCAATAGTTTTTATCCATTCGTCAACCTGTTTTTGAGCTTCACTAATTTGCATTTTTATAAAAAATTAGAGTGCGAATTTATAGTTTATAATATATTAATCAGAATTGGTTTTTGGTTTCTAAAATTTAATTTTTTGTTTTGCTTATAATTTCCGTATTTGACTGCAAATAAATTTAAAAAATGGAACAGAATTCAAAAACAAATTGGGGGCAATTTGTCCCATTAGTAATCGTATTTTTCTTTTGGGGCTTTGTAGCTGCTAGTAACGACATTTTAATTCCTGTATTTAAAACCGCGTTTAATTTAAGCCAAGGAGAAAGTCAGTTGGTATCATTAGCGTTTTATATTGCCTACACAGTTGGCTCATTAATTTATATGGGCATTTCTGTAATAATGAAACAAGATTTAGTAAATAAAATTGGTTATAAAAATGGACTTGCGTTAGGACTTTTTATATCCGCATTGGGAACTTTGCTTTTTTATCCAGCTGCAAACACAGGTTCATTTACCTTAATGCTTTCAGGTTTATTTATTGTTGCCCTCGGATTTTCATTGCAACAAACAGTAGCAAACCCATTAGCCATAGCTTTAGGGCCAGTAAGCACTGGGTCGCAACGTTTAACATTGGCGGGTGGAATTAATAATTTAGGAACAACCATTGGGCCATTAATTGTAAGTTTTGCAATATTTGGTGCTGCTACTTCTGGTCCATCTCAAATGAGTATAGAAAGTGTTAAAATTCCATATTTGGTATTAGGCGCAGCCTTTTTATTAGTTGCTATTTTATTAAAGTTTTCTTCATTGCCTGATAAACCATCTATTGTAGCCGAAAGTAACGACCAAACCGAATCAACAAAAACTTCTGCTTTAAAATATCCTCAATTAATTTTAGGTATGATAGCTATTTTTGTTTATGTTGGGGTTGAGGTATCAACTGCTAGTAATTTACCAGCATATATGGAAAAAAACCTGGGTTTTTTAACACAAGATGTGGCGCCATTTATTTCATTGTATTGGGCTAGCTTAATGATTGGTAGATGGACAGGTGCTGTTGAAGCATTTACTGAGGACATGAATTTACAAAAAATATTACGCTTCATAGCACCATACTTGGCTTTTGCAGTATTTTTAGGAGTCAATAAATTTATGAACCACGATTTAACTCCATTTTATGTTTACGGATTAATTATTTTGGTATTAATATTTGCAGACATGGCTAGTAAAGGTAATCCTGCACGTATGTTATTAATTTTTTCAATATTAGGAATTTCAGCACTTGCAGTAGGTATGGCTACTGACGGAATGATCAGTGTTTATGCATTTACTAGTGTTGGTTTGTTTTGCAGTACCCTTTGGCCTTGTATTTTCACTTTGGCCATTAGCGGATTAGGAAAACATACTAGCCAAGGTAGTAGCTTCTTAATTATGATGATTATGGGTGGAGGAATAGTAAGTTGGTTACAAGGAACAGTTGCTGATTCTATTGGAATTCAATTTAGTTATATAATTGGCATTTTATGTTTTGCTTATCTAGCATTTTATGCTTGGAAGGTAAGTGGTATACTAAAAAGTCAAGGAATTGATTTTGATAAAAAAATATCAGGCGGACATTAATTATTAAAAACAAATAGTAAATTAAGATGAAAACAAAATTTTTTCTTTTAGTATTATTTTCAGTAGCATTATTTAACATAATTGTTGCTCAAAATATTACGGATTATTCAAAACTAACTAAACAGCACAATATTTATTTTGGCTTTGGTAGTGGCTTAAATTACAATTGTGGACTAATTGGTTTAAAGTTAACAGGAAGAGTTACTGAAACAGTCCTTATTGATGCATCGGCAGGAATAGGTTCGTGGGGCAATAAGTTAGGACTAGGTATTATTTTTAATGCAAAAAATGAAAATGCTTGGTGTCCAACCATTAGCTATTCGAGAGCCACTGGTATTGACAAAGTTCCACTAGAAGTTGAGGTAACAAGCCCTTCAGGAGTAAAAAGCAAAAACACCTATGATATTAATTACAAACCTGCTAATATGGTTAATATTGGTGTTCAACGCCAATGGATTAGGCCTCAAGGTAACAGAATTACACTTGAACTTGGATATTCTATTTTAGTAAGTGGTGGCGAATATTCCTTAAACGATCAAGGTCTTGGATTAACAATTGCCGATTCAATGAAACCTGTATTTGACCTATTAAAACCAGGAGGATTTACAGTAGGATTTGGTTATTATTTTGCCTTGAATTAATAAATAAATACTTAAACTTCATACTTAAAAAAATAAAGCTCATCAATAATTGGTGGGCTTTATTTTTGCTTTATTGTTAAAATTGTCCGCTTGTGTAAACATACAAAACTAAAGCTAACTAACATTTATATTTGGCGCTCTTAAAAATGATTGAATTAAAAAATATACAGAAATCTTACACCGTAGGTGATAATAAAATGAAAGTGCTTAAAGGCATTGATATGAAGGTGAACGAAGGTGAAATGGTTTCTATTATGGGCTCTTCGGGTAGCGGAAAATCAACTTTACTTAATATTTTAGGTATTTTAGATAGTTACGATGCAGGTGAATATCGCTTAGGAGGCACTTTAATTCAGCATTTAAACGAAACCAAAGCAGCCAAATTACGTAATCAGTATATTGGTTTTGTGTTTCAATCGTTCAACTTAATTTCATTTAAAAATGCAATGGAAAATGTGGCCTTGCCGTTATACTATCAAAATATAAGTAGTAAAAAACGCAATGCCATTGCTTTAGAATATTTAGAAAAAGTAGGTTTAAGAGATTGGGCTAAACACATGCCTAATGAAATGAGTGGTGGACAAAAGCAACGGGTAGCCATTGCCAGAGCATTGATAACACAACCCAAAATGATTTTAGCCGATGAACCAACTGGAGCATTAGATACCCAAACCAGTTACGATGTGATGAATTTGCTAAAAGAGGTAAACAAAAGTGGCATTACTGTAGTGATTGTAACCCACGAACACGATATAGCTGATATGACTGATAGAGTGATTCGATTGAAGGATGGATTGATATTATAAAAATGCGAAGTTCGAAATGCCAAAAGTGCGAAGTAAATGAAATTAAATGTGAAGTTCGGAGTGCCAAAAATGCGGTTTAAATGAAAAGAAAAAATTATAAAATGAAAAATAAATTTGAAATAAATACAAGTGTAAAACAATTCGCACTTTTGGCATTTCGCAATCCGAACTTCATATAATTTTCACTTTAAAAATTATTTTAAAAAACCATGTCGAATGAATTTAATAATTTAAAATTAAGGACTCAAAAGTTTGCTTTAGGAATTATAAATTTAACCAAAACCATGGATAATTCTCCTGCTTCAAAAGTTATAAGTAATCAATTGCTTAGAGCTGCAACATCGGTGGGTGCAAACTATAGAGCCGCTTGCAGAGCAAGGTCGAAAGCAGATTTTATTTCAAAAATTACTATTGTGGAAGAAGAAGTAGATGAATGTGTTTATTGGCTAGAATTAATAGAAATGGCTACTATACTTTAAAGCCAAGAAGTTGAACCATTGAAAAAAGAAGCAAGTGAATTAACTGCAATATTTACTGCATCAGGAAAAACAGCAAAAGAAAATAGATAAAATAAATGCGAAATGCGAAGTGACAAAAATGCGGAGTAAATGGAAAGAAAAAAATGAAAAATAAATTTGAAATAAATACAAGTGTAAAACAATTCTTACTTTTGGCACTTCGCAATCCGAACTTAGTTAATTTCGCACTTTTGGCACTTCGCATTTCGCACTCAAAACAATGTTTGATATAGATAAATGGCAAGAAATATTTGCGTCTATTAGCAAAAATAGACTCCGCACTTTCCTTACAGGGTTCAGTGTGGCTTGGGGTATTTTTATGCTCATAGTTTTATTAGGTGCAGGCAATGGTTTGGGCAATGGCGTAAAATTCCAATTCTCGCACGATGCTGTTAATAGCGTTTGGTTCAATAACGGACGTACTTCGGTAGCCTACGATGGTATTCAGCCAGGCAGAGATATTAAACTGACTAATCAAGATTACGAATCGATAGGTAAAAACGTAAAAACCATTGAACACCTTTCGCCAAGATTACAACTGTGGGATGTAAATCAATATAATTATAAAAATCGTTATGGTAGCTTTAGCACCAAAGGTTGCAATTACGATATGATTTATGCTGAAAAAATTGAAGTACAAAAAGGCCGATTTGTAAATGAATTAGACATAAAAGAGTGCCGAAAAGTTTGTGCCATTGGTCAACAAGTAGTTGATGAATTATTTAAAACAGAAGAACCAGTTAATCAATTGATCAATATAAATAATATTCCATTCAAAGTGATAGGTGTTTTTAAAGATGCTGGTGGACCTGACGATAACAGAAGAGCTTATATTCCAATAAGTACTTCGCAACGTGTGTTTGGAAATGATAATAAGTTAGACCAAATCATTTTTACTTTACCTGAATCGGATATGGATAAAAGCGAAACCATAAAAGATGAAGTGTATAAAGTATTAGCGCAAAAACATCATTTTGACCCTAAAGACCAAAAAGCGGTTTTTGTTTGGAATAATGTAACTGAATTTAAGCGTATCATGGGTTTAATAAATGGCATTCAATTGTTTGTTTGGATTATAGGAATAGGTACTTTAATTGCTGGAATTGTTGGTGTAAGTAATATTATGATGATAGTGGTAAAAGAACGCACCAAAGAAATTGGAATTAGAAAAGCATTAGGCGCAACACCTTTTAATATTATATCATTAATTATTCAGGAAAGTATTTTTATAACAGCACTATCAGGTTATATTGGAATGATGCTTGGAATTGGTGTATTAGAATTAGCTCAAAAATATATTCCCGACAGTGACTTTTTTAGAAAACCTGAAGTTGAATTTAAAGTGGTGATGGTAGCTTTGGGAGTATTGATATTAGCTGGACTTTTGGCAGGGTTTTTCCCCGCACGAAGAGCCGCAAAAATTGAACCTATTGAAGCCTTGAGAGCGGAGTAAATTGGCTTCTGGCAACTAGCCTCTAGCCACTGGCAAAAAACAATTAGTTCTAAATGATTACATAAACTAAAATAGAATAAAATAATTGGCTAGGTGCCAGAGGCCAGCAGCTAGCAGCAAAAAATAAATAACCTTGGAAAAACTAAAAGAGATATATCAAACGCTTAGTAAAAATAAACTAAGAACTGCCTTGACTGCTTTTGGGGTGTTTTGGGGTATTTTTATGTTGATTATTATGCTAGGTTCTGGACATGGTTTGGAAAATGGTGTTACAGAATCGTTTGGCGGCACTGCTAAAAATGCGGTGTATATGTGGACTCAACAAACTTCGATAGCTTATAAAGGTTTGCCGCGCGGACGAACTTTCGATTTTAAGGTAGAAGATATACAAGCCATAAAAGACAATATTCCTGAATTGGCTGTTATTGCTCCTGCTGCGCAATTAGGCGGATATAGAGGAGAAAACAATGTTAGCAGAGGAAAATTTACTGGTGCATTTACCGTTCGTGGCGATTATCCTGATACCAAATTAATTCAAACTTTTAAAATTGTTGAAGGACGTTTTTTAAACGAATTAGATATAAAAGAACGCAGGAAAGTTTGTGTAATTGCACCTAGAGTTATGGAAATTTTATTTCCTAAAAATGAAGCACCATTGAACAAATACATTCAAGTAAATGGTATTTATTTTAAAGTAATTGGCACCTTAAAAGCCGATAATAGTGGCGATGATGTGCAAGAAAAACTGCAAACCATTTATATTCCATTTACTACTTTTCAAAATGCCTTTAACTTTGGTGGTAAAATTGGTTGGTTTACTTTAACAGCCAAACCTGCTTACTCGGCTTCTTTAGTAGAAGAAAAAATAAAAATATTATTGAAAAACCGCCATCATATTTCACCAGCCGATGATAGGGCTATTGGTACTTGGAACAGCGAAAAAGAGTTTAAAAAATTAATGGGCTTATTCCGCGGCATAGAATTGTTGGTTTGGATTGTAGGCATTGGAACTTTATTAGCTGGGGTAATTGGGGTAAGTAATATTATGCTCATTATAGTAAAAGAACGAACCAAAGAAATTGGCGTTCGCAGGGCACTTGGAGCTACTCCAATAAATATTATGAGCCAAGTTATTGCTGAAAGTATTTTGCTTACATCGGTAGCAGGTTATATTGGTTTGGTTTGTGGTGTATTTACTTTGGAGGCTGTAAGTGCTGCTATAAAAGGGCAAGAAAGTGGCATGTTTCAAAACCCAGGAGTAGATATTATTATTGCCATAAAAGCATTAGCAATATTAATTGTTTCAGGTGCATTAGCTGGCATTATTCCTGCACAAAAAGCAGTTAATATTAGTCCAGTGGAAGCATTGAGAACCGAGTAAATGCTTCTGGCTTCTAGCCACTAGCAAAAAGTTGGAGAAAAAATATTGAAGTATAGTATCAATTGCCGTTGTGCTTTAGCCAACGGAATAAAATAATATAAAGTAAAAAGGCCAGCGGCTAGCTGCCAGTGGCCAAAAGCTATAAAAAAAATGAAAAAAATAATTAGAACATTGGTATTTGTGGCACTTGGTGCCTTGTTTGTGTACACCATTTATTACTTGTATAATAAAAATCAAGAAAAGCCAACGGTATTTAAAACCACACAAGCTTTTGAAACCGACATTGTTAAAAAAACTTTAGCTACAGGTAGCATTGTGCCTCGTAGAGAAATCAATATCAAACCTCAGGTTTCGGGTATTATTGAAAAAATATTTGTGGTAGCAGGCACGCATGTAAGCAAAGGCGATATGATTGCACGAATAAAAATTATTCCCAACATGATTAATTTAGCCAATGCCGAAAGCCGCATTACACGAGCAAAATTAGCTTTAGATAATGCAAAAATTGATTTTGATAGAAACCAAAAAATGTTTGATCAGAAAATGATTTCACTTTCGGAATACCAACCTTTTGCCTTGGCATACAAAAATGCTAAAGAGGAACTTGAAGCTGCCGAAAATAACATTGCTTTGATTAAAGAAGGTGTGAGTAAGTCGGGCGGAAAAGTTACCAATACCATTGTGCGCAGCACCATTGATGGAATGATTTTAGATATTCCGGTTAAAGAAGGTGGAAGTGTAATAGAAAGCAATAATTTTAACGAAGGAACCACCATTGCCTCTATAGCCGATATGGGCGAAATGATTTTTGATGGTAAGGTGGATGAAAGTGAAGTAGGAAAAATTAAACCGGGAATGGACTTAATTTTAACCATTGGCGCTTTAGATACTGTAAAATTCAATGCCAATTTAGAATACATAGCACCAAAAGGAGTGAAAGAAAATGGGGCCATTCAGTTTCAAATAAAAGCAAAAGTAAACTTACAAAAAGGCGTGTTTTTACGCGCAGGTTATAGTAGCACAGCAGATATAGTTTTAGCTAAAAAAGAAAAAGTATTGGCCTTAGCCGAAGGTGTATTGCAATTTGAAAACAACAAAACTTTTGTAGAAGTAGAAACTGCTCCACAAACATTTGAAAAACGCTACTTACAAACTGGCCTTAGCGATGGAATTAACATTGAAATTTTAGGCGGAATAAAAAAAGAAGATAAAATAAAAGACCCTAATGTGGAGAAGGTAGAGTAGATATTTACAAGAACTTTCTTATTTAATTCCTAGACTCGAACACGGTAATTAATATTTCCCATGCAGCATTATTTGTTGTAATATTGTCTAAACCTAGAACCAATATTTAAAGATATGAAAAAGTTTAGTTCAATAGTTTTAATTGGCTCTTTGCTTATTCTCGCGTCTTGCAAAAAAACAGAATCAAATTGCAGCGGAAATGTGGAGATAAAAGGGAATAATCACTTGGTTGATTTAAGTGTTTTAAAAACTGTTCCTCAAATGCTGGATAGTTTGGAAAAGTACCCGAATTTGCAGGCTGCAAGCATTATGGATGATGAATATATGACTAGTTTAAGTTGTAACTATTTTTACAATAACTTAATAGTGTTTGGTGCAAGTTACACATTAACCAAAAGTAAAAAATTTGGCTACTTCGAATGTGCCGATTATAGGCCAAAAGTTAACCTTCCTACTAATTTGGTGAAAAATATTGATGATAAAAAAGCAATTGAAATAGCTAAAAAAGAAATCAATTTAGATGGAAAATGTTTAAGCTACCAATTAGGTTATTCCTATCAAGACACTACTAATATTGAAACTACGAGCAACTATAAATTGGTTTGGAATATAAAAAGTGGAAGTGCGTATGTTATTCTAGATGCTACCAATGGCAATGTTTACGCTAAATTTGATGGTATATTTACCATTAAATAATTTACAACTTCAATAAATAAATTTTAAAATTAAATGTTTTCTTTTCCTTTTGAATACAGATTGATGTAACAAAATAATCTTAGCAATATTCAGATTTTATAA
The DNA here is from genome assembly GCA_044239605.1 of Bacteroidia bacterium. Taxonomy (GTDB): domain Bacteria; phylum Bacteroidota; class Bacteroidia; order UKL13-3; family UKL13-3; genus JAAFJM01. Next base: position 20,088 of record JBIIBC010000016.1, on the reverse strand, counting down.
ACCTTTACTAATTGTTATTATTGCTTTGCAATTAGTAACAAATGAACGAGCAAGAAATACTGAATTACCAGCGCATTGCAGCTGCAATTGAATTTATAAAAACAAATTTTAAGGCACAGCCCTCGTTAGAACAAATAGCATCAGCAGTTCATTTAAGTCCTTTTCATTTTCAACGTTTGTTTGCTGAGTGGGCCGGAACTAGTCCCAAGAAATTTTTGCAATATATAAGTATTGAACATGCTAAATATTTATTAAGTACAAAGCAACAAACACTATTTAATACTGCCTTAGATACTGGTTTTTCAAGCACTAGTGTGCTACATAATCTGTTTGTAAAAATAGAAAGTATGACACCCGCAGAGTATAAAAATGGTGGTAAAAATTTAGTAATAGATTATAGTTTTGAAGGCAGCCCATTTGGCTCTTTAATAATTGCATCCACTCCTAAAGGAATCTGTTATATAGCTTTTATTGAAAATGAGGAAATATCCGTTAACTTACTCCGAGCACAATTTCCTGCTGCAAGTTTTGTTTTTAATAAAGTAAATTTTCATATTCAAATTAAACATTTTTTCGAATTGAATTTAGGTAATAAAGGTCCTATAAAACTTCATTTAAAGGGAACCGATTTCCAACTTAAGGTTTGGGAAGCCTTATTGAAAATTCCATTAGGAGAACTAAGTACTTATGGTCAGTTAGCAAAACAAATAGACAATCCAAATGCCTCTAGAGCGGTGGGAACCGCCATTGGTAGTAATCCAATAGCATTTATTATTCCGTGTCATAGAGTTATACAAGCTTCGGGTTTGGTAGGAGGGTATATGTGGGGAAGTACACGTAAAACTGCCATAATAGGATGGGAGAGTGCAATTAATGAAATCGAAAAAAATAACTAATTTGCAATAAATTATTATAAAAATGAATATTGAATACTTACGCGATTACTGTATCAATAAAAAAGGTGTAGAGGAAACTTTTCCATTTGATAATGTTACTTTGGTTTTTAAAGTAATGGGCAAAATGTTTGCACTCACTTCTTTAGCCAATCCTACAAGTGTAAATTTAAAATGTGATCCAGAAAAAGCCATTGATTTACGTGCTAGATATGATGCCATAAAACCAGGCTTTCACATGAGTAAAACACATTGGAATACCATTGATTACAACGGTGATGCTAACGACCAATTAATACTTGATTTAGTTGACCATTCTTATCAATTAGTAATAGCCGGACTTACTAAAAAACTAAAAATGGAGTTAGAAAATTTAGCATAAAAAAAGGCCATCATTACTGATAGCCTTAATTTTTTATAAATCTCTATGGCAATAAACGTCCGTACATTCTAGGGAATGGAATACTTTCGCGAACGTGTGGTAATTTACAAATCCAAGTTACCAAACGCTCCAAACCTAAACCAAAACCTGCATGAGGCACACTTCCGTATCTGCGTAAATCTAAATACCACTCAAAGGCTTCCATTGGAAGTTCGTGTTCGTTAATTTTGCCAATTAATAAATCTGTATCAGTTTCACGTTCGCCACCACCAACTATTTCGCCATAACCTTCAGGTGCTAATACATCTACTCCGCGAGCAAAGTTAGCGTTTTCAGGATCGCGTTTTAAGTAAAATGCTTTTACTGCATGTGGCCAATTGTAAACCATAACAGGTACATCAAATAAACGAGTTAAAACAGTTTCATCGCTTCCACCAAAATCGTTTCCGTATTCAAAGTTTCTAGCTGATTCTAACCAACCTGGAATATTACGTTCTTGCTCTTCTAAATCTTTTAACTCTTGTTTTAACTTATCAATTTTAGCTTGGTTAAAACCAATTTCTCCTTTTTTCATTCCAGGAGTTTTAATTCTTTCTTCGCGTTCAGCTATTTCAGCATTTACCTCTACTATTTTAGCTTGCACTTGAGCCAATTCATCTTCTAACGATTTAATAGAGTTTTGTCCGTTTACATCTTGCTCACCTTTAATAATACGAACTGCTTCATCGTAAGTTAAACGAGGGAAAGGCCTAACAATTTGTTCTAAAACAGCAGTATCTCTTCCTACCATTTCTAGTTCAGCTTTGCAATTTGCCAAAACATTCGAAACCACAAAACGCAAGAAATTTTCAATAACATCCATGTTTTGGAAAATATCGTAAAACACCATTTCAGGTTCTATCATCCAAAACTCCGATAAATGCCTACGTGTTTTTGATTTTTCAGCTCTAAAAGTTGGTCCAAATGTGTAAATTTTACCCATAGCAAAGGCCATTGCCTCGCCATAAAGCTGACCACTTTGACTTAAATAGGCAGTATCGCCATAAAATTCGGTTTCAAATAAATTGGTTGTTCCTTCGCAGGCATTACCTGTAAATAAAGGTGCATCCATTTGAACAAATCCTTCGTTTTGAAAAAACTGATGTATAGAAAAAATAATTTGATTTCTAATTTTCATAATAGCCCATTGACGTTGGCTACGTAACCACAAATGGCGTTTGTCCATTAAAAAATCAACCCCATGTTCTTTTTTCGAAATTGGGTATTCATCGGCTACCGAAATTACTTTTACATTTCTTGCTTGAATTTCGTACCCACCTATTTGTTTTTCATCTTTTCTAACGCTTCCTGTTATTTCAATTGAGGTTTCAATTGATATTTTTTTACATTCGTTAAATACCTCTTCGCTTACGCTATCGGCACTAACCACGCATTGGCACCATCCTGTACCATCGCGTAATATTATAAAATAAATTCCTTTACTATCTCTGCGGTTGCTTGCCCAACCTTTTAGTGTAACTTCTTTTCCTTCGTAATCTTTTAAGTCTTTAATCAAAAATGCTTGCATGTATCAATAAGTCTCTTTAGTATAATTAGGTACAAAAGTAATTTATTTTAAGCTATTAGCCATCATTTTCAACTACTTTTTCGCCTACTAAGCATTTTATTAATCTATGACAATAAAATAACAAAGCCTTACCTTTCATTTTTTTACTTTTGATTCAATAAAATTAAATAAGAATATGGACAGAAAAAAATTTTTATCGCAAGTTGGCTTTGGTGTTGCCGCATTATTAGTACCTGTTTGTATTGGTGGTGTTTCAAGTTGTTCTAAAGAAAGTACAACTCCTTCAACACCAAGCAATGTTGATTTTACTTTAGATGTAAGCACAGGCGCTTTGGCTGCTAATGGAGGTTATTTGGTAAGTAATGGTGTAATTGTAGCCCGCACCACTTCAGGTAGTTTTATAGCTGTATCGGCTGCTTGCACACACGAGGGAACCAATGTTTATTACAGTTCAAGTAATAATAATTTTATTTGCCCAAATCATGGCGCAAAATTTAGTACTAGTGGCTCAGTAACTCAAGGGCCTGCTTCTAAAAGTTTAACTCAATATAAAACCACTTTAACAGGAACTAGTTTAAGGGTTTATTCATGAAAAATGGATTGAAAATTTAGGAGTAAAAGCCTTAATAATTAATGCCAATTTTTAGCTAAACATTATTAAATAATTATATAATTTTAGTTGCCCATTTTCGGCACGGTATTTATTTTAGGTCCTTGTATTTTATTTTAGACAAATAATTGATAATGTGTGAAGTTAACTGCGCCATTCAGCTCTGCTATTACAGCGTATTGACCTTCCTAAAAGGTGATTATTCACAGGCTTAGTTTCACTATTTAAAGCCTTTGGCAGTTGTTCAAAAATTTTATGTGCATATCCTAATTTGAATAAAAGTTTGGTTCGTTGCATTTTCGCTATTACCAATTTTTGCTATTTTAAAATAAGGCAATAATGGAATATTTTATGTTCAATATAAACTAAGCGTAGCCATTAAATCATGACCAAATCAACTAAAAAAAGCAATCAACCAAAAGGTTTAATTATTGAAAGACATTTTACAAAAGAGGATGTTAGTCCTTTTGATTTATATGAATATGACTACCGAACTTCGGTAATTAAAAATACCAACGGAAGTGTAGTATTTGAATTAAAGAATGTAGAAGTTCCAAAATCATGGAGTCAAGTAGCTACAGATGTATTGGCTCAAAAATATTTCAGAAAAGCTGGAGTACCTCAACCTGATGGTAGTTTAGGACAAGAAACAAGCATTAAACAAGTGGCACATAGAATGGCTCATTGTTGGATGAAATGGGGCGAGGATTATGGTTACTTTAATTCTCGTAATGATGCGCAAGTATTTTACGAAGAAATGGTGTATATGATTATTGGTCAATATGCAGCCCCAAACTCACCTCAATGGTTTAATACTGGTTTGCATAGTTCGTATGGAATTACTGGTAAGCCTCAAGGACATTATTTTGTAAATCCAAAAACAGGTCAGTTGGAAAAATCAACTTCGGCATACGAGCGTCCACAACCCCATGCTTGCTTTATACTTTCAGTTGATGATGATTTGGTAAACGATGGCGGAATTATGGATTTATGGGTGCGCGAAGCACGTATTTTTAAATATGGTTCAGGTGTTGGAACCAATTATTCCAAAGTTAGAGGTGCTATGGAAAAATTAAGTGGCGGTGGAACTTCATCGGGCTTAATGAGTTTTTTGAAAATTGGCGATAGAGCTGCGGGTGCCATTAAATCGGGTGGAACTACACGCAGAGCCGCTAAAATGGTTTGTTTAGATTTAGATCATCCAGAAATTGTAGAATTTATAAATTGGAAAAAAGACGAAGAACGTAAAGTGGCAGCATTAATTGCTGCAGGCTATGCAAGCGATTATGAAGGCGAAGCTTATGCTACCGTTTCTGGTCAAAATTCAAATAATTCAGTTCGTATTCCTCATGAATTTTTTACTGCTTTAAACGAAGGGAAAAATTGGGATTTAAAAGCACGTACCAATGGCAAAACTATTAAAAGCATTCCTGCAAACGATATGTGGGATATGATAGCCGATGCAGCTTGGGCTTGTGCCGATCCTGGTGTACAATACGATTCAACGATTAATGAGTGGCATACTTGCCCTGAAGGTGGAAGAATCAATGCATCAAATCCATGTTCAGAATACATGTTTTTAGATAATACTGCTTGTAATTTGGCTTCGCTTAATTTAATGAAATATTTTGATGCCAATACTCTAACATTTGATGTGAAAGGTTTTGAACACAGCAGCCGTTTATGGACTATGGTGCTAGAAATTTCGGTGTTAATGGCTCAGTTTCCTTCAAAAGAAGTAGCACAACTTTCTTACGATTACAGAACTTTAGGTTTGGGTTATGCCAATTTAGGTTCTATGTTAATGATTGCTGGCATTCCTTACGATTCGCCAAAAGCATTTGCCATTTGCGGAGCAATAACTGCTATTTTAAATGGAGTAGCTTACCAAACTTCGGCCGAAATGGCTAAGTATTTAGGTACATTTAGCCGTTATCAAGAAAATAAAGAACACATGTTACGTGTAATGCGTAACCATCGTTATGCGGCCTATAATGCTACCGATGCTTACGAAGGACTTTCGGTTAAGCCAGTTGGTATTGATCCAAAATATTGCCCTGATTATTTATTGACTGCTGCCACCAGTGCTTGGGATAAAGCAGTGCAAATGGGCGAACAATATGGTTACCGCAATGCGCAAGCTACTGTAATTGCTCCAACAGGAACCATTGGTTTGGTAATGGATTGCGATACTACCGGAATTGAACCAGATTTTGCTTTGGTTAAATTTAAGAAATTATCAGGTGGTGGTTATTTTAAAATCATCAATTCAGGTGTGCCAGCCGCTTTAAAAAATTTAGGATATAATCAAACAGAAATTGATGCTATTGAAAAATATGCCATTGGCCACGCTACTTTAAAAGGTGCGCCTCATATCAATCCTGAAAGTTTAAAATTCCGCGGCTTTACCGATGAAGAAATTGAAAAATTAGACAAAGCAGCCGCAGGCGCTTTTGAAATTGGTTTTGCTTTTAATCAATGGACTTTAGGCGAAGAGTGCCTACAGCGTTTAGGTTATAAGCTTGAAGATTACAACAGCCACACATTTAATTTATTGCGCAAGTTAGGTTTTACCAAAACCGAAATAGAAGAAGCCAACGATTATATATGCGGCACCATGACCGTAGAAGGTGCGCCTTGTTTAAAAGACGAACATTTACCAGTATTTGATTGTGCCAATAAATGTGGCAATAAAGGCGAACGTTATATTGCTGCAACTGGTCATATTAGAATGATGGCTGCTGCGCAACCATTTTTAAGTGGAGCTATTTCAAAAACCATTAATTTACCAAACGAAGCCACTGTAGAAAATATCAAAGAATGTTATTACATGAGCTGGAGTTTAGGTTTAAAAGCCAATGCCCTTTACCGCGATGGCTGTAAATTAAGCCAACCGCTTTCTAATAAATCGGATGTGAAGGATGAAGAAGAAATTCAAGAAACAGTAGAAGCTATTTTAGGCGAAGATGCACACAAACCTGTTGGGGAGTTAAGTCCTGAGCAAGTGCTAGAAGCAGCAACAGCCATTTTAAATAGAACTCACGATACAGCCTTTAAACATAAATTGGCAGGTGTGGTAGCACGTAAAACTTTACCTGGAAAACGAGGTGGATTTACCCAAAAAGCTTCTGTTGGTGGACAAACCATTTTTGTGCGCACTGGTGAATACGAAGATGGAACTTTGGGCGAAATATTTGTAGATTTACATAAAGAAGGAGCCACTTTGCGCAGCTTAATGAACTGTTTTTCTATAGCAGTTTCGTTAGGTTTACAATATGGTGTACCTTTAGAAGAGTATGTAGATAAATTTACGTTTACTCGTTTTGAGCCTGCTGGAATGGTAACAGGTCACGATAATATTAAAAACGCAACTTCTATAATTGATTACATGTTCCGTATGATTGGTTTTGAATATTTGGGAAGAGAAGATTTTATACAAGTGCCACCCACAGAAAGTCAGCGCAGTATGTTGGCCATTAACCAACACCGCCATGTAATTCATGGTTCAAGTATGGTAAAATCAGAAAGCTTTAGTAATATTGTGGTCGATAACTCGGTTCAAAATACTACCATTGGTTTTCATAAAGTAGAAAAAACAGCTTTGGCACCTCAACCAGTTACCGTTAGCCAAACCATGGAAGCACAATTAGACCAAGTGAACGAAATGAATAAACGCATGGGCGATAGCCCTGCTTGTCCAACTTGTGGCCATATTACCATTCGCAGTGGTGCATGTTATAAATGCTTAAATTGCGGTACACAAACTGGATGCAGCTAATTTGTGATTTTTGAATTATGAATTTTGATTCAATGTCTCCGGACATTGAGCGAAGTCCGAAAGTTTTCGGACTCCGTTCAACGAAACAGACATTATTCAACCAAACGCGCCACAATTAACTAGCCCGATGTGGGGGCAATTTTATATATAAATTTAAAATCCTTGCTTGCATAAAGCAGGGATTTTTTTATTCCAAATTATAATATTGTTTTTACAGTTAAAAAATGGAATGTTTGTTTAAAATAAATTCTTTAGTTTGAGTAAAAAGTATGAAAACAAAATTACCCTCAATTCTATATTTGGTATTGCTAAGCATTTTAATAAATGCTTGCCGCAAAGGTTGCCCTGACAGCAAACCCATAGAAAGGGGAGTTGATAAAAGCTACTTACCTTATATTATTCCTTACAGCGATACCGGCACTCGCCAATTTTTAAAAAACGGAAAAGACACCTTACTTTTTAAAAGCCAAGGTTTAAAAGAAACGATTACAAATGAACTATTTGGAGAAAGCTGCGAAAATTACAATATACAACAATACAGCCTGAAAATGGCTGCAAGTGATACAGATTATTTTCTAATAAATTATTATTGTAATTGGCAAAATGGTTTACACAACGATTATGAAATTGTTAGTGGCAATAATTATTCAAAAAGCAAATATTATTTATCTGATGACTTTGTTAATTACTTTCCAACAGTTAAATCGACAGTGATTTTGAATAACAACTATGATTCAATTAAAAGTTTAACAAATAGCTTTGGTGACGTCTTTATAGCAAAACCTAAAACTGGAGTTTTAAAAATACAAACAAAAAGAGTACTTTACGAATTAATCAAATAAGCAAAACACCCTAATACTGCATAAATTTTATTTCATAAGCATAAATTAACTATTTGGGCTCAGGTAATCCCAAATTATAATATTGTTTTTACAGTTAAAAAATGGAATGTTTGTTTAAATAAATTCTTTAGTTTGAGTAAAAGTATGAAAGTAAAATTACCTTCCATTGTATATTTGGTATTGTTTAGCATTTTAATAAATGCTTGTGGTAAAGAAGGTTGCCCTGATAGTAAGCCCATAGAAAAAGGAGTTGATAAAAGCTACTTGCCTTATATTATTCCTTATAGCGATACCAGTACCCGTTTATTTTTAAAAAATGGAAAAGATACCTTACTTTTTAAAAGCCAAGGTTTGAAAGAAACGATTACAAATGAACAAGCGGGTGAAGGAAGCTGCGACCAATACAATTTACAACAATACAGTCTGAAAATGGCTGCAAGTGATACAGATTATTTTCTAATAAATTACTATGCTACTAAATTTGGTTCTTTATATAACGATTATGAAATTATCAGTGGTAATAATTATTCAAAAAGTGAGTCTGATTTATCAAGAGACTTTGTAAATTATTTTCCAACAATTGAAAAAATTACAATTTTAAACAATAGCTATGATTCAATTAGGAATTATACAAATAGCTTTGGTGATATTTTTATAGCTAGACCTAAAACTGGAGTTTTAAAAATACAAACAAAAAATGTACTTTACGAATTAATCAAATAAGCAAAATACCCTAATACTGCATCAATTTTATATATAAATTTAAAATCCTTGCTTGCATCAAGCAGGGATTTTTTTATTTAGGCTAGGATTTAAAAAAATTAGTAAACAAAAAAAGCTCCATAAAGGAGCTTTTTAATTGGAGGTATCGAGCAGATTCGAACTGCTGTAGGAGCTTTTGCAGAGCTCAGCCTAGCCGCTCGGCCACGATACCCTTAAGCGATTAGGGTGGCAAATATAAGAATATTATTTACTTAAGATAAATTTTTTTTCCATTATCAGTCTTTTTATGTAAAAAACTGATTTTCTTATCGATTAAAAATTGTTTTCTGTGATTTAGCTCTGTTAAAAATTGTTTTACTTCCAATTGAGAGTATTTTATAGTTGTGTAAATTTATATCATTTGAACTGAAAGTTAATGCTACTGAAAAAGGCAATAAACCAGTAAAAATATTTAAAAATACTAACTCTGTAATATTGGTATTTGTTTTTAGTAATTGGTAATTCATAACTCCTAAACCAGAATAACTTAATATAGCCAACACAGATTTTACATAATAAGAATTGTCTTGCTCGCCAATCGATATAATTTCATTAAATGGAATGGCTATTGTGTCGTTAAAAAAAAGAGTAGTAAGATTTGCATTTGTTAATTTTAATAACAATTTATCATTCAAATAGGTTGCTAAAAATACACTATCAACTGTGTTCAAAAAGTTATCTTTTAGAATTAAACTATAACTTCTATTTAGCATAATTTTTTCTTTTTTCCATGTTTGGGTGTTTTCTAAAAGCACGTAGTTGTTACTCTGTGAGAAAACACTGCAAATGAAGAGAGTAATAAATATAATTGTTAAATATAATTTCATCTGTAAGTATTTTTAACGGAATAATCTTCAATAATAAAATGACGCTGAGGGCCAGAGAAATTAATTGTAAAAGCTAAACCTGCATAAAAAGTTGCTGCTATATATTTTCCTATATATTGATCTTGTCGCATGCCTCCTGGCGTTTGTGTGTATAATGCTAATGAGCCAGCTGTAAAGAAAATGGTGCTGAGTAATTTAAGTCCATTTAAAATAGCATAATTAGGTAAATTTAAATATTGAATAGTTGACACATTAATATGCAAGGTTTCCGACAAATCCTTTGGGTTGCTTAAATAAATAGTATCTTGTTCTAATGAATCAATTATTATTCTGCTTAATAAATCAGGAGCATCATCTTTTAACTGAATTAAAGCACTATGCGGTAGTTTGAAAATGGTTTTTAAATGATTTGCCTTGTTTGTAAATACAATTTGTTTTTGTTGGGCCATAACATTTAAACAAAAAAATATAGAAAATAGAATTAGTATTTTATGTTTTTTCATACTATAGTTTATACATTAAACTAAGTGAAATATTAATATAAAAGCCATTGCCAAATCCTTGAGATGGTGTATAACTTGAACCTTCTTGTATTCCAGGAATAACCTTTTTAAAAGGTATATGATTGTTTAGCTTAATTCCAAACATGTAACCCATTCCGTAATGTATTTTAGATGTTAATTTGTGAATTATATTTGCCTCATATTCAACCGAATGGTAGTTGTTCTGTTCTTTGTATTCTGTAGAATAAATGCCATATAATGGATCGTATTTTTTAAATGTGGCCTTTTCGTTGGCAAATGTTGAATTGAAGTTAATTAAATGTAAAACACTAAAAGTTGGTCTGGTTAACTTTGAAATAACTACCCCTGTTTTTATAAAATAAACCTCAAAACTCTGTTTGAAATCTGTATTGTAGGTATTGTAAGTTCTAATGTTGGAAAGATTATATACTGGCACATTATTTTTTGAGCCTTCGCCATATCCTCCGCGTATTGAAAATGACAGACCATCGTTATTTATATGTAAAAATGAAATTTCGGAAGGCATTAAATCTATTAGCCTAGCTTGATAACCAATATAGTTTTTTGTATTACTTTGGAAATTTATTTGCGCAGTAATATTTAAATGAATTATAAATATAATAATTAATGTTAGTTTAAATTTCATTTGTTATGGAGTAATAAAAAATATATCATAAATATTTACATCACCATATGTTCCATACTTGTAACTATTTGTTTGTTTAATTTCAATTTTTGAAAAAGTATGATAAAGTATACTAGGTCTCAATTGGATGTCATTGATTATTTGATCCCCGTAGCATCTACTTGAACTATAGCTATAATTACTTTCTACGTTTACTACCAATGTATCTATACTATTTTTAGTTTCTACAATCAATTTGGTAGGCATATTATCTGATATTATTAAATCAGCCAATGTATCATTTGGTGTAAATATTTTTTCAGATCCTATGTAGCTGATTTTTAATATTTTGTTTGAAGTATCTGTTAATGCTATTTTTCTATAGTAGTAACTTTTATAATAACTATAACCGCCATCGTCACCATAACCACAGCAGCCGGTTAGAAAAAAAAGTACTATAAAAAAATTGTAAGTTTTCATTTTTATGTTGTAAATCAAAAATAACATATTTTAATCGTATAGCAAGCATTTTAATCGTGGAGATTATTTTGGTCAATCAAAAATAATTTTATCATTATAAGAAAAAATTCGTTTTAAATTGGGGTCATAATATCTATACTCTTCTACAATCCAATTATTTAAATAAAGTCCTTTTTTGGGGTGTAATATTGAAGTCAATAAGGATGTTCCAAATAATATAAAAGGTAAGTTTGAAAGAAAAATGGGTGATGCATGATGGTATTTTGAGATGGTGTAAAAATAACTTTTCCCGTTACTGACATATTACTTGCAAGTAAAATACTGTTTCATATAGTTTGTTGTTTTACTCTATCTATTTTAGTTATAGCGTAAATTGGAATTGAAATATTTATGTTAAACAATAGAGAGTCATTATTACACACAATTAGTTTAAGTTTAATTCCAAAAATTGAGTCATACAAATTAGTTATTTCACTGCTAAAAAATGGCAATAAATAATTTTTAAGTTGAATTTGAAAGTGCCTATTGGTATTGAGTTTAAATACTTTATTGTTATCAGTATTTCTAAATTTTATATAATTAGAACTTTGTGCGTTTGCAAAAAAATAAATTAAGCAAAAAAGCAGTATTAGTTGTATTTTCCTCATTTATAAAGCAGTAATTTAAATGTTAATTTTTCAAAGTTTAGAATTTATAAAGTAGAGCCACTGTTAAGTTAACATAGATTTGACTTCCTATTCCTTGAGAAGTTGAATATTGCGAATTGTTTTCTAAACCAAATATTTTGTATTTAAAAGCAATTTCATTTTGCAGTTTATAACCAACTAAATAACCCATACCTATCGAGATTTTCTGTCCTAAAATTAATTGATGATTACTTTCTAATTCAATAGATTGATATAGAAATCCATAAAAATTTATTCATAAATTAATTACTGTAAATAAGCTATTGTAATCAAGTTATAAAATGTTTTATTTGTACACTTAAAAAATCTAATCATATATAAAGAAATGAAAAAAATAATTTTATGCGCAGCAGTTGCTTTAACTGTAATTGCATGTGGCAATGGTAACACACCAAAACAAGAAACAAATTTAACAGATACAACTAAAACTGCAACTGATACTACAGCACAAGCTCAATATTTTGGTGCTAAAATTACAGAAGAAGGCGCTATTGCATTGGCCGAATTAAAAGGCGCAATGGGCGAAAAGAAAGAATTAAGTACTAAGGTAATGGGTGAAGTAGAGGCTGTTTGCCAGAAAAAGGGCTGTTGGATGAACATTAAAAATGCAGAAGGTGAAAGCATGCGTGTAACTTTTAAAGATTATGCTTTTTTTATGCCTATGGACTGTTCAGGTAAAACTGCAATAGTAGAGGGTATGGCTAAAATAGAAGAAACAAGTATTGCCGATTTAAAAGAGTATGCCAAAGACGACAACCAAAGCAAAGAAGCTATTGCTGCCATTAAAGAACCTAAAAAAGAATTGGTTTTTGAAGCAAGTGGTGTAATTTTAAAGTAGTTAACAAAATTGTTTTATAAAAACAGCCAATAATTTTTTTATTGGCTGTTTTTTATTTTACCAAAGTAAAAATATGAAAAAAGTAATTTACATAATTGTATTAGCGTTATTTACAGGTATTTTAATTAATGCTTGTACAAATGCTAATGAAAATAACAACCAAAAAGTAGAAACAAAAATTGCTGATTCTGCAACAGTTATTGAAACCATAAAAGACCCTAATAAACCCAAACCTATGGCTTTAATGATGCGCCAAATGGCGGCCAATGCAGATAGTATGAAAGCTAAACTTTTAAGAGGTGAAAGTTTAGATAGTTTATCGTTTCCTTTTATTCGTTTTTATTTGGTGGAACCAACCGACAAAAATGTTTTGGAACCTCAGTTTTTCGAAAATGCTAAGGTTTATCAAGCTGCTCATAAAGCTATTTTTGACCATCCTGAAAATCAAAAAAAATATTATAACTTAATGATTGGTGCTTGTATTAGTTGTCATGAAAATTATTGTAGTGGCCCGTTACGCAGGATTAAAAAAATGCCCATAATAGATTAAGTATGAAAAGTATTTTTACCATTATTTCTTTACTAGTTATTGGTTCGTGTGGTATTTTTAAAAATAAAACAACAATGATTTTAAACGGTAGGGCAACACAAGAAATACTGACCAATAAACATTATGCTTGGTTTACAGAAGAGTATAATAGTTACAAAGCCAACAAAGAATTAATTAACCAATTAAAGCCTTTAAAAGAAGATTTGAAGGTACTTATTGTGGCAGGCACATGGTGTGGTGATACGCAACGAGAATTACCTCGATTTTTTAAAATTGCTAATCAAATTGGCATTCCAGCAGAAAATATTGAAATGATAATGGTAAATGAAAAAAAGCAATCAGCTGCATTTAATATTTCGGTTATTCAGGTTACTAACATTCCAACATTTATTTTTTTTAAAGATGGCAAAGAGCAAGGAAGAATTATTGAAAAGCCCAAAACCACCATTGAAGAGGACTTATGTAACCTATTAAATTTAATGTAAAAAAACATTAGTTAGTTCACACTAAAAGTTCTTTAATGTAACACTATGGCAAAACTCCCATTTCTTTAATAACTCCTTTGAAAAGTATACTGATAAAATCTTTTGTTAAAAGGAAATGACTTTGATAAAGGTTAGCGTATATCAATTCATAAAAACGCTTTAACCAACAAATAATAGAAAATTTATTATTCTATTACATCCATAAAAATACCCCTTATTCTAAAATCATTCAAATCATCTCCTTTCAAAATAATATCTTCATATTCGTCCATTGTCGATAAAGGTTTCAAGATTATTGATTCATGTTTACGTTCATCATTGGATAAATTCCATTTACTATGATACTCCTTAACTGTATAACCAGAACCAAATTCAGAGTCTCTTATATTCGTTGATTCTACTAAAACAATTTTACCATTTCTTGATCCTCCTTCATCTTGTCTGAATAAACAATACGAACCATTTGGTATTTTTTTATTCATAGATTCTCCTATTACTTTACAAATGAAATAACCTTTTTTAGCTGAGATATTAAATGGCGGTTCTACCCATGTCAACTCTGAATGTTGCTGCAAGTCGCTAAAGTTTCCTGCTGCTGCGGAGATATCAACTAATGGTATTGAATTGACGTATGGTTTTGCTTCTTCAAACCGTAGGATTCTGAATGGAATTTCTTTTTTGAAAGTCTCAATGTGATTTTGTAAATACTCTCTCAACTCTTTGTTATAAGCGTAAATAAAAGTTCCCTTTATTCCACGATACATTATTGTCTTGTAAATATTAACAATAAAGTTCTTTAGTTCTTCTTCATTTACTCCGATTCGCCCATATTTATCAAAATAGTTACTTGAATCAATTTCGATTTTATTTGTCGCAGAGTTGTAATTTATTTCTTTTCCGAAAATAACTCCTGTATAGTTTAAATCATATCCTTGAACTGTATGAATACAACCAATTTCATGCAAAGGATTATTAATGTCTTTTGGATTGTTAATCCAATCTTTATCAGTTTGATTCCATTGAAATTGTAGGCCTTCAATTTCTATATCTATCGCATCTGGAGTTGGATTCTTTTTTTTGGGGTCAGATTGCCATTCCCATGAATACCCTGCAACTAACCTACACAAGTTAAAGTCTTCTTCTTTTTTTGATAATTCGGTATACAAATCTTTAAATGATTCAAATAATACAAGATCATATGATTCTTCTCTATATTTAGATTGAATTGTTCTTTTAACATTTAGTAATTCGTCAACAAATTGAATATAGTTATTACCACCTTTTACTCTCATTTGAGACTTCAGTTCAAGCTTTAACGTGTTTTTCTCATTCAATAAAGTATTAAAATTTGAAGAGTCAACATCAGAAGGCTTCACAGATTGAGCTGAGTCATAAAAGAAAATTTGGTTCTTGCTATTTGCAAGTATCCAATCCAACTCAGTGCCAGTGTCATCTAAATTTAATTTTTGATTATTCTTTTTAAATGCACCTCTCCAGCCAATATTTTTATATTGCCTAAGTCTGTGAGCTTCGTCAACGATTAATAAATCATATTTCTCTGAACTAAAAGTGTCTGATGGGTTTATTACCATAGATGCTTTAAGCCCTGGAATTTTTCTGAATACATTTTCTAATGATTCTCTAAGAGAAGTCATTGCCACTACTAAACCAATTTTTGCATTAGGATATTTATTTCTAAATTCAATGATATAATTAATCTCTCGCAATTCATCATCATTGAAATCTTCGATTTGTATATTTCCAACATCTGTACTCAAAAGTTTAATCAAATAGGTGGCAAGAATGGTTTTTCCAGTTCCAGCACCTCCGCTAATAAAAATTCTATTTGATTTTTTTGATGTTAATCCTTCCAATATTTCAATAACAGAATTATATTGATCTTCATTAAGCGACTTATATGGGGAATATTTAAATAATTCTGAATTTTCTATTTCAGTTAATGATTTTGTTACAATTTTTTTCTCAATAAGTTGATTCCAAATTTCTTTAAAAAGATTTTTATATAAATCCTGTTGATAATAATTGTGATTTATTAACCCGTAATTACCATTCTGAAGCTTATAAGTACCTTCAGCTGTTATATATTGAATTAAACTCGACTCAATATCTAATGTTGCGGACTTATTGAATTTATCTGAACCAATAATAGATATTTTATCAAGCTTACACCTTTCAGGATTTGCTAAATGATTTTTAATACGGCTAGATGCATTTGTCGATTCACCAACATATGCAATTTTTATTGAATCGTTTTGAATAAAATAAACCAATGGCCATTGGTTTTTAACCCAAGTATTTTGTTCAATACTACTTAGTGAGAGTTTGTTAAAATCATATTGTTCAGAAACTTCAATTGATAATTCAAAGGATAAACTCATAATTCAGTGTATTTTTTAGCAACGCCTTTAGACTTATCTACTGGATATTTTTTATCATTTTCAATGGTTTTATCTATAACAGCATCAAACAAATCAATGCCATAATTATTAGCCAAGTACAAGCAATAAGTAACTATATCAGCCAATTCATTTTTTACTTTATCTTCATCTACATCCTTTTCTCTATCCCAAAGAAACAAGTCAATCAGCTCACCAGCCTCCGATCCTATAGCCATAGATAAATTTTTAGATGTATGAAACTTTTTCCAATCCCTTTCACTTCTGAAGCTATCCAAAAACTTCATCATTTCATTTAATGGATTAAAACCTAAAGGCTGCTCATAGACTAAAACAATTTGATTTGGGCCTATTAAATTCTTATGGAAAATAAAATCACCTTCTTCGTATGAATTTTCAACATTAAAAACATCAGGTGCCAAAATAATATCAAAGCCTTGTTCTCTTAAAAAACTATTTACCAAAACTATTTGCTTTTGTATAGATTCGGCTTCGAATGTTCTTTTAAATAACTTCCCTTCTGTCCAGCCATGATGGAGTTCCGCTAATCTATCAGAAAAAGGATAAACTTCAGATAATAAAGGTAATTTCATAGTTAATTTTGAGGTTTATGCATTGTCAATGCTAATTTATATTCATCATCGTAAGGCAATTGTAATTGTGGAAGCATTTCGGGTATTGCCAAAGCCCAACTAACATAGTAGTAAGCAAGAACATGATAACCTGAAAAGGTTTTTCCTTTAATCGAACTTATTCTGTAATCGTCTTTATCAGGCCTATAACCTTGCGTGCCTTGCATAGCAATTTCTAACGCCATTTTCTTAATTTCTTCTTTAGGCATTCCAACGAAAAATTGAAGAGCATCAACCATGAACATAACCACTGCCATGTTAGTACCAATGCTCTGCTGTGACTTTTGGAACTTTTCCATTTCCCTTTCTTTGTAAGGGTCTTTGGATTCCAAATCATAAGGATCTTTTTCAATGGATGATAAAAGCTCGTCTATATTTGTTCTTTTTGTTCTGTATTCATTTTCATTAACAAGTTCAAAGTTCTTATCAAGTTTTAAGTCTTCTGCCCAATGCAATACCAATTCATACTCTTCAGCAGGTTCTTTATCGTCCTTGTATTGCAAATACTCTTCATAAAAATCTGTTGCTAATTTCATTTCTGACGGAATAGCATTGAAGTCTTTGATAAAGTCAAAACCAAATAATTCTTTGAACTGAATTGCATTTACAATATTGTAGACCTTGCTTTTTGAAATGATGTCTTTGGGAGAGAGTTCAACAATCTTTTTATCTGTTACAGCCTTCAGGCCTTCTTGTAACATATTGTAGAGAGAGATAAATTGAAAAGGTCTGAGTTCTGCGAATTCATTATAAAGGAAATTCTCAATAAACAAGTCAATCGGAGTATTGAATATTTGACGGTTCATGCCTTCAAATAAATTAGAACAATAATCAGCAATTGACTTTTCAGAAATTCCCATTTTGTTGAATTTCTTGATTGTCGGTTCAAGTCCTTTTATGAATTCTGTTTTATGATTCTGAGTAGAAATAAATAATTGGTTTAACTCACCTTTTCTTGCTTCAATAACAAAATCTAAATGCACCAATTCATGCATTATTAAATGTTCAACCGCTGGATAACTTGGTTTGTATTTTACAATGTGAGTTTCTCTGTCATAGTTTTCTGCAAACTCAAATTTTGCTGCCGTTGGGATTTCTTCATCTTGAATAATGTCAATTTTTCTGTCACCATCAAATTCAAGTTTGTGTCTGTATTCCCTGAATATTTTTTTGCCAGTATCAGTTGCAATTATTTTTTTAGAAATCTCGAAAGCTTGTCTTACAGAGTTTTGGTATAAAATATCCTTACTTTTATTCAGTTTAATTGCTTGAATGGTGCTGTAAAAAGATGACTGCAAGTCCGCTTCCATTTCGGCAATCATTCCTAAAGCAAAATGAGTGTTTGCATATTGATCATTAATCTTTAAAGCCTCATAAAAATATTTTTTTGCTTCTTCCAATTTACCTTGTTGCATAAGGTTTGCACCAATATTATTTATGGTGATATTGTCCTTAGGATTTGCAATTTGTGCTTGGTCATAATACTTCATTGCAGTTGGAACATCATCTTTAAATTTAGCAAAGATGTTTCCCATCATAAGTAAAGCCCATCCATTTTTTGAATCCCAACGCAAAGCGTCAATTAAGCAATTTATTGCTTCATCTTGGTTACCTTCATCGGATAGTACTTGTCCCATAATTCGGTGGTATTCCGAATTTGTTGGATTTTTTTCAATGAGTTTTTTTAGGATTGGTTTTGCCTCTGAGTATTTTCCTTTTTCGCAAAATGAAACAACTTTTTGAAAATCTATTTCTTGAGCAAGAATTGAAGATGTATCGATTTCTATTTTTACAAAATCATCATTAATTGATACTCTGGGCTTAATAGAAGCAAAAGTGTAATAATTTTCTAGTGTATTGATAATGAGCGATTTACCCCCCCCCAATTAATTCTGGGAAGATTTCTAGTAAAAAGTTATCTATTTTATGAATAATTACCATTAGTTTTTTATGATTCAAATGTAATGCAAAATGATATTATTTCATTAAAAAGTATGTGTGAATAGATATCAGAATTTAATTTAAAATATAGTCCTTATGAAATCAATTACTTAAAATGTGAAAATTGAAAATAAAATAATTTGATAAATATGGCAAGAACTACTTTATCCTTAAAACTCGCTCGATAACGCCTTTGTCAAAGTTCAAGACTTTACCAACTAAGACCTGAAAGGTTTTAAAAACCTGTCAGGTCTCTTATAAAAAAACTTTGACAATGTATAGCCCATGACTTTTTTAGAAAAATTATTATTTTTGGTTATCGAATTCATCAATCTCATGAACTTAAATGCGCCTTTGTTACCCAATAAATTTTACCATGTTTATAATAGAGGAATTAATGGTGAAGATTTATTTAAACAAGATAGGAACTATGCTTACTTCCTAAATAAATATGCTCATTTTTTAGGACCCGTTGCAGATACATTCGCCTATTGCTTACTTAAAAATCACTTTCATTTACTGATTAAAATTAAGGATATAGAAACTTTAAATAATTTCTATTTAGAAAACTCAAGCAATAATGAAATTAAAAATGGCTTGCATCATCCTGATTTTATTGTAAACAAACAATTTGCAAAACTTTTCAGTAGCTATTCCCAAAGTATAAATATAGCCAACAAACGCACTGGTTCACTATTTGAAACACCTTTTAAAAGAATTGAGGTAACAAGTGATTTATACCTAACTAGACTAATTTGGTACATTCATCATAACCCCCAAAAACATGGTTTTGTAAGTGATTTTAGAGATTATCCTAATTCTTCTTACCATGCTCATTTAAGTAATAAAAATACCAAACTAAAAAGGGATGATGTAATAGAATGGTTTGGGGGAATATCTTTATTTAAAAATTTTCATACTGAAAAACAAAACGAGTTGGAAATCTCTCATTTTGTTATAGAATTTTAACCCGTGCGGGAAAGTTTTTGTCAAAGTTCAAGACTTTGACAAAGATAATTACCGTTAAAAAGGAATTACTTTGGTTTCAAATATAAAACTTTGACAAAGTATAGTCCGTGCGGGAAAGGTTTTGTCAAAGTTCAAGACTTTGACAAAGATAATGACCGTTAAAAAGGAATTACTTTGGTTTCAAATATAAAACTTTGACAAAGTATAGTCCGCGCGGGAACGCCTTTGTCAAAGTTCAAGACTTTGACAAAGGTAAATACAGATAAAAAGGAACTACTTT
>JBIIBC010000015.1:0-60617 GCA_044239605.1 Bacteroidia bacterium | reverse complement strand
ACCATTATCAATGCAAGTGGTTTTATTGGTAAACCTCAAATTGCTAAAAAAACCAGAGGCGACCAATATATTTTTGTAAATAACCGTTTTATAAAAGATGCTTATTTGAATCACGCTATTGTAAGTGGTTTTGAAAACATCATTGCCAAAGATCAGTATCCATTTTATTGTATCAATATTGAAATTGACCCAAGTAAAGTGGATGTAAATATTCACCCAACCAAAACAGAGGTAAAGTTTGAAGATGAGCGCAATATTTACCAAATATTACGTGCGGTTACCCGCAAAGTGTTAGGTGAAAATTTTGAAACGCCCACTTTAGATAAAAGCTATGAAGACAATCAGTTTTTAAACCGCGATTTGTATAACAACCAGGCAACGCATTTCAATAATATTCAAAGTAGCGAAACGCAGTTGGTAGGAAAGGTGAGTGGAGGTAAAAACGATTGGTTGAAAAATGAATATGCCAGTTCCCGCAATTTTAAAAAGCAACAAACTACCAATTGGGAAGATTTATTTAAAATAGCTGCACCTGATGTTCCATCTGAAATTCCAAAATCGGAAAATAACATTGCACAGCAAAGTTTAATTGAAAATAATAAGCAAACCAGTCAGCAGTTTTTACAAATACAGCAAACTTATATTGCTACTCAAATTAAAAGTGGGTTGTTGCTAATTAGTCAGCAGGCGGCACACGAACGTATTTTGTTCGAAAAATATTTGGCAGCTATTAAACAACAGCCCATTGCTAGTCAACAAAAATTATTTCCCAAGGCCATTACTTTAAATGCCATTGACGAAAGTATTTTATTAGAAATTTTACCCGAAATTAAAACTTTAGGTTTTGATGTAAACGAGTTTGGGAAAGGTACTTTTGTAGTGAATGGAGTTCCAGCCGAAATGCAATACAGCAATGAGCATGAGTTGATTTTAGATTTGATAAGTAATTATAAAAACAATAAAAACTTAGCCGATAGCAAACATGAGTTAATTGCCAAGATTTTAGCCAAAAAGGCAGCAATTAAGGCTGGCACTGTGCTTGCAACCGATGAAATGAACCGAATGGTAGATGAACTTTTTGCATGCAGCGAACCTAAATACTCGCCCGATGGAAAAGCTTGTTTACTTACTCTAAGCATGGCCGATTTGGCCAATATGTTTAAATAAAATTTTATAAATATGTATCAACAATATCGTCCGCCAAGTGCAAGTTTATTGCCTCCTGCAGTAAAAAATTTATTAATTATAAATGGTTTGTTTTTCTTAGCTACCTATGTTCTGAAAGATAGAGGTATTGCAAATTTAACTCAAACTTTTGGTTTGTACTTTCCACTAAGTGAAAATTTTAGACCATATCAGTTTTTAACATATATGTTTATGCATGCCGATTTAAACCATATATTTTTCAATATGCTAAGTTTATGGATGTTTGGTTCTACTATTGAAAATCTTTGGGGTTGGAAAAGATTCAGTATTTTTTATGGGGTAACTGCTTTTGGAGGCGCTTTGCTTTATTTAGCTGTAAAATATTTTCAAATTCATCAACTTCAATTGCAATTGCCACCTGAGTTATTTTCAGCAATTGTAAATGGCGCAACATCAATTTCTGAGCCAGAAGGTTCAGTTAATTTTAACAAAGCAATTGAACTTTACTCATTAATAAATATTCCTGTAATTGGTGCTAGTGGTGCCGTTTATGGTGTTTTACTTGCTTTTGGAATGATGTTTCCAAATACCGAAATTATGATGCTTTTTTTGCCTATTCCTATTAAAGCAAGGTATTTAGTTTTTATTATGGGTGCGTTAGAATTGTTTTTGGGAATTAGTAATACTTCAGGAGATAATGTAGCTCATTTTGCACATTTAGGAGGCATGCTTTTTGGCTTTATATTGGTAAAGTTTTGGAATAAAACCAATCGTAAAACATTATATTAATATATTCGTTTTTTTATAAAAGTAAATTATGTCTTTCTTCGATGATTTAAAATATAAGCTTGCACAAAATAATGCGGTAGTAAAACTCACTGCGTTAAATGTGGCCGTATATTTGGTTTTTGCTATTGCTCACTTATTATTTTGGTTATTTCAAGCCTCAGATATTTTAGATTCGGTTCAGAAACTTTTTGTGCTATACGCCTCCCCTGCTAATTTTATTACCCATCCATGGGGTTTGGTAACTTATATGTTTTTGCATTCTGGCTTTTTTCATATACTGTTTAATATGTTATGGATGTATTGGCTAGGAATGTTGTTACATGAATATTTGGGTAATGCGCGTGTGTATCAAATATATTTCTTGGGTGGTATTGGAGGAGGTTTATTATACCTGCTTTTTTATAATGTTTTTCCAGTATTTAAAGATTCTTTACCCGATTCTTACGCCTTGGGAGCTTCAGCTGGGGTTTTGGCTATGGTTACTGCTGCAGCCACTTTATTACCCCAATATACCGTCATGTTATTTGGCGTTTTTGCTGTTCAGTTAAGGTATATTGCTATTTTTAGTGTTTTAATTGATTTACTTAATATTCCAAGCAGTAATGCTGGTGGAAGAATTGCACACTTGGGAGGGGCTTTGGCGGGGTTTTTATTTATTAAATATTTATATACCAATAATGCTTTTACTAATGCCATTCATTCGGTAAGTTCGTTCTTTGGTAATTTATTTAAAACCAAATCTAAACTAACTATTCACCACAAAGCAGAGAGTAAAAATAGGTCAATAACAGCCAACAATATAAACAAGCCTAATCAAGCCGATATAGATGCTATTCTTGATAAAATAAGTAAAAGTGGCTATGAAAGCTTAAGTAAGGCGGAAAAAGAACTTCTATTTAAAGCAAGTAAAGATTGATTTATTTATTACATTTTCAGTTTTTATAGTTGCTTTTTCTATGTTCCATACTTAACTAAAATAGCCAATTGACCAGCATGGTAAGCAGTATGCGATACAATTCTACCAAAGGCTTCGGCTTTAGTTTTGGTCCCAAATTCTTTAGTAGTAATTATATTATTCCAATCAGCATCAGATTGGGTTTTAACAATGGTTTCTAATGCAGAAAATGAATGTGCTACATAACTTAATAGCTCTTTTAAATGATTCCATTCGCCAGTATCCTTTTGCGCAATTACTGTTTGAGCCGACACCTTTATGCTGCTATCGCCAAATACATTTTTAGCAAAAAGCAATTCTACATCACCAATATGCCTTATTAAAAACCCAACTGAATTTGGCGAAGGCGGTAATTTTTTCTTCAAATCGGCCTCGATTAAATTACTTAATTGATTGGTAAATCTTGTCCTAGCCTCTAACCATAGCGATAAAAGTGTTTCGGTTTGTGTTTGCATTATTTCCTGTTTTTAAACTCCATTTTATAAATTACCCAACCAAAACCTGCTACCAAATGCAGCAATACAATTCCAAAAATTATCTTATCCATTTGTTAAAGTTGTTATTTTACAAGTAGCTAATTGATTGATCATATTTGGCTGATTATGGAATAATTCCATGTAATAATGAATTCCACTTTCTAAGTTTTTAGCCATATTATTGAGCTGTTTTTTCATGGCATCGGTTGGTTTGGCTAAATAGCTTTTAAGTTGGTTGTGGTAATAATCTAAATTTAGTTCCAATTCTTTTAAAAACACATGAGGTCTGTTAGGATTATCTACTAAATTTTCTTTACCATAAATATGGCCACACATGGTTTGTAAAGATACCACTTTAGAATAATAAGCCATATTTGGACCCGGGCAAACTGCTACTCCAGGGCCTTCGGTACGAGTATTCAAACCATTTACCAATAAAGCCGAAGTACCTAAACCCACACATAAACAAGTTTTTTGCATGGCTAAATCGTTGGCAGCCTCTAATTCGTCAGTTGGTAAATTTTGTGCATGTAATGCTTGTAACTTAAAGTTTTGATATTGGCGCGATGCAGTACAAATTACCTCTTCGGTAAAATCGTTATTAAGTTTAGCAAACTCGCGCGGGCAGCTGCTTCCCGGCCTTCCTTTAGCAATCCATTCTAATCTTTCAGCATCTTTGGTATTGCCTTTTAACGAGTTAAATGGAACTCCTAATGGCGAAATACTGCTTAAATACAAATCAGTTTCCTTGGCTTTGCAAAGCAAATCTAATGTTTCGTTATCTACGGTAGTTGCTTCAGGAACCAATAAAAAAGGTGTTCCCCAACCAATTGAATCTAACTCGTATTTTTCTAATAAAAACTGATGCTCTTCTGCTGTGCCAACTCCACCTTGAGCAGTAAATTTAACGGGCAAAGGTTCAGCAGGCACAAACTTATTTTTTTCGGACAAAGCAGCTATATACACTTGGTGAATGGTATTTATTAACTCTTGTTTGTTTTGCTTAAATTCTTCTAAAATAGGCCCCATTAGCGAGGCATCACTTCCAAAAGCATGTCCACCACAATTTAAACCCGATTCAACCCTGTATTCTGAAATCCAAATGCCTTTTTTAGCTAAAAATTTTCCTTGAATTAAAGCAGAACGGTAGTCACTAATTTTTAAAATTACCTTTTTTTCTAAATTACCATTTTGGTCTGGAAAAAAGTTATCTAATTGCTCAAAATAAGCGTAAAGCCTTGGGTTCATGCCTGCCGAAAGTACAATAGACGAATGTAAATTACTGTTTGCAAAACCACGCAAAGCTGCATGGGCATCGTTATAAATTACAGGAAGTTTTTCGTTATTAAACTTATTTTCCTTGTCTAATTTGGTCATAATATTTACATCAATGCTACCCATTTGCAAATGTGTATTAGCCCAATTTTTGAGGTCGTCAATGGTTTTATTATTATCTATAAAATTGTTGAATTGCTTTTTTATTTCGGCATAATCGGGCAACATATTCATATATTTTTCAAACTCGCCACCTTTTTCGGCCACCGATTGTTTTAATTGCTCCATTTTTTGTTTCACAATTTGATCAACCATATTTAAATAAGCCGTAATGCGTTTAGCCCTTGAGTCTTCTACTTTATTGGTAATGGCCTCAAACGGCAAATTCCATTTTTCGGAATAAAATGCGCGCAATTTTTCCATCAAAACATCATCAACCAAAGAGAGCGTAGATGAAATGCCATAAGCCGCCACTTTTATAGGCGAATCGATGGTAAACCCAATACCCATAACTGGAATATGAAAACTATGTGCGTTGAAATGTTTGGTACTCATTATTTATAAATAAAGTTTGCAAGGTTCAACTTAGTGTAGTTTTAATTTATGACCCGCATCAATTTAAAAGCAAATTTGTAATCAGTTTTGATCTAATAAATTATGACCAACTTTTAAAAATTACCTTTTAATTTTCTTTAATGAGCCAGCAAAAAATAACCCTATAAAGTTTTTAAACATTATAGGGTCAATGAAAAGTTACCAAACAAATTTTGTTTAATTTATCCTTTAATAAGGCCTCACTTCTTCAAGAAAAATACGAAGTTTTTATTAGTTGTTTGAATTTTAATGATTTATTAAAAAAACATAAACTATTAACAACTAATCTTATCTACCCTATTTTGGTGACGGCCACCTTCAAAATGAGTTGTTAAAAATGTCATGGTAATGCGTTTGGCTAATTCAATGTCAATAAAACGAGCAGGCAATGCCAAAACATTAGCATCGTTATGTGTGCGTGCTAGGCTGCTAATTTCATCAGTCCAACATAAAGCACCTCTAATCCCTTGGTGTTTATTTACGCTCATGTTAACACCATTGCCACTACCACAAATAATAATTCCTAACTCATTTTCTTTGTTTTCAATACTTGAAGCCAACGGATGCGAAACATCAGGATAATCCATGGATGCAGTAGAGTGTGTGCCAAAATCGGTAACGGTGTAATTTAAATCGGTAAGCATGGCTTTGATGATTTCCTTGTACTCAAAACCTGCATGGTCAGCTGCAATGGCAATTTTCATGATATATGGATTATTAATTTATTATTTAATTTTATTTTTCTCAACCCCTCTTGCTATAAAAATACTCAATTCGTATAACAAATATAATGGTAAAGCCATTAATATTTGGCTAGCCATATCGGGCGAGGGTGTTAAAATACCCGCCAAAATCAAAATTACCAAAACAGCATGTTTACGGTATTTACTCATAATACGTGCACTTAAAATACCAATTTTCACTAAAAAATAAACCAAAATTGGCATTTCAAACATCAATCCACAAGCAAAAGTAATTGTTGAAACAAAAGAAATATACGACTCTAAGTTAATTTCATTACTTACCAAAGTACTAACTTGGTAAGAACCCATAAACGAAACTGAAACAGGCGTTAAAAAGTAATAACCAAAAGCTATTCCTACAAAAAATAATAAAGAACTAAAAAACACTAATCCACGGGCGTATGTAATTTCTTTTTTACTTAAAGCGGGTTTAATAAAACGCCATAATTGCCATAAAATATAAGGAAAAGCTATGATGATTCCGGCTATAAAAGCAATCCACAAATGTTGGGTAAATTGCCCTGTCATGTCAATATTTTTAAGGGAAAAATCAATACTTTTTACGCAGTACTCGTCAGTTCCTTTAGCCCAATACGATAATTTACACAACATGCGGTAACTGAAAAAATCGGTTCGCATAGGTCCAAAAATTATGATATCGAACAAGATATATTTATTAAAAAAAGCTGTTACAGCTCCAATTAATATGGCAATTACAGAACGAACTAAGTGGCTTCGTAACTCATCTATATGGTCAAAAAAAGTCATTTCCTTGGTTTCGGAAAAGTGGTCATCTGGCAATTGATCTAAAGACATATTTTTTTAAACGACCGCGAAAGTAATTATTTTAGTTGATAGTTTTTAGTTGACTGTTGATAGGTTAATGCAGTGCAATTTTGAATTTTGAATGCTGAATTATGAATGTTGAGTTTTGAATTAAATAAATAATAAAAGCTAGAAGCCAGTTGCCAGTAGCTAGTAGCTAGAGGCTAACTATCCAATATCAACCCTCGTAACAGAAATTAACTGACTGGCTTGTTTAATTTTATTCATTAATTCTTCTAAATGTTTGGTATCGCTTACTTGTAAGGTAATATTTCCTTCAAACATGCCTTCGTTTGCAGTTACATTTATCGACTTCATGTTTATTTGTAATTGGGTAGAAATAATATTGGTAATGGCACTTACAATTCCGACACTATCAATTCCCTGTACTTTTATTGATGTTAAGAATGATTTGCTGCTATTTAAATTACTATCGGCCCAACGGGCTTTTATGATTCGGTAACCATAATTACTCATTAAACTGATGCCATTGGTACAATTTGTTCTATGAATTTTAACCCCTTCACCTACTGTAACAAAACCAAAAATATCATCACCAGGTATTGGACTACAACATTTGGCAAATGCATATTCAACTGGGTCGCCATCGCCAATTATCACTGCATCTTTCGTTAAAGGTTTGGTTGGCTTTTTGGCTAGTTTTTGCTCTTCGCTTTGTGTTTGTTTTTTTGTTTCACCTTCTAAAATAGCTGTTAAATCTATTTTAGTCCTATCAATTTTTTCAGTTACTAATTGATAGTAAAGTTCTGTAACACTTGAAAGTTTATAAAATTTAATAATGCTGTTGAGGGCTTCACTGCTAAAAGGAATTTTTGCATTTTTAAACTTACGTTCCAAAATTTCTTTACCCATGGTAACGCTTTGGTTGCGTTCTTGCTTAAAGTAATCTCTAATTTTTGATTTAGCTTTAGCGGTAACCACCCATGTTAACCACTCTTCAGTAGGTTTTTGTTTAGTTGATGATAAAATTTCAACTTGATCTCCATTGCCTAATTTATAAGTAATAGGCACCAGCTTGTTATTTACCTTAGCACCAATACATTTGACACCCAAACCCGAGTGAATATCGAAAGCAAAATCCAACACAGTTGATTGTGCTGGCAACTTACGCAAATCGCCTTTAGGCGTAAATACAAAAATTTCTTCAGCAAATAAGTTTAGTTTGAAATCATCTAAAAACTCAACAGCCGAACCATCAGTATTTTCTAGCATTTCGCGCACTTTGGCTAGCCATTGCTCTAATCCATTATCATTTACTTGAGTTCCATCTTTGTATTTCCAATGGGCGGCATAACCTTTTTCGGCTATTTCATCCATTCGTTTGCTGCGGATTTGAACCTCCACCCAACGGCCTTTTGGTCCCATAACGGTGGTGTGTAAACTCTCATAACCATTGGCCTTTGGAATACTAACCCAGTCGCGCAATCTATCCGGATTCGGAGTATAAAAATCGGTTACTGTTGAATAAACCTTCCAGCAATCACTTTTTTCATTTTCATATTCATCATCAATAATTACTCTGATAGCAAATAAATCAAATACATCATCGAAGGCAACCCCTTGTTTTTTCATTTTATTTAAAATGCTGTGTATACTTTTGGGTCTGCCTTTTATTTCATAATGTAAGCCAGTTTCGTCTAATGCCTTTTGTAGTGGATCAATAAAATTTTTGATGTATTTATTGCGATCAGCTTTAGTTTCTTGCAATCTATTTTTTACATAGGTATAACTATCGGGGTCAAGATATTTGGTAGCCAAATCTTCTAGCTCAGTTTTAATGGCATAAAGCCCTAATCTATGAGCTAAAGGTGCGTAAACATATGCCGTTTCGCTTGCTATTTTTAATTGACTTTTGGCACTCATGCTTTCTAAAGTTCGCATGTTGTGAAGCCTATCCGCCAATTTTATTAAAATTACCCTTACATCTTCGCTTAAAGTAAGAAGCATTTTTTTGAAATTTTCGGCCTGCATCGACTTGTCTTGTTGGTCGAAAACCCCAGATATTTTAGTTAGTCCATCAATAATTTGTGATACTTTTGGACCAAATTTCATATCCAACAATTCAAGAGTAATGTCAGTATCTTCTACTGTGTCGTGGAGCAAAGCACAAATAATAGAAGTAGTACCTAATCCAATTTCTTCAGCACAAATTTGAGCTACTGCAATTGGGTGAAGTATATAAGGCTCACCACTTTTGCGCCTCATACTTTTATGCGCCTCTAAGCTAATGTTAAATGCATCTCTGATATTCGCTCTGTCTTGTTTGCTTAATGCAACTTTACACGACCTTAATAAATGCCTATATGCTTTAACAATTTGCTCGTTTTCTTGCTCCTGATTAATTACTGAACTCAACATGACTTTTGTGAAGATTTATTGGCAATGTAAAAAATTATTTTCATAATTTTTTAATCGCAGTCATGTATATTTTTAGTTTGTTAGACCAGTAAATTTATTGACTTTATTTACAATCAATTATTATATTTCAAAGTGTAATTAGAATTATAAATTTTTATTACAATTTAAACGCCTCCAAACTTTTCGCGCCATAATTGATTGAATGATTTTTCTTCAATTTTTGGGAATTCGCGTTCAACACCCCAATCAGCTTTATAAAGTTGTTTAAATGTGAAATTTTTAATACTTGATGAGCGGTTTAAATTTTTACGACTTAACATAGCCTTGGTCCAAGTATACCAAGCAAGTTTTTCACCAGTAGATTCTTTTCCTAAATTAATGGTATCTCGTCTATTTCTAATAATATGGTTGCTTATGTCAATTTTTACAGGACAAACATCGTTGCATTTACCACAAGATGTGCTTGCATTACTGAGATGATTATACTCTTTTAAACCATGGGATAATGGTTCAATAATTGAACCAATTGGACCTGTATAATTACTTTCATAACTATGACCACCAATTTGAGTAAAAACAGGACATACAAAATGACAAGCACCACATTTGATACAAGAAAGTGCCTCGCGTTGATCATGTGTAGATAGTACATTACTTCTCCCATTATCAACCAAGATAACTATAAATTCAGTTGGACTATCTTGCTCATCAATACCTTTAGGGCCAACTATGGTGTTGTATGTCATAAGTTTTTGTCCATTTCCATAACTACTAAGTAATGAAAAAAACAAATCAACATCTTGTAGGGTAGGAAGCATTTTATCAATGCCGGCAACAACTATATGCGTTTTAACAAAAGTACTTGCAAGCCTTACATTTCCTTCGTTTTCCGAAATGCATACCATGCCATTTTCTGCAATTAAGAAATTAGCACCTGTAATACCAATATCTGCTTTGTAGAACTTGTCTCGCATATACTCTCTCACATCTCTTGTTAACTCATTTAGTTCAATGTCGAGTGAGGCACTAATTTTTTGATTGAGTAAATCGTTAATTTCTTGTTTTGTTTTATGAGCTGCTGGTAATATGCTATGAAAGGGTTTTTCATTAAATCCATCAACAATAAAATCGCCTAAATCGGTTTCAGTTAAATCATATGATTTGGAACGTAAAAATTCATTTAATCCAATTTCATTGCAAATTGTTGATTTTGATTTGACAATATACTTAGCTTGGTTTTTTTTGATAATTTGGTCAATTTCTGTCAAGGCCGTTTGAGCTGTATCTGCCCAAATTACCTTTCCACCTTTTCGCATAAGGTTTGCCTCAAAATCTATTAGGTATTTATCTAAATTTTCGTTTACACGCCATTTAATATATTTAGCCCTGTTACGCGCCAACTCAAGGTCTGAAAACTGTTTTACAGCCTCAGCCATAGCAAACTGATGCTTACCTGCTGCATTTATAGTGCGGTTTTGCAGTTCACTGTTTTTCAACGATTTTTTTACAGCTTGGCGAAAAGTTTGTTCAGCGCTCATCTTATTCTACGAATTAACGTAAAATATATACAACAGCAAAATTTTTATTTTTAACAAAACCCAATCATATTCCAAATTATTATTCGATTCCAACCTAATTGAATAGTTACAATTTAAGAGATAATTGTATAATTGCATAGCGTACTTTACTAAAATTTAATAAATAATGAAACAGCTTTTTCGTAAAAAGAATGTAACACAAATACTTATTGAAGCCAATAAGGCTGAACATGGAAGCCATTTATTAAACAAAACACTTTCATTACGCGATTTAACAGCAATGGGAATTGCTGCTATTATTGGAGCAGGAATTTTCAGTACTATTGGTAATGCAAGTTTTATGGGCGGGCCAGCGGTAATTTTACTATTTATTTTTACTGCAATTGCTTGTGGCTTTTCGGCAATGAGCTATGCTGAATTTGCTTCTTCAATACCTATAAGTGGTAGTGCGTACACTTATGCTTATGCTTCCTTTGGCGAAATTATAGCTTGGATTATAGGTTGGGCCTTAATTTTAGAATATGGTATTGGTAATATTGTGGTTGCAATAAGTTGGAGTGATTATTTTACAGGTTTATTAAACGGTTTAAATATTCATATTCCTGATTATTTAACAATGGATTATTTAACGGCTAAAGTTGGGTTTGAGCAAGCTAATTTGCTGTTAGGTAAAAACGAAAGTCTAACCTTTGCTTTAAGTGAGCAATATAGTGCTTGGAATACTGCACCTTCAGTTGGAGGTCTTAAACTTATTTTTGATTTACCAGCAGTAGCAGTAGTTCTAGCAATTACAGCTTTAATATACAGAGGTGTGCATGAAACAAAAAAAGCAAGCAATATATTTGTTACTATTAAGTTATTGGTAATAGTTTTAGTAATTATTGTAGGTGCGTTTTATGTTAATCCCGAAAATTGGAGTCCATTTATGCCTAATAAAATACAAGGCGTTTTGCAAGGTGTTTCTTCAGTTTTTTTTGCATATATCGGCTTTGATGCATTAGCAACAACCGCTGAAGAGTGTAAAAATCCTGAACGCGATTTACCTAAATCGATGATCGCTTCATTAATTATCTGTACTGTTTTATACATTTTAATTTCACTCACGTTAACAGGTATGATTAGTTACAAGGAACTTGCAGTTGGCGATCCATTAGCATTTGTTTTTCAAAAATTAAACGTAGGTTGGATGAGCGGAATTGTGGCTGTAAGTGCTGTAATAGCGATGGCTTCGGTATTGTTGGTTTTTCAGAATGGACAGCCTAGAATTTGGATGAGTATGAGCAGAGATGGGTTATTACCTAAAAAATTTAGTAATATTCATCCAAA
The DNA here is from genome assembly GCA_044239605.1 of Bacteroidia bacterium. GTDB lineage: Bacteria > Bacteroidota > Bacteroidia > UKL13-3 > UKL13-3 > JAAFJM01. Next base: position 48,571 of record JBIIBC010000015.1, on the reverse strand, counting down.
GTTCAAAACACCTTATTTTTCTACATTAATTACAGGTGGTTTGGTTGCAATCCCTACATTGTTTTTAAACTTGAAAGAAGTAACCGATTTGAGTAGTATTGGTACTTTATTTGCTTTTGTTTTGGTAAATGCAGGTGTAATTCAAATGGAAAGCCACAAAAACATGGATCATAAAGGGTTTAGAGTTCCATATATAAGTGGAAGATTAATTATGCCCTTACTTTTTTTAGTTTGTTTTTTCTTATTTACAGTTTTTGATGAGAATAGAATATTCCAAAGTTTAGATTGGTCAGCAAATTTTCCTGCCTATAGTTTTTGGGCATTGTTCGCTATCATTTCTGTTCTAACTTTTATACATCGGTTTTCATTGTTACCTGTATTAGGTATGATTACAAATTTTTACCTTATGACGCAATTAGGTAAAAGCAATTGGATTGCTTTTGGGTGCTGGTTAGTTATAGGCTTGTTTATTTATTTTTTATACAGTAAAAAGCATAGTAAACTTAATTTAGTTGAAAATTAAACTATAACTCTTTTAAAATATCTTGAGCTTTCTTTTTGTAAGTAGTATTTTGCTCTACTAATTGTTTTAAAATTTGTTTGGCATCTTTAATTCTGTCTGCCTTGAGCATTGCTAAGGATAAGTACCATTTTGCAACCACCTTATCATTAAACATAGTAAATGATTCTGCCGACTCGTCAAAATGTCTAATGGCCACATTTGTATAACCTATTTTGAAATAACAAATACCTAAGTATAAATTGTAGTATCCATCATATTCAGGAAGCGGTTCATATCTTTGAAAAGTTTCAACAGCCAATCTATAGTTACCTAATGTGTAAAATTTCATTGCAGAAAGTGCTAAACTTAAAGTATCAGTAAACTTATCGGGCGAAGTGTAGTGATTTGGATAAACTTTAAAATTTTCATCCACAATATTCTCTACTACAGTTTGACTATATTTATCTGGATTGTAAATAAACCAAACAATACCACTTACAAAAGTAAGCATCAGCATGATTATTAATATTTTTAGCGCTTTTTTCATTACTAATTACCTCATGTCGTTAATTTCTACATTAGGGTATTTTTTGGAAATAAATGTAAAGTAACCATCTTCAAATTTAATATTAGGAATTTGGTTTGTAATGTTATAAGTATGAACACTGCCATTTTTATCAAAAATAATTGTTTTAATTATTTGTTGATTATTTTTTTCAACATAAAGTTTTATTTTGAAGTAATTTTTCTTTTTGTCCTTCGGTGCAAGTTCTATTATTGTTAATTCTCTTCCCAATTCTCTTATAGTTTCGCCTATTTTACTTACAAAACCTTTGTTATACATGGTGAAAATATCATCCAATTTCATTATTCCTTCTTTTGGTTTATAATGTTGAATGTTTACTTCGTTAATTTCTTTACTGTAAGTCCATTGAGTTTTATTATCGCATATTATAGTTTGCCCTGCTATATCCAACCTAAACTTGTTGCCTTTAATTACAATATTACCCTTTTGTTTTTCGTTAATTTTCTCTGCTTTACTTTCAATACTATACGTAAAGTCCGCTTTTATCGACTTAAATTTTTTGTATCGTTTACTAATTTTATCAATTAATAAACTCGCATCTTTACTTCCTTGAGCAATGCCATTTAAAGTTAAAAAACTTAAAAGTATTAAAATATATTTTTTCACAAGACTTATTTTGGGGGTAAATGTACTAAAAAATCACGAACGAAGGTTTTTACTAATTTCAGTTACCTTATTTACTAACATAATTACAAACAAACCTGGCCAAATTAAGGCCGATTTATTTTCGTAATTCACTAAAATAATACAGGATATAACCCCTATATTAAATGATGCAACTACAACAAAAACAAGCTGTAGCACCATATTTTGAGTTTTTATAAGGGAGAGTGCTGTAAAAATTAATAACATAATTACAGAAAAAATTGCGGTTATAACGGCTATGTTCATATTTTGCAACAAATATGAAATACGAAGTATCAATAAACAAGGCTTTAGAAAATTTTATTGAAATTGAAGCCGAAATTAATTTAAACGAAGCAGAAATTGTATTACAATTACCCGCTTGGAGGCCCGGTAGGTACGAACTTGCTAACTTCGCAAAAAATATCAGGTGTTTTAAAGCTACTGCTCAAAATGGAACAGAACTAAAGGTTAGAAAACAAACCAAAGACAGTTGGAAAATATTTAATATTGACAACAATAAAAATATTACAATCTATTACGAATACTATGCTAATCAACTTGATGCAGGGGCTTGTTTTATAAATGAGGAGCAATTATACGTAAACCCAGTTCATTGTTTTATGTATCAAGTTGGTAAAATAAATGAGCCTTTTGAGGTAAAATTAATTATTCCTTCAGAATATAAAATAGCTTGCCAGTTACCTCATAATCATAACATACTGAAAGCTGAAAATTTTGACCAATTGGCAGATAGTCCTTTTATAGCAAGTGCAAGTTTGCAACACCACGAGTTTACGGTTGAAAATACAAAAATTCATTTTTGGTTTCAAGGTAAACACGAAATGGATTTAGAGCAACTACAATTAGATACCATAGCTTATACCAAAGCGCAAATAGCTATTTTTAAAGAGTTACCTTGTACTGATTACCATTTTTTATATCAAATTTTACCCACACCTTTTAGGCATGGTGTAGAACATGCCGACAGCACAGTAATTGCAATGGGAATGAGTAACGAAATGCTTCGCGATGATTTTTATAACGATCTTTTAGCAATCAGCAGCCACGAATTATTTCATTTATGGAATATTAAGCGAATTCGACCTGAAAGTATGTGGCCTTATGATTTTACTAAAGAAAACTACAGCCATCTTGGTTATGTTTATGAAGGAGTAACTACCTATTATGGTGATTTAATGCTGCTTAGAGGCGGAGTTTGGAATTGGGAACAATATGCAGATAGTTGGAATGGTGATTTTGCGCGTCATATAATTAATGAAGGTAATAAAAATTACTCTGTGGCAGAGTCTAGCTTCGATACATGGTTAGATGGTTATGTAATAGGTGTACCTGCAAGAAAAACAAGCATATATGTAGAAGGAATGCTCGCTGCTATGCTTGCAGATTTAATCATTATAAAAAACTCGAATGGCCAATACAGTTTGGATAATGTAATGCACGATTTATACCATTTGTTTTATAAACAAAATAAAGGATATACAGAAAACGACTATAAATTCTTGCTTGAAAAATATAGCAAAGAAAGTTTTGAACATTATTTTGAGGCAGTTATATGGGGGAAAAATAATTTGATAGCTGAATTACAAAACATTTTACCTTACTTTGATTGTTGTATAAATAACAATAAGTTAACAAAAAACATAAATTCTGAAAATAATTCACTTTTTAATTTTTTGGTTAACAGATAGGATTATATATTTGACACATCGTTTAACCCAATATTTTTACTATGCAAAAAGTAAAACTTGAATGCGAAATGTGCGACTCAAAAGCCATTTCGTTTATGAAATACTGTACCGATGAAGAAACTACCATAGTTTCTAATGCAAAATCATGTGGTTATTACAAAAAAGGCCAATCTATTTTTTACGAAGACAATTTGCCACTAGGAATATACTGCATCACAAAAGGTATAGTTAAACTAACCCGAAGCAATAATTTTGGTAAAGAGCAAATTTTAAGATTTGCTAAAGAAGGAGAGTTTCTAGGTTATAGAGCTGTTATAGCTGAAGAGCCATTAACTGCCACTGCCACGTGTATAGAAGATGTAACGGCTTGCTTTATACCTCGCCAAGTATTTCTTGATTTATTGCAAAGCAATGCGGAAATTAATAAACAAATGTTTAAAGCACTTTGCCATGACATGGGTTTAAACAATGAAAAAGTGCAAAGCCTAGCACAAAAAAGTGTAAGAGAAAGAGTAGCTGAAACTATTTTATATTTACATCAAACATTTGCTCATAAATCGGTAGAAGAAGAGCCTGTAATTCCTATTAGTTTACCACGCGAAGATTTGGCTAATATTGTAGGGACCGCAACAGAAACATTAATTAGATTACTCTCAGAGTTTAAAACAGATAAATACATAGACTTTGAAGGTAAACGAATAAAAATATTAAATAAGGGTGCACTTGAAAGAATATCGCACGCTACAGTTTAAAAGATAAAAAAAGCCCTACTAAATTATTTTTAGTAGGGCTTTTTTGTTACAAAATTTACTTTAAGTTCTTTAATACTTCAATGGCATTTTTGTTACTTGGGTCGTACTCTAAAGCTTTTCTATACATTGCTTTACATTCGTTTTTCATATCTTTTTGTAAGAAATAATAGCCTAAATAATCGTACGATGAAGCTACATTTTTTGATAAACTTGCTTTTTGTTTATTAAATGCAGCTGTATCGGCTGTAACTACTTCAATGTATTTTTCAAATAATTCTTTTGCTACAGTAGTTTTTATTAATGAATCCATTGAAGCATTCACATTAGCCCTTTGGTACCAAGCATCAGCAAAATCAGGTTTAGCCACATTTATTTTAGCAAATGCCGAATCAGCTTTACCATACATTTTTGCATTATTGTAATACTTGCCAATATTAAAATTATCAATTAAGGTAATTTTTTTGGCAGTACTTAAGTATTCTTCATAGGTTAAAGCAGCTTCCGTATATTTTTTTTGCTTGTTATAAATTTTAGCAATTTCAACTTTTACATCAGTTTTATTAGCATCTAGACTCAAGGCTTTGTTTAAGTTAATCATTGCCAAACTATCTTTACCAGTTTTAGATTGTAATTTACCTAAATACTCAAAGTCACCTGCAGTTAATTTTTCAACTGCTACTTTACCCATTAAGGTTTCCATTGCTGTCAAACCTTTTTGAAAAGTAGGGGCATCGTTTTTTAAATTTCCTGCTTCGTAGCATGAATAAGCATATAAACGATTGATATAAATATTATTGGTTTTATCATTTGCTTTAGCTTCTTCCACATTAGTTAATGCCTCAGCATATTCTTTAGCTTTAAATAAAATTAAAGCAAAACGCAATTGGTTAGCCGAACTTACCTCAGAGTTTTTCAAGTAGTTTTTATATGATTCTTTTGCCAAGGCAAATTTACGTTGTACTGAATAAAATTCAGCTTGGTTTTTAAACGCGGTTGCATAGTTAGCGTCTTTAGCAAAGGCAGTGTCTAAAGCTTCTTTTGCCACTTGTAAATTTTTTACTCTAATCCAAATTAATGCTATTTTAGCAAATGCTTTTGGTCTATTAGGATCTAATACAGTTGCGCGATTGTAAAAAGTAGCTGCTTTACTTCCATCAGCCATTTCTAAATAAACATCGCCCGCAGTAGTTAGTACATCATAATCTTCTTTCGAAATATTATAAGCTTCTTCCATCAAAGCTGAAGCTTGTGCCAATAGCTTATTTTCGCCTGCTAACATACCGCTACCAATAGCCACTAAACCTTTGGCGTTTACAAATTCATCTTTTTTGTTTTTACACAAAGCAATTGCTTTGTCAAACTGAGCTTGCGCCTCTGCAGTTTTATTATCTTCTAATAATAACTCTCCTAATCCAGCGTATAGTTGCGGAGTTTTGGGTGCAATTGCCATACCTGAATTATATGAAATTAATGCAGAATCTGGTTTGAATAAACTATTGTAAGCTTGGCCTAAATAGTAGTAAGCCTCGCCATTGGCAGGTTCTTTTTGGATAATTGATTTAAAAATATTTCTAGCTTGTTCAAATTTCTCAAAATCAAGTGCCTTTAAACCATCGTTTAAAGTTTGTGCATTTAAGGCAAAACCTCCAATTAAAATGTTTGCCAATAAAACCAGTCGTTTCATATATTCTTTTTGTTTGTAAATTAAATAGTTTTTTGTCAAATTATGTGCCATAACCATTCCCAAATGTGTGTTTTTAGTAATAAGTAACCAAAAGTTAACAATGAGCTTTATTTGTTAATCTTTTAAACCTAACCACTCTTTGGCAGTTTTGTATAAAACCTGTTCTTTTTGTTCTTGGGTTAATTCTTTCATGTTTTCAATAAATTTACCATGTTCTAAATCGCCAAGTGGAAAAGGAAAATCACTTCCTAATGCTATTTTATTGGCGCCAAACATATTTACTAAAAATTTAAATGTTTCATCATCGTGCACTAAGCTATCAATGTAAAACTTATCAATATAGTTTCGTGGGTCGGCCACTTTGTTTATATTACATAAATCGGGACGAGCATGATAGGCATGGCTTATGCGGCCAATGGTTTGAGGAAAACAACCACCACCATGAGCAAATAAAATACGCACTTTCGGAAACTTATCGAAAATGCCACCAAAAATTAAGCTACAAATAGCCAAACTTGTTTCGGCTGGCATGCCAATTAACCAAGGTAAAAAATATTTAGGCATTCTATCTTGCCCCATCATATCCCACGGATGCACAAAAATGGGCATATCCGCTTTTTCAGCAGCAGCAAAAAACGGATGATAATACTCGTCATCCAAATTTCTATGTTCTATATGAGTTCCAATTTCAACTCCAGCTAAACCTAACTCGTATTTACAACGCAACATTTCCTCAATCGCTAATTCAACGTTTTGCATTGGCAAAGTTGCTAAGCCCAATAAGCGTGTTGGATTTTCATCTTGAATCTTGGCTAAATAATTATTGTAATATTTGGCCCAATCGTGAGTATGTTCGGGTTTGGCCCAATAATAAAACAAAACTGGAATAGGCGAAAGTGCCATGATATCAACGCCATGTTCGTCCATATGGGCAATAATGCGTTTTGGGTCCCAACACAAATCGTCAATGGTTCTAAAAAAAGTACCATCGGCTTTCATCATATTAGCTCTACCTGGTTGAAAATGATCTAAATAAATAAACTCATCGCCATAACCATATTTTTCTTTAAGGTTTGGCATAAATTCAGGTAAAATATGTGCGTGAACGTCTATTTTCATGGGCTTATTTTTGAATTTTACGATTTTACAACGTGTCTGACGCCTTTCCTGCCTTAAAGACAACAAATCATCTTACATAGTAATTCGGCCGTAAATTCCAGCAATTATAAGTTTATAAACGTAAATTTTTGAATGATTTATGTATATCACAACCAAACATGCTTTTAACCAACAACATAACTAATTTAATAATACCCTACTTTTTGCTAAACTTATCACCAAATACTTTTTTAAATTTCTCCAATTTAGGAGCTATTACAAACTGGCAGTAAGGTTGTTGTGTGTTTTGGTTGTAGTAGTTTTGATGGTAGTCTTCGGCTGTATAATAATTATCTAAAGCTGCTATTTCAGTAACTATTGGTTTGCTAAATGCACCTGAATGGTCTAATTCGTTTTTATATTTTTCGGCTAATTCTTTTTGGTAATCTGAGTTATAAAATACAGCCGAACGGTATTGTGTGCCTATATCGTTTCCTTGTTGGTTTAAAGTAGTTGGGTCGTGGGTTTGCCAAAATATAGATAATAAAGTAGCATAACTTACTTTGGTAGAATCGAACCAAATTTTGCATACTTCGGCATGGCCAGTTTTACCATAACATACCTCACGGTAAGTTGGATTTTTTACATCACCATTGCTATAGCCACTTTCTATTTTAACAATGCCATCAACTTGCTGGAAAACAGCTTCTACACACCAAAAACAACCTGCGCCAAACACAGCATTTGAAAGGGTGTCGTTATTTTCTATCGTCATTTTATTGGGAGTTTTGTTAGTTTGTTTATTATTGTTTTGCGCGCAACTGGTTATGCTCAAAATTAATAAAGTTTGTAAGTAAAAAATTGTTTTTAAAGTTTTCATTTTGGTAGTCATATTTAGGTATGCAAATATTCACCTTATTCATACTAACGCATTTTAAAACCATTTGGTTTTGTAAGCTAGCTTACATTTGGAAGAAATTAGTCAGGAAATTGCTCAAAGAAAACTGCTTTGGCTTTTTCAAATTCAAGCATAATTGTTTCTCGTTCACGCTGTAAATTTTCAATTAATTTACTTTTGTTTTTGGCTAATTTTAAATACTGCCAATTGCCTTTTATTTTTATAAAATATTGCCAATAGTAATAGGCAAAAAAGCCAGTAAATGGCAGGCTTAAGCCATATTGCAAAGTGTAAAGTTGATGTTGGGTAAATTGATAAAAAAATGAAATTTGAAAGTTATAAAATATTATAAAACTAAACATACCCAATACCATACCAATGGCGCCTTTGTAATCTTTGCTTTTAACTATTTTGGTAGCTAACCACGATGGAATTTCATAAGCCAAAACATTGTTTATTAACCCATAAATATAAACAGGAAAGCCAATCATTAATTTAACCAAAGCCCCTAAAATACTGGTGTTTTGTTTGTTTTTAATGGCATCATCGTTAAGCTGAAGTTGGTTGATGTTTTGTAAATAATTACGCACCCTAATCCGCATGTTATTATATACTTCAGGATTTGTTTCAGCATAATAATTTACTGTTTTGGCTATGTTTTTGGTAAACAAAAATTCCTTTTCGGCTTCTGTAGTGTTGGCTTCGCTTTCAGTAACCAATTGACTTAAATAAAGCTGTTCAATGTTTTTTACAAACTCATCGGCTTGCCTATCTTTTATAGATATAACCAAACTTTCTAATTGATTTTTGATATTGTCAGTTAAGGTTTTAATAGCTTTTAGCTTATCGGTTTCGTAAGTGGTTTGGTAATCTTTTATTTCAATGGCATCAGCTGTATTTATAAATAAGTCTTGGTTAAAGCGATGTTGGTTTTCGTAATTCAAACCTATGTTTACTATTTTTACTCCTAAAGTAAAATTGTTTTTTCCTTCAGCACCTAAGGCTATGTGGGCCGCTCCGCCCTTTATTGGTTTGAGTTTTCGTTCAGTTACACTTACTCCTTCGGGAAAAATAATAATGGCATGTCCTTGTTCCAAATGCTCATAACATTTTCTAAAAGTATCGGTATTTTTATTCAGTTTAGTTGGGTCGTCTTGCGCACGGTAAACAGGAATAACATGCAAACTATTTAAAATAAATTTAGCCAAAAAGCCTTTAAACAACTCGCCTTTACCTAAAAAATATACTTTGCGGTTTACCAAACTAGCTATAACTATTGGGTCCATAAAAGTACTTGGGTGATTAGCCAAAATAATAAGCGGTCCATTAGCAGGAATGGCTTTTTTATTATGAAACTGAATGTTTTTAAAAAACACTTTTACCGTTCCTTTTAGCAAAGCTTGAATAAAATAATATAGCATATACAAATAAAGGAATTTATTTTGAATAGCAGTAAATACTTACTTTTGCAAAGCAATTAACCCAAACCCCAAACATGACCATTATCAAAGAGTACGAATTAGTTGGAATGCAAAAGGCCAATATGGGTTTGACTAATGTTTTAAAAGAAATGTGTAATTAAACCGAATTTTTAATTATTTGAATTGTTTTTAGTAAAAGTAATTTTATTTACCATCATGAATTTATCAAAACAAATAGCCAAACATTTTAAAGAATTACACTTTGGAGGCAATTGGACAGGAGCCAACTTAAAAGATACATTAGCCTGTATTACTTGGCAACAAGCTACAAAGCAAGTGCATGGTTTTAATAGCATAGCAACATTGGTTTTTCATACCAATTATTATGTAGATGCAGTAATAAAAGTATTGCATGGCGAAGCGCTAAATGCCCACGATAAATTTAGTTTCAATACACCAATAATTGAATCTGAAGAAGATTGGCAAGCGCTAGTAAATAAGGCTTTGAGTCAAGCTGATGAGTTTGTTTTGTTAATTGAGCAATTGTCTAAAGAAAAACTTTGGCAAAATATAGCTGACGAAAAATATGGCATTTATTACCGAAACATTCATGGAATTATAGAACACACCTATTACCATTTGGGTCAAATAGCTTTGATAAAAAAATTGGTTGAAGCCTAAATTCAAAATCATATTTTAGTTTACATGGATTTACAAAGTGGAGTTGATTTTATTTGTCTTTGGATGTTAAATTCAGACTGATTTTTCAATTTTGGTAAAAATTTGAATTCCCAATTCAAATGACTACATTCGCCACGCTTTCTTTTTTATGGAAATACTAATTCTTAATGCCACTATTTGTTTTCCCGCAAGTCCTTTTTTTAATAAAGTTTGCGATGTGCTGATAGTTGATAACCAAATTGATACAATTGTTTTAAGTAGCAAAAAAACTTTTGTAGATATAAAAAAAACCGCTAAAGTTATTGATGCTCAAAAAGCAGTTTTGCTTCCATCATTAGTTTGTTTACGATCGCATAGCAGCGATCCTGGTAACGAACACAAAGAAACTTTAGCTACTTTAGCTAATGCAGCACAAGCAGGTGGTTTTTCAAATGTATGTGTTTTGCCTGATAGTAATCCAACCATAAATTCTAAAAGTGCTGTTGAGTACATTATTAATAACGCTAAAAATTTACCAATAAATTTATTGCCATACGGAACTTTAAGTCAAAAAATGGAAGGTAAAGAATTGAGTGAAATGTATGATATGCACTTGGCTGGTGCCATTGGTTTTACCGATGCAAACCATGCCATAAAAAATAGCAGCTTAATGTTACGTGCTTTGCAATATACCAAAACTTTTGGGGCTAAAATAGCGGTGCATGCCGAGGATATTAATTTAAATTCAGGTGGCAGAATGCATGAAGGAAATATCAGTGTGCTTTTGGGTTTAAAAGGAATGCCAGCATTAGCGGAAGAATTAGCAGTAAAACGTGATATAGAATTAGCAAAATATGCTGATGCACCTATACATTTTTCACATATATCAAGCAAGGGCGCAGTTGAAATTATACAACGAGCCAAGAAAAAAGGATTACCCGTAACATGTGATGTAGCCATAGCAAACTTATGTTTTACAGATAATGATTTAATCGAATACAATTCTAATTTGAAATTAAATCCACCATTGCGTAGCAAAGAAGATAAAAAAGCACTTTGGAATGGTTTGATGGATGGAACAATTGATGCAATTGTAACTGACCATAATCCGCAAAATGTAGAATTAAAAGATGTAGAATTTGAATACGCTGATGAAGGTATGATTATGCTACAAACTGCTCTGAGTATGCTCATCGCTAATGCACCTAAAACATTTGACACTAGTTTGTTAGTTGAAAAACTATGTGTTAATCCTCGTTTGCATTTGAACCAAAAAATGCCTTTACTAGAAAAAGGTCAAATTGCAGATTTTATTTTGTTTGATACCAATAAAACTTGGACCTTGAACGAAAAAACGAATGCATCTAAATCTAGAAATAGCATGATGTACAACAAAGAGTTACGCGGCAAGGTGATTGCCACTTATTTTAAAAATAATTTACAAACATTTTAATAAAATGATAATAGAAAATCAATCAAGAGTGGTTTTAAGCTCTTTAAAAGCACTGCTTGAAACATATGCAGAAGGTAAAAATTTAAAAAACATAACTGAAGAATGCGGTCAGATTTTTGTGGAGTTAAATAGTTTTGAGGATAAACTAAAAGCCCTAGATGCTTTAGTACCTAAAAATGGTTATGGCGAAATAGAAGAAGTAGTTTTTGATTTAATGTTGGTTCATTTCTTATCGGCATTTGCACATAGTGAAGAATATTTTGACTCGGAAGAGTGGATGGATATTGAGGAGCAAACTGTAGAACGTGGAACTGAGTTATTGAATGTATACCTTTACATTAATGAAGCTAACGATGCTGATGCTGAAATTTCGATAGGTGATTTCTTAAATGAGTTTTTACTAACTGATATGGATGAGTTTCAGGATGAGTTTAAAATTTATGAACCATTAATTGAAAACGATTTGGAAGAAGCTGACTTTGACGATTTAACTGCTTTAAAGAAAACTTTAAATGAAGAATCGCCAATAAAAGATATGTTAATACCTATGGTTATGTTCTTCCAAACACCTTATTCTGTAAATATGGTTAACCAATTCAAACCTCAGTACAACACTTTTGAAATTAGCGTATTGGCTTCGTTATTAGCCTTTGCAAATACTAAATAATACTTTTAGAATTCTATGACCAACGAAGAAAATTTTAAATCACTTTGGCAATATGCCTTAAAGTTTGGGCTAATTTATGCCTTTGCAGTGGTAGTAATTGACTTGATGTTTTTTATTGCAGGCGTTTATCGTGGCGATTATCCAATGATTGATTTATTGGTATCGTTGTTAACCTCTATTTCAATAATCTATTTTGCAATGAAACAAAGAAGAGATAATGATTTTGGTGGTTATAGTAAATATTTGGAAGTACTAAAAACTTGTTTAGCAGTTGGTGTGGTTTCATCTATAATATTAGCTCTTTGGAAATATGTGTTTTACAGCTTTATAAATCCTGAAGAATTGGTAAAAGAGTTTGAATTGGTAAAAAAAGCGTTTTTAGAAAATGATTATTTCGATGAAGATAAAAAAATGGAAATGATTAATTCTATAAAAGAAAAAAATTCGCCTATTTCAAAAGTATATGGTATTTTATTATCTGTAAATGTTTATACGCTGATAGTTGGATTAATACTATCAATTTTTGTTCAAAAACAAGACCCTGAAGACGCTTACAATCAATTAGACAGATAAACATTAGCATATTCAATTAATTAACCAATAAAAATATTTTAAGTGAAAGAAATTCAAATATCGGTTGTAATACCATTTTATAATGAAGACGAATCTTTGCCAGAATTATTGGCTTGGATAGAACGAGTAATGAATGAAAATAATTTCACTTACGAGGTGATAATGGTTGATGACGGCAGCACCGACAATAGTTGGGCTGTAGTTGAACAATTATCAGCAAAAAATCCATTAATTAAAGCCATTAAGTTTAGACGCAATTATGGAAAATCGGCTGCATTAAATGTGGCTTTCCATAAAGTGCAGGGCAATGTGGTAATAACTATGGATGCCGACATGCAAGATAGTCCGGATGAAATTCCATCACTTTATAGTATGATAGTTGACGATGGTTACGATTTGGTAAGCGGTTGGAAAAAGAAACGCTACGATCCCATTACCAAAACCATTCCTACTAAAATATTTAATTGGGCTACTCGCAAAATGAGTGGCATTCAACTAAACGACTTTAACTGTGGTTTAAAATCGTATAAGGTAGATGTGGTAAAAGCCATTGAGGTTTATAACGAAATGCATCGCTATATTCCTGTTTTAGCTAAATGGAATGGTTTTACTAAAATAGCCGAAAAAGAAGTTGAACACAGAGCACGTAAATACGGAACTACCAAGTTTGGTTTCGACCGTTTTATCAATGGCTTTTTAGATTTATTGACCATTTTCTTTGTTTCTAAATTTGGTAAAAAACCCATGCACTTTTTTGGTGTATTAGGAACTTTGTTTTTTTTATTTGGTTTTTTTGGTGCAGCATATATTGGTGCTCAAAAGCTTTGGTTTATGTCTCATAACTGGACTTTAAACCGCGGCATTACAGAACAACCTATGTTTTATATTGCATTGGTTTCCATTATCATTGGCATGCAATTATTTTTAGCAGGTTTTATTGGCGAGTTAATTAGCCGTAACTCAAGCGATAGAAACCATTATGGTATAACCAAATATTTGGGTTATAATGACTAAGAAAAAAATTTTAATTATTGGTCCAGCTTGGCCTTTGCGCGGTGGGTTGGCTACTTATAACGAGCGTTTGTGTCGTGAGTTTAATTCACAAGGACATGAATGTGAAATAGCTAGTTTTTCGTTGCAATATCCGCAGTTTTTGTTTCCGGGGAAAACGCAAATGAGCGATGACCCGCAACCAACTGATATTGTAATTCACTCCATTATCAATTCAATTAACCCGATTAATTGGCTTTCAGTTGGCTATAAATTAAATAAAAAACAATACGACTTAGTAATTTTTAGGTATTGGATGAGTTTTATGGCGCCTGCTTTTGGTACCATAGCAAGGTTAATTAGAGCCAATGGTAAAACCAAAATTATTACCATTGCTGATAATATTATTCCTCACGAGCAACAGTTTTTTGATACTGCATTTACTCAATATTTTATTGATAGTAATCGTGGTTTTTTGGCCATGAGTCGCGAAGTTTATGCGCATATTGATTTATTTACCACAGGTAAACCTAAAAAATATGTGCCACACCCAATGTACGATATGTTTGGGCCATTGCTTGATAAACAAGAAGCAAAACGCAAACTAGGATTAGATGAAAGCTGCAATTACCTTTTATTTTTTGGGTTTATACGCAAATACAAAGGCCTAACTTTATTGTTAAACAGTTTTGCTTTATTGCAACAAAGTAATCCCAATTTAAAGTTAATTGTAGCAGGCGAATTTTACGAAAACAGTGAGCCTTATTTGGAACAAATAAAAAATTTAAGACTAACAGATAGCGTTATTCTTCGCACCGATTTTATTCCAAATAATGAAGTAGGCGTTTATTTTTCGGCTGCCGACTTAGTGGTGCAAACTTATATTACTGCCACCCAAAGTGGAGTTACACAAATAGCATATTATTACAATAAACCAATGTTGGTTACCAATGTAGGCGGTTTAGCTGAGTTGGTTCCACATGAGGTAGTGGGATATGTGGTAGAAAGAGACGAGCAAGCCATAGCACAAGCCATTAGCGATTATTACACACAAAATAAAGAAGCTGAATTCACAGCAAATATTGAAGTAGAAAAACAAAAGTTTACTTGGAAATATTTAACGGAGGAGTTGTTGGATATTTAAGTTGAGAAGTGCTTAAGTGTTAATGTGTTTAAGTTAGGAAGTGCTGATGTATAAAAGTAAATGAGTTTTTGAATTTTTGTGCCATTATTTTATTGCTATAAGTTTTAAAATTGTCCATATTTTATCATACTAAGTGCTTTGATTATTTTTGAGTAAAAACACTAAACTTGCATGTTAATATTTATTGTTTTGAAAAAATACCTCAACTTACAAATTATCCAACAAAAACTAAACAACACCTATTCGTTTGATTTAAGGTCTTTTGCCTTGTTCAGAATTGTTTTTGGGTTTGTTTTAATGATTGATTTGTGTATTCGTTTAAGTGACTTAAATGTATTTTATACAGAACAAGGAATACTTCCACTATCACTTTTAAACCAGCATTTAGCTCGCTATTTGTTTCTGCCTATTTACCAATTAAACGATTCCAGTTTATTTGTTAGTATTTGTTTTGGCATACATTTAATTGCAGTTTTTTGTTTTGCAATTGGCTATAGAACCAAACTTTTTCAAATTATAGCATTACTTTTTTACATCAGCTTAACTATGCGAGGGCCATACATATTGCAAGGGGGCGATGATTTGATAAGGTGCATGCTCTTTTTTGGATTATTCTTACCATTAAATGCTAAATGGGCCATTCAAACCAAAGAACCCCAAAGTGATTATACCATTGCTGCACTTGTATTTATGTTTCAAATACTAATGGTGTATTGGGTTTCAGCTTTTATGAAAACATCCAATGAATGGCATGCAGATGGAACTGCTTTGTATTACGCTTTCAATTTAGATTGTATTCAATGGCCATTAGCTAAATACTTGCTACAATTTCCAGCATTATTAAATGTATTAACTCATGTAGTTTTGTATATGGAGTTTTTAATTCCTTTATTGTTTTTTATGCCTTTTAAGAACAATCAAATGCGAAATGTAGGAATAATTGTTTTGCTCTTATTTCAAATAGGTATTGCATCTACCTTATTTGTTGGATTGTTTTATTTAATAAATATAACGGCCTTGATTTTATTGATTCCAAAACAAGTATTTGATAAATTGAACATAAAAGACAATCAAACCAGTCAATTATTACCATTTAACTTTAACAATAATTTTTTGGTTGTTGCGCTATTAATTTATGTACTTATATGGAACGCGGGTTATATGCCACAGTTTAAGTATGGATTAGCTAAAAAATTGAAATCAATTGCCTATCCAATTGGCATTAACCAAAATTGGGGAATGTTTGCACCTGATGTATTTAAGGACGATGGTTGGTTTATATATGAGGCTCAATTGGTAAATGGTGATACCATTGATTTAAAAAATAATTGCCAAAAAGTAAATTACAATAAACCTGAAAGTATTTTAAGTACCATAAAAAACGATCGTTGGCGTAAGTTTTCGGAACATGTAGTTTTAGGTAAAAAGCCTTGGTTAAACAGCTATTATGTAAGTTATATTTTAAGAAATCATGTAACAAACTGCACGAATAAGCACCCCGCAATCAAAATATTTTCGCTTGTTTATATGAAAGAAACTACGCCAAATTTAGGCGACACTACCAGTATTGAAAGAGTAATGCTGACTAATTAATCACATACCTAATTCTTTGATAAAAAACTGAAAAGGTAAAAAGGTTTTTATGCCTTCGGCAATATAAATAGGTCCACTATTTCCTTGTAAAATAATTTCAATGGGTTTTGAAAAACGCAATTCAAACTCACTGATACTTTGCAGGCAAGCTCCGCAAGGCATAACAGGTTGGTTTACTTCATAACCATTGGCAAAGGCTGTAACAGCCATCATTTTTATGGGTACAGTTGGGTAATTAGCACCTGCATAAAATATAGCAGTTCGCTCAGCACATAAACCGCTCGGGTAAGCAATATTTTCCTGATTATTGCCTAAAATAATTTCATTGTTTTCGAGCAATAACGCACAACCCACATTAAATTTTGAGTAGGGGGCGTAAGCATTTTTTGCTGCATCTTTGGCTTTTAACAATAAGTTTTGTGCAGTTATATTTAATTCATCTATTTGGTTAAACTGATGAATGACAGATTCGCGCTTCAATACTTCCATAAATCAACATTACAAATTAATTTTCTATTTTAAAACTATTGCTTTCTTTTCTTCCTTTTTAAGTCTTTTATTTTAAAAATGGTGTTTACTATTTTTACTTACTTTGGTTTAATACTAGCAATTGAACTAATATTGCAGTCACTTAATTACCATGATTTTTACCGATACACATACGCATTTATATTCAAAAGAGTTTGAAGCCGATAGCACACAATTAATAGAAAAAGCAATTAAAAATGGAGTAACACGCCTTTTTATGCCCAATATTGATTTGCATAGCATTCAGCCCATGTTAGATTTGGTTTGGCAGTTTCCCGATAACTGTTTCCCTATGATGGGGCTTCATCCTTGCTCGGTTGACGAACATGTGGAGGCGCATTTATTTCAAATTCAAAAATGGTTTAAAAAACGCAAGTTTTATGCTGTGGGCGAAATTGGGTTGGATTATTACTGGAGTTTGGAATTTAAAGAACAACAAATTATGGCTTTTAAAAAGCAATGTTTGTGGGCTATTCAGCAAGATTTACCCATAAACATTCATGCCCGCAATGCTACGCCCGATGTAATTGAAATTTTAAACGAAATGAAACACCCCAAATTACGAGGGATTTTCCATTGTTTTAGTGGCACAGCAGCCGAGGCTAAGCAAGTGGTTGAGTTGGGTTTTTATTTGGGAATAGGAGGGGTAGTAACTTTTAAAAATGCAGGTTTGGCCGAAGCCATAGCCGATATAGACTTAAAACATATTGTACTTGAAACCGATGCACCTTACTTAGCACCTGTTCCATTTAGAGGTAAACGAAATGAAAGTTTTTATGTAATAGAAGTGGCTAAAAAACTAGCTGAACTTAAAAAAATGGGTTTAGCACAAGTAGCCGAAATTACAACCGAAAACAGTAAATTGGTTTACGGGATTTAGTATTACTTTTTATACCATTTGTTTGGGTTTTTAGAAGTGTGAATAACACCTAGAATTTGAACATTTTGTTCATTTACAATGTAATGTACTAAATATGGAAAAGGTTTTAAATAATAGCACCGAATATTATTATATCGGATTTGATAAAATGGATTTTGGCTTAATGTATCAAATGACTTTACAATGGTTTGATAAAATTTTTTACCAAGCCCTTTTTCTTTAAAATTGTAATAATCTATAGCATCTTGAATATCTATTTTGGCTTCAGGTTCTAGCTTTATACTATAAATCAAGTTATTCATTGTTATCAAGCTTGAAGGTGTCTTTTACCTCATTCCAATCCAATAGTTCTGCACTATTTGAATTTGCAAGCCTGTCTTCTACTATTTGTTGGTGCCAATCAGGAACAACATAATCATTTTCGGAAATAATAGAAACAAAATCTAAAGATTTTAGGTATTCAATTAAAGGAGTTGCTTTAATTGAATTTGCATCGGAAATATCTAAAGTAATTCTCATTATTTTAATCTTTTAACAAAAGTATGCAATACAATTTAAGTAAAAAATTTATTTTCAGTGCTACATATCCATTGCCATTGCCTAAGGTAAAAATTACAAACAGTTGGGCTAATACATCACTTAAAATGGAGCATCTACATAGACACTATCATTATCAATTTCATTAAAGTCATTATCCTTATATTCTTCATAGAGTCTTGTACCAATATGAATTCCACGTATAAATTTTAAAAAAAAATAGTCAAAAGGTTCCGAAGGACTTTCAGTAGGTACTTCTTTTGGCATCCTTATTCCAATTTCTCCACTATACCAATTGGCAAATACTTCCTTTTGGTTTGGAAAAAAATATTCAATTCCATTAATCTCGTTTTCTTCAATATATCCTGTAAACCCAACAAGGAATATTTTTTTGTTTCTTATTTCCCAAATTGCATAATAACCCCTCCAATCCGATGTTTGCGATGGATGATATACATGTTCTTTTGGAAGTAATTTAAGAAAATCGTACAACGGTTCTGTAAAAATAAAGTATTCGGTTGAATGACAAATGATTGTTTCTTTTTGTATTGCTTTCATCGTTTTTTTAATAAATACCAACCAATATAACCACAAATGTAATTAGTTAAATGACATGTTTAACAACCTAAAGAAAACTTGTGCCCTCGGTTCGATTACTTAAATAGTTATCCTTACCAATAATGATTTTACTTTTGGGGAAGCACAAAATAAAACTGTAAATACAAATATAAAATGTGATGTAGCTCGGGATTTTATATTACATCTCTTTTCAATACAAATAGTATATGCTAGTAACTTTGGGCAATTTTTTTCAACTTTCTGTAGGGTTAGCTTAGCTTTCTAAGTATTTAAATATATGTATTTTTCCGATAGCTATTAGAGAATAAATTCACTGCCAATTCTAAAGGCCCGAATAAAGGTTGATGAAAATAAAAATCAAATTTCTCCAACTAATGTTTGCACCATTTCCCTATCTGTTTTTCTGACAATGCAGTATGTTGTTTCAAAACTATCATCGTCAAATGATTTTATAATAAACACTTTATGAGCATCATAAATATATTTACTCCAACGATGATTGCCTTCACTTTTGATGCACTTAAAGTAGGTTTCAAAACTACTATTATGCTCTTGAATAAACTGTATTAAACTCTCTTCATCATATTTTTTTAAGTCGTTTTTTAATTGTTCTAACTTAGATTTATATTCTCCTGCCTTTTTTGCGTTTTGCAAATTTTCTATGTAGTTCCACACAGACTTGATTATATAGTAGATAAGAGCAAAAAAACCAATCCCCAAAAAAAATAAGAAAAATTCTTCCATATTATATTATTGATCATTTAAACATCAAAAAACATTTCCAAATCATCATAGTAATCCTCTAATTCCGTAAAGTCATCTATGTTTCTTATTTTGGCGGATAACAATAAATTGAGTAAGTTAATCCATTCATTTTCGTCTTTGCTTTGCTCAAACTTCCCCTCACGCCAAGTGTTAATAATCTCCCTTACAAATTTTAAATAGTATAATTTTTTGAAATAGAAGATACAGCCCCCATTAAAAATGGTAGTACCTTCGTAGGACTCACTAAAAACTTCCTTTTTTTGGGGAGGCGTAAATAACTTATTTGAAAAGGCATGAACAAATAAAGGTAATTCGTCATTTGAAAACTTTTGTTCAAGAAACAAATTATCATCAATCAACGAAATTTCGTTCAAATTATTGATTAACTCCTCATATACTTTCATATTTTTATAAATAAAAAAACAAATGTATTCAAAAGTTAAATAAATTTTTAGATAAAAAGGAAG
This sequence comes from Bacteroidia bacterium, assembly GCA_044239605.1. Taxonomy (GTDB): domain Bacteria; phylum Bacteroidota; class Bacteroidia; order UKL13-3; family UKL13-3; genus JAAFJM01. The sequence continues at coordinate 28,458 of JBIIBC010000015.1, read as the reverse complement.
TATTTCGTGATTACTTTATAAATTACTTTCTCCTAAAATTTACTATTTATTTAGTCAAGATTATCTTGGCTTTATTGTAAGTTTGTTCTTCAAAAAAATTGATAACTAAATAACCATCCATAGATTTAGCGAAATTCTCTGTCTATAATAAATTATTGTAGTGTTTCTGATAAGGAATCACTACTAATTATAAATTAGTAGTCTCCTTTGCAAAGGCTTGACATAGACTAAGGATAGTTGGGAATTGCCTTCATAATAAAAACCACCTTTCTGAGAAGTTATGTGATGTGTAGATATGATATTTTCTTAATTGATTAATTAATATCAATTTTGAATAAAAGTATATAGATCATCTTCTAAATAGAAAGTAGCTTTATCTGAATCTGAAAAAAATTTAGTGTGTCTTCTAACAAAGCATCTTAGATTGAGACCAATAATATCATCTGGATTCCTCATTATTTTTTTAGATATTTGGGAGTTCCAAAGTAATATAAATGTATGAGTTGTGTCCTCAATATCGTAAAAAAACTTCCCTTGTTTATATTCCGCAACTTTTGCCACCAATATTTCTGCATTATTTTTTTTAATGTTATTTTTGACAAGTTCTATTACCTTAAAACACTTGATTTTTCTATCAAATAAATCAAACATTAGTTGATAGAAAATATTTTTATTCAATTTATATTGATTGGATTTTGACTGGACAGCAAAATAATTATCTGCTTCATTATGATAAAAAATCTCAAAGAAATTTGATGATTGGGAATGTTTAAATAAACTCTGTTCAACCTGTTTGAACCACCCCCAATCGGTTACTAGTTGCAGCGCAATATTGGTAATTCGCTCACTAACTAATTCAGTTACAACTATAGGACCATCAGAAGTATCTAAAAATACTGTTTTAAATGTCATATCAACCTCTATCTCATCTTCAGGGATTAGTCTAAATTCATACATTGTACAATCTTTAATTTTTAATTGATTCACATTGTTTATATAATCTAATTGTAATCCAGAAAATGATTCCAACTCATGAACGTCCTTAAATGATTGAATAAGAAAATTAGTAAATTGATGTGTTGATGTAATTGAATTTAAATTTGAGGACAAAGAAAGAATATGACCTGTAAGGCTTGTTGCATCTATGTTAAAGTCGTTACCCATTATGATAATTATTAAGTTTAAATTTTAGTTGAATTTAAATTTATTGAATCAATTAGTGTTTAAAATTAAATTTTTTTGTAATTGTATTTTATCCCAAATTCCAATGTAAAAGTATGACTGCTAACTTATATAAGGAAAACTTTATCAAAACTTTTTTACAAATGTATTTTATTCTTTTACATACCCAAATCATCAAAAGGGCTTTTATTTACCTTGCTAGCAATCGTTTTAATCTAAAATTTTAGTTTAGACATTTAACATTTCCAAACCAACAAAAGCTAAAAACCACAAAAAAATATTTTGTATTCCAATTGCTTATTGTCCATCACTTTTTCCTTTTATATAAATAAAATAACTATTTGGTTTCGAAAACCTATTTTTGGTGCTAATTCTATTTGGTACAAACAAATGACATTAACCGAAAATATAAAAATAGCTTTTACCTCTATTGGGGCTAACAGAACCAGAGCGGTTATTACAGCTTTAATTATATCAATTGGTATAATGGCTTTGGTTGGTATTTTAACTGCCATTGATGGTATGAAACTGAGTATTAACAAAAGTTTTAATAATATAGGTGCCAATACATTTAATATAAAAAATAGGGGTAACTCGGTTAGGTTTGGAGTAAGCGGCAAGCCACAAAAAAAATATACCGACATCACCCAACAACAAACAGAAAAATTTGCGGAGCAATTCCGTTTTCCTTGTACTTTCTCCACTTCCATTAATGCGAGCTGGACAGCAACCATAAAATACGATAGTTACAAAACCGAACCCAATATCATGGTATTAGGAAGCGATGAAAATTACCTACAAGTAGCCGCTTACGATTTAGATTATGGCCGAAATTTTTCAAAACAGGATATTACCTCGGCTGCAAATGTGGCTATTATTGGCAAAGAAGTAAAAGACAAACTATTTAAATATAAAATGCCAATTGGCGAATTGATTGCAGTTGGTGCGGCTAAATACAGGGTAATTGGGGTGCTAAAAGAAAAAGGCTCAAGCATGGGTTTTGGTGGCGATAGAATGGTAATTGTGCCAATTGATAATGCTTACCAAGTATTTTCGGAAAAAAGCATGAGTGCAGTGATAACAGTTGCAGTTTCAAATGTTACCAATATGGATATGGCGGTAGATGAAGCCATCAGTGTGTTTAGAAGAGTAAGAGGTTTGCGCGTAAATGAACCAAATAATTTTGAAATAATGAAAGCCGATAATGTGGCCAATCAAGTAATAGGTCAGTTAAGTTTTATTACCATTGCTGCTACAGCCATAGGTTTTATAACCTTATTGGGCGCAGCCATTGGATTGATGAATATTATGTTGGTTTCGGTTACGGAACGTACCCGCGAAATTGGTATCAGAAAATCGCTAGGCGCTACGCAACAAAACATTAAGAAACAGTTTTTAATTGAAGCATTGGTAATTTGCCAAATGGGTGGAATGGGCGGAATTATTTTAGGAATTATTGTTGGGAATATTGTTACATCCTTTATCGGTGGAGGTTTTATAATTCCTTGGGCTTGGATTAGTTTAGGCTTGTTTTTATGTTTTGTGGTTGGAATTGCATCTGGCTATTATCCTGCAAAAAAAGCCAGCGAGTTAGATCCTATTGAAGCACTCAGATTTGAATAGTTTTATATTATTGGGTAACTAAAGCTAAATTTAGCAAGGTTAAATTGGAATTTAGACTTTGCTCAACCTTAGTTTAATGATAGAAAAAACAATCTCTCACTACCAAACAAAAGCATCTACATGCTGCAGGTGTGACAAATTTGGGATGCATTTTGTCTAATGTTTTGCTCCCCCTACCCTACCTTTTTTAGTTAATAATCATAAAACAAAAACCTTTCAACACATCAAATTAACGTAATCAACAAACCAATCCCAAAAACCTCTATGAACTAACAACCGACAACTATCAACTAAAAGCCTTACCTTTGCCAAATGTATTTAAAGCCGCTTTTAGAAGACGACAATAACGAAGAACAAGAACTATACGAACATCACCGAGTTGAAGTAGAAAAGGGCCAAGCCATGCTTCGAATTGACAAATATTTAATGATTCGTATAGCCAATGCTACGCGCTCCAAATTGCAGCAAGCCTGCGAGTTAGGTTGTGTTTTGGTGAACGAAAAACCAGTAAAATCAAATTATAAAGTAAAACCTTTTGATGTAATTAGCATTGTTTTACCCAATCCTCCGGCTAATACCGAAATTGTTGCAGAAAATATCCCGTTAAATATTATTTACGAAGATGATTCGTTATTAATTGTAAACAAACCTACTAACATGGTGGTTCATCCTGGTTATAATAACACTACTGGTACTTTGGTAAATGCTTTGGCTTGGCATTTTCAAGATTTACCTTTTGCTAAGGAAAATAATGTAAGGCCAGGTTTGGTGCATAGAATTGATAAAAACACTACCGGTTTATTGGTGGTGGCTAAAACCGAACATGCCATGACCCATTTGGCTAAACAGTTTTACGAACACAGCATTGATAGAAGTTATAATGCCATAGCTTGGGGCGAAATGCCAGAACCTGAAGGAACCATAACTGGATATATTGGCCGCAGTAACCATGACAGAAAAATTTTCCAACTTTACAATGAAGAAGAAAAAGGAAAATGGAGTGTTACACATTACAAAGTATTAGAAAACTTAACCTATGTGAGTTTAATTGAGTTAAAGTTAGAAACTGGTAGAACACATCAAATTAGGGTTCATGCCAAAAGCATTGGGCATCCACTTTTTGGCGATACTACTTATGGTGGCGATAGAATTTTAAAAGGAACTACATTTACTAAATACAAGCAATTTGTAGATAATTGTTTTGAAATATTGCCTCGCCAGGCACTACATGCACGTTCGCTAGGTTTTACACATCCTGTAACCAACGAGCGCATGTTTTTTGAAAGTCCATTACCTGACGATTTTGTGAAAGTATTAGATAAATGGAAAAATTACGCCCATTTTAAACCAATGGAGGAGGAATAAATATGAAATTTTGGAATAAAAATACGGTTATCATTCTGTTAGTTGGTATTATTTGTTTGGGTAGCGGATTGTTTATTAAAGGCAGTTTGCGTTACGATGACAAGCAGCAACAGTTAATTGAGCAAAATATCAGAAGTTATTCATTGCCTATACCCGAAAGTGTAACATTTGCAGGGCAAAAAATCAGCTTAAAGGAGTTTGATGTGCGCGAAAGATTTGACAGAGAATTGCTTACCAATGTGTATTGGCAATCGCAAACCATTTTGTTATTAAAGCGTGCAAACCGATTTTTTCCAACCATTGAGCGCATTTTAAAAGAACAAAGTATGCCCGATGATTTAAAATACGTAGCATTAATTGAAAGTGGTTTAATGAATGTAAACTCACCTGTGGGTGCATCGGGTTTTTGGCAGTTTATGGATAAAACAGGCAAACAGTATGGCCTAACTATCAATACCGAAGTAGATGAGCGTTATCACCTTGAAAAAGCTACTTATGCAGCTTGCAAGTACTTTAAAGAATCGTATGCAGTTTTTAACGATTGGGGTTTGGTAGCTGCAAGTTACAATATGGGAATTGAAGGTTTAAGACGTCAGCTTAAAAACCAATCAGGTAGCAGTTATTACGATTTATTTTTAAATACCGAAACATCGCGTTACGTGTTTAGAATTTTAGCCATGAAGGAAATAGCCGAAAAGCCACAGCAATATGGCTTTTACATAGCTAAAAATCATTTATACGATCCAATTCCAACCATGAATTTATCTGTTAATTATTCCATTCCAGATTTGGCTGCTTGGGCTATTCAGTTTAAAACCAATTATAAAACGGTAAAATTATTAAATCCTTGGTTGCGTAGCAATACACTTACTTTAAAAGAAGGCGAAAGTGTAGAATTTATACTGAGGAAATAAGGTTTTTGCTTATAGTTTTAGTCTAAAAACTAATCGTTAAGCTTGAGATTGCTTCACTTCGTTCGCAATGACAATCAAACTTAACAATACTACTTTGTTAATCCCTATTTCGTTGAGATAATTTTTTAAGTAATTCGCGTTTAAAATCGTTTTCGGCTTTAAACAATAAAACTACCTTCTTTACAGGTAAAACCTTCTTAAATTCAGTAGCATATTTTTTAATTAATTCTGCTTCATTTATTTTAAAACTCACCATATCATTTAAAACTTTTTCAGCTTCAGCGTCTGTCATTGCTGGCATTTCGGCCATTTCATCTGCAATTTTCCCTTTGGTGCTTTGGCGCAATTTTTTCAAATCATCGGTAAATTTATTGTAAACCGGCCAAAATATTTTTGCTTCATCGCTACTTAAATTCAAACGTTCAGTAATAAAACCAATTTTCATGGCTTCTAATCTTTCCCCTTTTTGAGCCATTGCATTCAATGAAATGGTTGCAATAATTGCTACTAAATAAATATATTTTTTCATGGTATTTTTTTTTAAAGTTCATCTAATAATGCTTGCTCGTCAGCATGCTCTAATAAATATTGTTCAATTTCTTTGTTACTTTCTTCTTTTTTTGAATCTGCTTTTATTGCTGGATTTAACTCATTTATCCATTCAATTTTTACATCATTATTGGCCAAATAATCTATAATTTCAGCTTCGCTTACTTTATTTAAGTTTGCACTTAAATTATCTGTTTGATTATTTTTTACAAAAATAATAAGTGAAATAATGGCTATAAAAATGGCTGCTATTCCGCTCACAAATTGCCAATTGGTGGCAGACAACAGATTTACTTTTTTAACTTGTGGAGCATTTACTTTACTTAATATTTGAGATTTACTCGTTTCAAAATAATTCACGGGAACAGTAAAGCCCCCTTCATTATCAGTTATATCCAAAGTTTTTTTTGCTTCTATTTTGCTTAAAATCAAGGTACTTCTGTTTTCAAAATAACCAGTTGGCACACTAAAACCATTTGTTTTAGGTAAGTTATTTAAAAATACATTTTCACTATTTTCTGTCTCGTTTTCCATTGAAAGTATTTGGTAGATATTATTTCAACTAAATGGTTTAATTACAACTGAACTATTTATTTATGATTTTCTTAGTATTACCTAATAAATATCTATTAGTTATTTCAAATTGGGTTAACAACCATATCAATGCTGTACTTAAAAGAGTAGATAGAACAAAAATAATGCTGCCATATAAATCATTTAATTTATTCATTTGAGGGTCGTTTAAGGCTTGGTAAGCCATAAAAATAAACAATGGGTGATACAAGTAAATTCCTAACGATTGGTTATTTACAAAATGAATAAATTTATTATTGGTCCAATTTTGAGATGATAAATAAATAAGGGTAAAAAAACCTAAACCGATATTACAAATTAAATAAGGAGTAACCAATAATAAGCCATTTGACTGCATGTGTTTGGCTATAAAAGCCAATATAACCAAACCTGTTAATGAAATAATTACCATAAGTAAATAGGGATTAGGTCTCCATTTAATTTCCTTATTTCTAATAGCAAATCCTAAAAAGAAAAATGTTAAATAGCCATAAATTCTTTTTTCACCTAGGTAAAATAAAGGCAAATTATCGGGAGAAGAATCGCGGTAAATTATAAACCAACAGCAAGAAATAATGACTAAAACAATAAGCATTAACCAATATGGAATTTTGTATTTTACTACTAAGAAACACACACAAACACCAAGGATATAGGCAGGTATATACCACAAATGATAGTAAGGGTAAAGAATATCTTTAATTGAAAAAGTAGCGAATAATTTATTATAGAATGCAATTGGAATAAAAACAACAAATGCAATTAACCATGGAATAATAGCTCTGTTAAAAAACTTTTTGAAGTAAGCAAAAATTCCTTCATCAAATGCCGACTTTTTAACCAAAAATCCGCTAATTGATAAAAAAAGTGGCATATGAAAAAAATAAACTGTTTGGAATTTGGATGTAATATTAATGGCATGACCAAATATTACGATTATTACCAACAATCCTTTTATGGCATTTAATCCAGGGCTATAACTTCCAATTTCGGCTTGTTGTAAAGATTTAAATTGCTTGAAAAATGTTATCATTTTATTTAAAATTAAATTCCTTTTTTATGTGATCTTCTATTTTTTTGACAGCATGAAAATAGGATGCTTTTAATGCACCCACACTGGTATCAAGCACTTCACTCATTTCTTCATATTTCATGTTTTCATAATATTTCATGTTAAAAACCAATCTTTGTTTATTAGGCAAAGTTAAAATAGCTTGTTGCAGTTTTAGTTCTATTTGGTTGCCATCAAAATAATTAGCAGCTGTTAAGTTATGGCTTAAAAATTCGGAATTTTCATCATCAATTGAAATATTGAAATTTTGTTTTTTCTTTTGAATAAATAGTAGTGACTCGTTGGTAGCAATGCGATATATCCAAGTATATAGCTTGCTATCTCCTCTGAATTTTGCCAAATTTTCCCAAACTTTAATAAAAGTATTTTGCAGTATATCATCTGCATCATCGTGGTTAATTACTATTCTGCGAATATGCCAATAGGTTTGTTTTTGAAATTTATTTAAAATGAGTTCAAATGCAGCATGTTTAGTTTGCTCCTTATTAAATTTTTCAATTAATTCACTATCAGTAATTTCCTTTTCCAATTAATCTAATGTTTAAGTTAATAATTCGGTTTTGATGCACTAATTGAAAAATAGTTTAAAAATTATCATTATCTGCAAAACTATAATATTTATTGTTTCCAATAATTATATGATCAACGATATCTATATCGAGGAGTTTTGCAGCATTTTTTAAATTTTTCGTTATTTGAATATCGGCAGCACTTGGCTGCAAATTTCCTGAGGGATGATTATGGCAAAGTACAATATAGCTAGCCAAATTTTCGATAGCGTGTTTAAATATTATTTTAGTATCCACTACTGTTCCAGTTACACCACCCTCACTAATTTTTACCCGAGCTATTACTTTTCTATTTCTGGCAAGCAATAAAATCCAAAATTCTTCATGAGGCAAATCGGCTAGTAAAGGCTCAAAATAATTGAAAACCTCACGCGATGTTTTAACAATTTCTATTTGTTTAGCATCTTCGTCTTTTCTCCTTCTACCTAATTCAAGGGCAGCAGCTATGGTTATTGCCTTGGCCTCTCCTATTCCTTTTACTTTCTTTAAATCATTAATTGAAAGTTTGCCTAGCTCATTTAAATTATCATTGGTTAATTGCAATATTTTTCTTGCCAAATCTACTGCCGATTCATTTTTGGTACCCGTTGCAATTAGTATAGCCAAAAGCTCAGTATTACTCAAACTTTGTTTACCTTTTAGCAAAAATTTTTCTCTTGGTCTGTCATCTTCAGCCCAAGCTTTAATTCCCGAAATTTTATCTAAAATATTTTCCATTCTGATTTAAATGCAACGGCAAAATAAATTAAAAGCTTAAAAACAAAAAAAGCTTACCCATAATTTATGAGTAAGCTTTAAATAATAATACTTTATTTAAGACAAATGCTGCTTATGCAGTTTTTTTCTTAGTTGATTTAGCTACTTTTTTAGGAGCTGTTCCAATTTTGCTAACTACTTTAGCTAATTTAGATTTTTGGTTTGCAGCTTTATTTTTATGAATAATGCTACGTTTAGCCAACTTATCTAACATACTAGCTACTTTTTTAAATAATTCTGAAGCTGCAGCTTTATCTTCAGATAAGCGTAGTTCTTTAATAGCGCTACGAGTTGTTTTTGCTTGATAACGATTACGTAAACGCTTAGTTGCGTTACTTCTGTTACGTTTTATTGCTGATTTATGATTAGCCATCTTTGTATTTAATTTATCTCTTTAAAACTTATCAGCTATGTATATAACTAATAAAGGGGTTGCAAATATACCGTTTTGATTTAAAAATCAAACACTCCACAAAAAAAATGTTTATACTGAGAAACTTTCTCCGCAACTACATGTGCGTGAAGCATTTGGATTATTAAAGCTAAATCCTTTTCCATTTAATCCGTCAGTAAAATCTAGTTCTGTTCCAAATAAATACAAAACACTTCGCTTATCTGTAACTATTTCTACACCATTATCTCCAAATTTTTCATCACCTGCTTTTAATTCAGTATCAAAATCTAATTTATAGGATAATCCGGAACAGCCACCACTTTCCACACCTACTCTTAAAAAGTGTGCAGTGCTGTAGTTTTGTTCAATTTTTAATTCTGCAATACGTTTTTTTGCTTTTTCGCTTACTGTAATCATGGTTTTGGTATTTTATTAAATAAATACTTTTGCAAAAGTAAATCTTAAAATATATAGTACAATACTTTTTTCAATTTGTTTTAGCAACAACTCTGTCATTTTACTAACTTTCAATAATGGTAACTTCCACCATTGCATGAACACGGTATTTTTTATTGTTTAATGATTCACACAAAATATATGTTCTGAGTTTTTCAATTTTACGTAATGTATCAGCATAGCCTTTCATTTTAAAAAGTGTACCATTAGGTATATCGGCCAAAACTAATATACTTGCTTTTTTCTCATCATATTTCTTAAGTACTTGAAGTAGTCTAATATCGGCCGAATGCGTGTATTTAGGATTACGCATATGTTTTGCAATAGCAGCCTTTAAATCGTAAGGAAATAATGTTTCGTGTTCAAAAAAAGGAATCATATTTTTTTGAAACTCATTCTTCCATTCTTCACCATGTGGCTCATGCTGATTTCCATACTTAACAAATGCAGTATGATGCGAGAGTTCATGAATAAATGTTATCAAAAAATCAAACTTACTCAAATTAAAATTGATGCTAATTCGGTTTCCTTTTCCATTGTGCGGACTATAATCTCCGTACTTACTTTTTCGCTCATTTTCCACATGTAAATGCAAATCATGAAACAGAATCAGTTCTGCACAATATTCAACAGCTTCTCTAGGAATAAACCTAATCAAAACATTGCAAAATTCTTGCTTTTTTTTTAATTGATTAGCGTTTAAAGCACTAAATAATTTATACTTTTCGTTCAAGTTTGAATAAAATAAAAAAAGAACACGCTCAAAGGCGTGTTCTTTTAACGTTTAATATTAATTTATAAAAATTATTCTTTGGTAATAATTTTACTACCCGAAAAATTATCTGAAACCAATTTAATGATATAAACACCTTTAGCTAGATTTGCTAAATCCAAAACCTGTTGGTTATTATTATTCAAGTTTATATCTTGGCTCAAAACCTTTTTACCAAGCATATCAAAAACAGTAATGTTTAAGTTATTAATTGCACTTCCTAAATAATTAATATTAATGAATTGGTTTGTAGGATTAGGGAATAAGATAAAATCGTTGTTATTAGAAACATTGCTAACTGCTGTGTTCCAAATACCTACAGGATAGGTTTTTACTGCTCCATTGCATCCGTTGGCTCCTTTTTCAGTTACCTGAACCACACCATTTGTACCTGTACTCCATTTCACAACAATATTATTTGTGTTTTGTCCACTTTGAATTGTTCCACCTGATACCGTCCAATTATAACTAGATGTTGGTAATCCATTAACCCAATACGATGCTGTATCATTTTTGTATGCAAATTTAGATGCGGTAATGTCAGAAGTATTGGGTCTTGGCAATTTGCTGATGATTAGCGGAACTGAAATAGCGTTACAAACGCCATTTGAAACCTTTACATTAAATGTACCAGAATCATTAAAATTTAAAGTGGCAGCATTTTGACCAGACATATCTAACCCATTTCTCATCCATGTATTGTTAGATGATGCACTTGATGTGAGTGTAAATGAACCTCCTTCACAGAATTGATTTCCTACTAATGATTTGGTAATGGTAGGAATTGGAGGATTGGTACCTGTGGTAAAAGTATACAAATCACTTTGTGCCAAACATCCATTTGAGCCCATGGTTCTAACAGCAATTTTACCTGCGTTTTTATTGTAATAATTTGAATTTATTTCACCTACAATAGCCACACTATCGCGGTACCATTGTAAATTACTAGCAGTTGTTGTTAACAATGTTGAATCATTATTACAAAGTATAAGTGAACCTGATAGGCTTACCACTGGTTTGGCTGGACTAGCTTTTACCTCAAACGAGTTGGTTACTGTAACGCTATCACTTCCAGAAACATTGCTTACTTTTAATTTAACGGTGTATAAACCTGTACTTGAAAAATTAAATGAAGGGTTTTTATTTGTAGACGTAAAGTTTTGTGGTCCTGTTACTGCCCAATTCCATGAACTAGGATTATTTAGCGAAGTATCATTTAGTGCTATATTTTGATTTGTGCATATCAAACTAGGAACTTTAAATCCTGCTTTAGGTCTAAAAGGTGTTCCCGTAATATTTATATTATCTAAAAATAAATTATTTCCTCCTCCATAATAAACTTCAAATCTAATAATTACATTGTTTAGCCCAACAAAAGAATTTAATCCAATAGAATTACATGGGGTACTGTTAATGTTTGTACTACACCAATCGGCTGGCAAAGATGGAACAAAGGTAAATTGAGAAGTTTGTGCTGGATCTCCAACACCAGTATAGGTAGCCATTTTTGAACCATTGTTTGGTCTATTTTCAGTCATTCCTAATAATCGAGTCCAAGTTGAACCACAATTTGAACTAATACTTACTATTAGTGAATCTTTACTTGTACCGTCATATCTACTGTAAGCATGTTGAAAACTTAAATTAGCATTTTGCATGCCTCTTAAGTCTAAAATTGGTGAGAATAATTGATATCGCCTTGTTAAATTTGGATTATCATATAAATTTATACCAACAACTGTATTTCCTGGTGCGGTTCCAAGTGCATTTGTCCATTTTCTAAAACTAAATGTATCATTATAAATGTTTCCAGCTCGCCATAAATTTGCAGTTTGAGAATTACTTTCAAATGTTTCTATCAATGGAAGTGTTAACCCTCCAATCTTAATATAATCTAATTTGTAAAGTGAATCTTCGCCTGAAACCCCAGTAACTTTTAATGCTACGGGGTAATTTCCAGCAGCACTGTATGTTACAACAGGGTTAGCCGATGTTGATGTAGAAGGTGAACCACCCGGAAAATACCAAACTGCGGTATTACTTGACGATGAATTATTGGTAAAAGTAATTTGACTACCTACACACGACATTTGAGCTGAAGCCGAAAAATTAGCCGCTGGTTTAGGCGAAATACCACCAATTATTAAAGAAAATGATTGACCCAAATTATTTGGAAATCCTCGTTTGCTAGTAACTCTAATAGTGTATGCCCCAGCAGAAGGTGTAGCAATAAATATTTGTTCTACGTTATCTCTAAAATTATCACCATTTGTAGCTGCTGCATTTGGGGTTGCAGGATTTAATATATAAGGTAGAAATTGTTGATTATCGCTAACTCTAACTACTCTAACATCCAAATCATTTATCAATTTTGATATTTGATCATCAATTACATCTGAACTAGCAGCAGCGGCAATATCGGTCCAACAAAGGGTAATTTTTAATGGAACAGTTCCATTTGAAACTACTGTTTTAACAAATGGGGTTAAATCAGTTGGAATTTGAGCTTCAATTATTTGATTCTCTCCACTATCTGAAATAGATTGAACTGCTTTGGCAGTATTCATTAAACCCCATCCAAAAGAATAATCTGGACCAGGATTACTTCCAGCTTCATCAGCTGTGTGAATAATTAATCCTTTTAGCGAAGATGCTCGCATAAATTTACCTTTCAAATTATTATAATGTTGCTGAATTAATAATGCCGACCCAGACGCATTTGGAGAAGCCATAGAAGTGCCACTAATAGAACTATAGGCCGTATTATTACCAGAATAACTTGAGTATAAATCAACCCCAGCTGCACAAATATCTGGCTTTATTCTTCCATCATCAGTTGGGCCCCAACCACTAAACGAACTCATTACCACAGAACTAGCTCCATTCCAGCCATTTGTAATTTTATTTACTGCACCAATTGTAATAATATTTTTAGCCACACCATTTGTTGAAATACAATCATATTGTCCATCAGCTGGAGGAGTAGCTCCGCTAAAAGGCACCCAATTACCAGTGTTTGAATTAAAATAAACTCTTGTGGCTGCTGTACTAGGAACATCTCCCCTATCATTTCCAGCAGATTTAAAAGGCAAATAAAATGGGTTGTTATAAACTGTTTGATCCCAAGCTTGAGCATCATCATTGTACAAGCCAAATTTATTATCCTCTGTTGAAGATAAATTTACATCTCCGTACCATTTCCATTGTGTATTTGCATCATCATAATACCAACCACAAATAGCACCATAACTATGATTTGATACCAACATGCCAGAACCCGCAGCTGTATTCATTTCGTTCACATCGTTATCCCAAAAATAGCATTTTAATGGTGCTTGAAACGACATTCCTTTTGCATTCACCTGAACTCCACCTGCAATCATGGTTCCTGCCACATGGGTAGCATGATCGCTTAAAGTAGTAGTTCCATCTGTTTGAACTGCTCTTCCTTGAAACTCTTGATGACTTACTCTTACAGCTCCTCCATCCCAAATACCTAAACGGTTGGTCATTCCACTTCCAGACAAACTTAAACCTAAACTACCACCAGGATGAACTTTGTTTGTTCCTATGGTCTTGGCAGCACCTGCATTATCTGTTTTTATATATTTAGGTATTCCATTTTCAGAAACACCTACTAGTTGAATTACCGTTCCATCCAACAATGTTTGAGGCTCGATATTTAAACCTAAAACATTTTTTGCATAGGCAAGTTCTGCTTTTATATTTTGTTCATAAATGGCTTGTAGCTCTATGCTATTTTTAGCCTCTAATAAACTTTTATGTGGTACTTTAATTTGTTGTTGACCATTTGCCTTACCCAAAAGGAATATGGCCAATGAAATACTTAGTAATTTTTTATACATTGTTTTAACTTTATTATTTTCTAATTAATTGTTAGGTGCTTTTTGGGTTTACTTTTAACTTGTAAATTGCTACTTAAATACATTTTTTGTTTATTATTTTTAAGTGACCCACTAAATAATACAAGGTATTCGTTTGGAACACCCTTACATTTAACTGAAATATTAATGCTTGAATTTGAAACCCATGTTTGATTATTTTTTTCATCAATTAAAACAATTTTGGGCTTCAAAGAATTTATTTTGTTACCACACTTAAATTCAATTTCATTAATATTATTCAATTCCAATAATTTTCCATCATTGCATAGAATACTGATGTTTATTTTACCGTTAATATTTTCATAACTTGCATTTTGAGTGCATTTCAAATGAGTAGTTTTGCCTTTAATTGAAATACTTACCTTATTTTGAGCACTCAATTTTAAACTAACTAATAAGAATATAAGAGGTACAATATTTCTGAACATTTTTTAATTATTATAAAATTCAAAATTATAAGGTTAAGCCGTAAAAGCAATTTTATTTTATCCGTACTTTGTCAAATTATTAAATATCTAATACTTTGCAAAAAGTTTTGAACCAAAATACAAATGAAAAAACACATTCCTAATGCACTTACCTCATTCAATTTATTGTTTGGTTGTTTATCCATTATTTCAAGTTTGGTGGAAAATGACCTAGAGAAAGCCGCTTTTTTTATTGGTGCTGCAGCTATTTTAGACTTTTTTGATGGCTTTGTTGCTCGTGCCTTAAAGGTTGGTTCCGAAATGGGTAAACAATTGGATTCATTGGCTGATTGTGTTAGTTTTGGAGTTGCTCCAGGATTTATTTTTTATAAAATTACAAATATTCCAATCGATTTTAACCACTTTGATATTCATTCATATATTTCATTTTTAATTCCTATTTTTTCAGCAATTAGATTGGCTAAATTTAATATTGATACCCGTCAAACTGATTCATTTATTGGAGTTCCTACTCCGGCTAATTCACTTTTTATCGCAGCTATTCCATTTGTAATTAGTGCCAATAGTTTTGGTTTGGGTTCTATTTTTCAAAATATTTGGTTCCTAGTTTTTTTTCCAATAATAAGCGCTTATTTACTTATAGCTGAGTTACCTCTGTTTGCTCTAAAATTCAAAAGTTTTGCTTGGCAAGCAAATCAACTACGATATATCTTTTTAATATGCTGTTTGATTAGTTTATTTGCATTTGGATATTTAGGAATAAACATCAGCATAATTTTGTACATACTTTTTTCAACTTATAATAATTTTCAAACTAAAAAATGAAATACGCAGCCCACATAAACATTATGCCTCACAAGGCTTTATTAGATCCACAAGGAAAAGCCGTTACAGGTTCAATGCCAAATATTGGTTTACCAACTGTATCGAATGTAAGAATTGGAAAACATATAACATTGGAATTAGAAGCAGCTAATGAAGCCGAAGCAAAACAAATGGTAGAAACTGCCTGCACTAAATTACTAGCTAACCTTATTATGGAAAGCTACGAATACACTATAGTAGCAATTTAATTTTATTTGTAAAATGACAATCCTGAGAAAGCGTATTAAAACTATTTCAAAGGATTTTTTTTGCCCTAAACTTACTTTTCTTTTCCTCTTTTTCCAATTACTAAAGCGAAACTGCAATTCGTTTTTTACTAGTTGTTATTTGTCTATTTTTTATTGCGTATTGCCTATTGCCTATGTCATATATCCTATAGCATTAAAAGCTCAAAATAAAGAATATGCAAAACAAGTAATTGACAAATTATGTTCAGATGATTTTGCAGGCAGGGGTTATGTAAATGAAGGAGATAAAAAAGCATCTCGCTTGATAGCCGAAATTTTTAGAAAAAATAGACTCGGCTCCCCTACCGTTGATTACTATCAAACTTTCGGCTTTCCTGTTGTTACTTTTCCAGGTGAAACGTTTTTAAACATAGATGGTGTTGGATTAGAGGCTGGTAGAGAATTTATTGTCAATGCGGGATGTCCAACTATAAAAGGAAAATTCAACGTAATTTATATAGATTCTGCTACCATTGATAACAGTTTTGCTTTTGAAACTTTCATGAAAAAATCATTGCGAAAATTTTTTATTGTAGTTACCGATATCAAAGGCAAAACATTTTTGCACCCTGAAAGGGCCGAAAGTATTTTATCGAACTCAATTGGAGCAAAAGGTTTGATTTTTAATAACCAAGATAAGTTTACTTGGAGTGTAGCATTACAAAAAGAAAAATTCCCTATTATTTATATCCAAAAAAATGCCATAAAACACCATATGGTAGAATTAGATATTAGTATAGAATCCATTTTAATTAATCACCAAACACAAAATGTACTTGGAATAGTAAAAGGTAAACTTCACCCAGATTCTTTTATAGTAATAACTGCACATTACGACCATCTTGGAAAATTTGGAGAAGCCATATTTCCTGGTGCAAATGATAATGCAAGCGGAATAGCAATGATGCTTGATTTGGTAGGCAATATTGCCAAAACTCCCCTAGATTATTCCGTACTATTTATTGCATTTGCAGGTGAAGAAGCAGGCCTATTAGGTTCTTATTATTATACACAAAATCCTTCTATTGCTTTAAATAAAATGGCACTATTGCTAAATTTAGATTTGATGGCAACGGGCGATAAAGGAATGACCGCAGTTAACGCTACAGAATTTCCTGATGAATTTAAATTATTGCGTTATATTAATGAACAAGGCAACTATTTACCTAATATTAATTCCAGAGGTAAGGCAGCTAATAGTGACCACTATTATTTTACTGAAGCTGGCGTCAAATCATTCTTTTTTTATTTAATGGGAAATTATAGTTTTTATCATGATATTGATGATAAAGCATCTGCTGTTACATTAAGTAAATACAATGAATCGTATCAATTAATTTACGATTTTGTAAATGCATATATCAAACAAAGCATTGAAAATTCAATACCAAGTAAAAAATAATGAGTACTATTAGAAAGCTTGCAGGGCAAACAGCTGTTTATGGTTTAAGTACTATTATAGGTAGATTTTTAAACTACTTGTTGGTACCACTACACACAGCATTGTTTTCAAAAGCCGACTTTGGTACTTTAGCTGAAATGTATGGCTATGTTTCGTTTTTAAATGTGGTACTCATGTATGGAATGGAAACAGCTTATTTTAGGTTTTCAAATAGCAATAAAAATAATCCTCGAATTTTTTCTACTGCATTAATTTCAATATTAGTTACCTCCATAATTTTTATTGTAGGAACGGTGTTATTTGCGCAACCCATAGCCAACCTCATAAGATATCCGGAACATGCAGAATATATTATCTATTTTGCTTTAATAATAGGACTTGATGCCCTTACATTTTTGCCATTTGCGTTATTACGTCAACAAAACAAACCTTTAAAATTTGCATTAGTAAAAAATATCAATATTTTTAGCAATATTCTTTTCAATTTATACTTCTTAATGTTATGTCCTTATCTACAAAACAAAGGTATTGAAATGCCTTTATTCAATGGACAAGTTGGTATAAAGTATGTATTTATAAGTAACTTAATTGCAAGCATAATTACCATTCCACTTTTGTTGGTAGAATTTAAGAACATTAAACTAGGTTTTGACAAAGTGATTTGGAAGCAAATGATAATTTATGGAGCACCTTTAATTATTGTAGGCTTTGCGGGTATGATTAACGAAACCCTAGACCGTGTATTAATAAAATACTTATATCCAGATGCTCATTTAGCTAACGAAATGAATGGCGTTTATGCGGCTAATTATAAACTTTCCATTTTAATGACTTTGTTTATACAGGCTTTTAAGTTTGCTGCTGAACCCTTCTTTTTTAGTCACTCAAAAAGTTCAGATAAGCGAACCATTTATGCCGTGGTAATGGATTATTTTATCATCATTTGTCTCTGCTTGTTTTTAGTAGTTACTTTATTTATTGATTTCTTTAAACACTTTATAGATGCAAAATTTTATGAGGGTTTACATGTAGTACCCATTTTATTATTAGCCAATATGTTCCTCGGTATTTATTATAATTTATCTATTTGGTATAAACTAAGTGATAATAATAAAAAAGGAGCAAATATATCGCTTATGGGGGCTGGCCTTACCTTGTTATTAAACTTCATTTGGATTCCTGTTTATGGGTATACGGGTTCGGCTTGGGCTACATTTATATGCTATTTTAGCATGATGGTAGTTTGCTACCTAATGGGTAAAAAATATTATCCTATCGAATATAATATTGGTAAATTTTTCGGTTATACTTTAACTGCAATTGCTATATTTCTTACAAGCAAATTGCTATCTAGTATTTTTACTAAAGCAATTATTTTATATGGTATCAATATTTTTTTACTATTCCTTTTTATTGCCATTGCTTTTATAGTAGAAAAGCGTTTTAAAACAATATTTAATCACTAGTTTTATGAAAATAAAAATAATTAATACTTCTAACAACGATTTACCTGCTTATGAAACAGCTCATGCCGCAGGCATGGATTTACGCTCATTTGTAAGCGACTCAATTATTTTAAATCCAAATTCAAAAGCACTTATACCTACAGGTTTGTTCATGGAAATTCCAGTAGGTTACGAAGCCCAAGTAAGACCAAGAAGTGGTTTAGCTTTTAAAAATGGAATTACTGTTTTAAATAGTCCAGGCACCATTGATGCTGATTATAGAGGCGAAGTTAAAGTACTTTTAATTAATCATGGAACCGAGCCGTTTGAAATAAAAAATGGGGAGCGCATTGCACAATTAGTTATTGCCAAGCATGAAACTGCTATATGGGAAATTACCACCGAATTAAGTGAAACAGGACGTGGTGCTGGTGGTTATGGAAGTACTGGAAAACTTTAATTTTTTTACCTCAAGTCTCATTTTGATTTAAGACTTGAGGCTTACTACTAAACTGTAGCTGGTTTAACTTCAACAATTTCCATATTAACTGGATTGTTTACTTTCTCGTCAAGTAATGCAAAATCAACTACTTCTAACATGTTTTTTACATAATGGAATGTAATATCAGTTAAATAGCTTTTATTAATTTCTTCCACATCTTTTCTATTGGCTTCGCAAAGCAAAATGGTGTTAATTCCAGCACGTTTTGCTGCTAATATTTTTTCTTTTACTCCGCCTATTGGCAATACTTTTCCGCGTAAAGTAATTTCGCCTGTCATAGCCAATTGAGGTTTTACTTTGCGTTGGGTAAACAAACTTGCCAACGAGGTAAGCATGGTAACACCAGCCGATGGTCCATCTTTTGGAACAGCTCCTGCAGGCACATGTATATGTACATCAAATTGATTAAACACTTTTGGATTAATGCCCAAATAATCGCAATGTGCTTTTAAAAATGTTAAAGCCGTTAAAGCCGATTCTTTCATTACATCGCCAAGTTGGCCTGTAAGTTGCAGTTTTCCATTGCCTTGCGTTAGGCTACTTTCTATAAATAAAATTTCACCACCCACGCTTGTCCAAGCCAAACCTGTAACCACACCGGCTACATCATTGCCTTGATACATTTCTTTTTCACCACGTTCTACTCCTAAAATGGTTTGTAAATCGGCTACCGAAAAAGTTTTTTTGTTCTTTTTAAACATAACTTTTTGCATAGCCACATGGCGCGCCACTGCTGCAATTTGTTTCTCTAAACCACGCACACCACTTTCACGAGTGTAACCATCTATAATTTTTTCCAAAACTTCATTGCTTATGGTAAAACTATTTTCTTTTAAACCATGGTTTTTTTCTTGTTTTGGAATCAAATATTTTTTTGCAATTTCAATTTTTTCTTCCAACGTATAACCGTTAATTTCAATAATTTCCATCCTATCTAACAAGGCAGGTTGAATGGCATCTAAATTATTGGCAGTAGCTATAAACATTACGTTTGAAAGGTCGTAATCTATCTCTATAAAATTATCGTAAAAAGTACCATTTTGTTCAGGGTCAAGTACCTCTAATAAAGCACTTGATGGATCGCCTCTAAAACTGGTTTGTATTTTATCAATTTCATCTAACACAAAAACTGGATTATTACTTTTTACCTTTTTTAGGTTTTGAATAATACGTCCAGGCATAGCGCCTATGTATGTTCTGCGGTGTCCGCGTACTTCGCTTTCATCGTGCAATCCGCCCAAAGCTATGCGCGCATATTTTCTATCTAACGCCTTGGCTATTGATTTACCCAAACTGGTTTTTCCCACTCCCGGAGGGCCGTATAAACACAAAATTGGGCTTTTCATATCGCCTTTTAATTTTAAAACAGCCAAATATTCTAAAATACGTTTCTTCACTTTTTCTAGTCCAAAATGGTCTTCGTTTAAAATTTCTTCAGCGCGTTTTAAATCAAAATTATCAATTGTAACCTCACTCCAAGGCAAGTCTAATAAAGTATTCAAGTAATTTATTTGAATACTGTAATCAGGAGCCATAGGGTTAATTCTGCGTAAACGCTCTACTTCTTTGTTAAAAGCTTCTTCTATTTCAGGTTTCCATTTTTTATCTTTACCCTTGGCTTTTATGGTTTCAATTTCCTGTTCAGGACTTTCAGAACCAAGCTCTTCGTTAATGGCTTTTATTTGTTGATGTAAGAAAAATTCGCGTTGCTGTTTATCCATATCGCCACGAACTTTATCTTGAATTTTATTTTTCAGTTTTAACAATTCTTTTTCAGCCATCATTTGCTCCACTAAAATGGCAGCCATTTTTCCAGCCGAATCGTTTTCAAGAATTTTTTGCTTAGCAGCAATATCGCTATTTAAATTGGTAGCTACCAATGCCATTAATAAAAATGGATTGTCAATTCGTTTTACGCCATTAATTAAATCGGGCGAAAACGACCCTTGCAATTGCATCAAATCAGAAGCAACACTTTTTATGGTCGATAATAAATCCTTTGTTAAAGTTTCTTTGCTATCGTCAATTTGTTCATTAATGGTAAAAGTTCCTTTTAAGTAAGGCTCAGTAGTTTCAACCGATTTTAAAGTAATCTGCTTTACGCCTTGCAAAAACACAGTTTCCTGATTATTGGGCAATTTGATAATACGCAAAACTTTGGCTAAAGTTCCGGTAGTATATAAATCGTCTATAGTTGGCTCTTCAGCGTTTACATTTTTTTGTGCCACAACCAAAATAAACGATTTATTCTTTTTAGCTTCTTTAATTAATTTGTTAGATTTAACCCTACCAATGCTAACAGGCAAAGCCATCATAGGAAACAACACTGTATTACGTAGTGGTAAAATTGGCAGCACTTCGGGCAAATCTTCCACCTTTAAATCCAAATCTTTATCGTTTAAGTTAATTGGAATGGTTTCAAAATTCGCATCATCGTTTTCTGTCCACTCTTCAAACATCACATCATCAGCCATATCTATCATTTATAAATGTTTTTAGTAATCGTAAAAATAGTAATATTGACAATATAAATGCCAAATATTGTTGCAGGTTTCTTTTTGTTGAGAGTTGTGAGTAGTGGTTATAAGGATTTTTTATTGCGGGTTTCGAATTTCGAATTTCGTTTTTATTATCTCAACACTCATTTCTCAATTCCCATCTCTTACCTCTCATTTCACAATTCTCACCTCAAAAATCACAAATCAAAAGATGTTATTAAAAAAACAATACCTTGCGGACGTTAGTAATAATTAAGTTTTTGAAAAAAGTAGAAATAGAAAAGCAAATTCAAATTGCATATACCGAAACAGGAAGTGGCTCAAAAACATTGGTTTTTATTCACGGATTAGCCAATTTTAAAGGTGTTTGGCAAAGTAATATTACAGAATTAAGTAAAAATTACCGATGTATAGCCCTTGATTTGCCAGGAAACGGACACTCTAGTAACGGTGATTATAAATACAGCATGTTTTTTTATGCTGAATGTGTGAAACAATTTATTGATAAATTGAACTTAACCGATGTAGTTTTGGTTGGTCATAGCATGGGAGGGCAAGTGGCATTGGTGCTTTCGTTGCGTTATCCTCATTTGGTAAATAAATTGGTTTTAGTAGCTGCAAGCGGATTAGAATATTTTACCGAATTTGATAAAATGATGATTAACAATAGCATGCAGTTTGGGCAATTGTTTTCAACCAACGAACAAAACTTAGAAAGTGCTATTCATAGCAGCTTTTATAATTTTGATAAATTGATTATCAAAAACTTGGTAAAAGATGCCAAAGAATTTATTCCAATTCACTCCAGTGTAAAGTGGCAACGCATGGTAAAAGAATCTATTTCGGCCATGTTAAATGAACAAGTGCAGCAGTTTTTACCAAGTTTATCCATGCCAACGCTTATTATTTTTGGCGATAACGATGCCATGATTCCTAATAAATTATTGCACCCAACCGAGAGTATTCAGAGCATTGCCAAAAAATCAAACGCTCTAATATCCAATAGTTTAGTTAAAATTGTGAAAAACGCAGGCCATTTTGTACAAATAGAAAAAAGTGCAGAAGTAAACGTAGCCATTGAAGAGTTTTTGGGGTAAATTAGGAATTCTTATTGCCAAAAATGCTAAAAGAATAACTTTCTACTCACAACTATGAACTTCGAACTAAAAAAATTATGGCAAGTATTTGGAATTAAATAAGTTTACTTTATATTCGCAGCCCTTAAAATTAAATAAATATAAAAATCATGTATGCAATCGTAGAAATTGCTGGCCAACAATTTAAAGTTGAAAAAGACCAGAAAGTGTATGTACACCGCTTACAACACGAAGAAGGCGCCAGTGTTCAATTCGACAAGGTAATGCTATTAGATAATGGTAGCAATGTAACCGTAGGTTTGCCAACCGTAGCTGGCGCAAATGTAAAAGCTAAAGTTTTATCGCACTTAAAAGGTGATAAAGTTATCGTTTTTAAGAAAAAACGCAGAAAAGGATACAGAAAATTCAATGGCCATCGCCAATGTTTCACTCAAATTCAAATTGAAGCTATAAACGCTTAATTTATTGTTTAACTAAAAAAAATTTAAAATACCATGGCTCACAAGAAAGGTGTCGGAAGTTCGAAAAACGGTAGAGAATCGCATAGTAAACGTTTAGGCGTTAAAATTTTTGGTGGACAACGCGCTGATGCTGGTAATATCATTATCCGTCAACGTGGAACTAAACATCACCCAGGCGATAATGTTGGAATTGGAAAAGACCATACATTATTTGCTTTAATTGATGGAACAGTTGTTTTCCGCAAAAAAGCGAACGATCGTAGTTATGTATCAGTATTACCTTTAGCTCCTAAAGCTGAAACTGCTGAAGCATAATTTAGAAAATTATTTCAACAAAAAAGCCCGATTTCAAAATTGAAATCGGGCTTTTTTACTTTCAAACAAAAAAACAAGCCAAATAGTCAACAATTGACACTTGGTTTAATTTTCGCAATAACTGAATTGCTTAATAATTTAGTAGCAAATTGATGCTTTAAATTTATTAATTTGCAAAATATTATTTACTAAAAAAATATCGACTTTTTATATGTTAAATTCCCTGTTAAAAAAACTATTTGGAAACAAATCAGATAGAGATTTAAAACCAATTTACCCCATTGTAGAACAAATTAAACTTGAGTTCGCCAAATTACAAAACTTAACTGATGACGAGCTAAGAAATAAAACAGCTGAATTTAAAGCATTTATAAAATCTGAATTAGCTTCTATTGATAACAACATCGCTGAATTGTTAAAAGAAACTGAAGTTGAGGAAATTGATTTACAAGGAAAAGATGACATATTCAAAGAAGTAGATAAGTTAAGAAAACAACGCGATGAACAAATTGAAAAAGCGTTGAATGAAATACTTCCTCAGGCATTTGCCGTAGTTAAAGAAACCGCACGCAGACTAACAGAAAATAAACAATTGGTGGTTACAGCTAGTCAATTTGACCGTGATTTGGCAGCAAAAACAAAGCCTAAAAAACCTGTGACCATTGATGGAGATAAAGCCATTTACACAAATACTTGGGATGCTGCCGGAAATACAGTGGTTTGGAACATGGTTCATTACGATGTGCAGCTAATTGGTGGTATCGTTTTACATAGCGGTAAAATTTCGGAAATGGGAACTGGTGAAGGTAAAACCTTGGTTTCAACCTTACCTGCTTATTTAAATGCACTAGCGGGCGAAGGTGTTCACTTAGTTACAGTTAACGATTACTTAGCACGAAGAGATAGTGAATGGAATGCTCCATTATTCGAATTTCATGGTTTGAAGGTAGATTGTATTGATTACCATGAACCCAATTCTGAAGCAAGACGCCAAGCCTATTTAGCTGATATTACTTACGGAACCAATAACGAATTTGGTTTTGATTACCTGCGCGATAACATGGCACGCGACAAGGAAGAATTGGTTCAACGCAAACACCATTTTGCAATGGTGGATGAGGTGGATTCAGTTTTAGTGGATGATGCGAGAACACCATTAATTATTTCAGGACCAGTACCTAAAGGTGATGAGCAAGAGTTTTTTGCTTTAAAACCACGTATTGAACGTTTGGTAAATGCTCAAAAACAAGTATTTAATAATGTATTAGCAGATGCTAAAAAATTAATTGCCGCAGGCGATGAAAAAAATGGTGGCTTTAAATTGTTGCAAGCACACCGTGCAATGCCTAAAAACACTGCTTTGATTAAATATTTAGGTGAACAAGGTATCAAACAAGTATTAACTAAAACTGAAAGCTTCTATTTGCAAGACCAACAAAAGGAAATGCATAAAGTAGATGCTGATTTATTCTTTACCATTGACGAAAAAGTTAACTCTATTGATTTAACTGAAAAAGGAGCTGAATTAATTACTGCAAGTGGCGAAGATTCACTATTCTTTATTATTCCTGATGTAGGTTCAGCTATTGCTCAAATAGAAAATAAAACTGAATTAACCACCGAACAAAGATTAGCAGAAAAGGAACAACTTTTACTTGATTTTTCAATCAAATCTGAACGTATTCATACTGTTAACCAATTGCTTAAAGCTTATTGTATGTTTGATAGAGATGTAGAATACATTATTTCAGACGGAAAAGTAAAAATTGTTGATGAACAAACTGGTCGTGTATTAGATGGACGCAGATATAGCGATGGATTACACCAAGCCTTAGAAGCTAAAGAAAATGTTAAAGTAGAAGCTGCAACACAAACTTACGCTACAGTAACTTTACAAAATTTCTTTAGAATGTACCATAAATTGTGCGGTATGACGGGTACTGCCGAAACTGAAGCTGGTGAGTTATGGGAAATTTACAAATTGGATGTGGTAGTAATTCCATCAAATCGCCCAATTGCACGTAAAGATGAAAACGATATTATTTACAAAACCAAGCGTGAAAAATACAACGCAGTAATTGATGATGTAGTAAAATTATCTGAGTCTGGTCGTCCAACTCTGGTTGGAACAACATCTGTTGAAGTATCTGAATTATTAAGCCGCATGCTTACCATGCGTAAAATAAAACATAATGTTTTAAATGCTAAACAAAATCAAAGAGAGGCAGAAGTTATTGCGGAAGCCGGTCAAAAAGGAGCAGTTACCATTGCAACCAACATGGCTGGAAGGGGAACGGATATTAAGCTTGGCGAAGGAGTAAAAGATGCAGGAGGTTTAGCAATTATTGGTACAGAGCGTCACGAATCTCGAAGAGTAGATAGACAGTTACGTGGACGTGCAGGTCGTCAAGGTGATCCAGGTTCATCGCGTTTCTATATCAGCTTGGAAGATGATTTGATGCGTTTGTTTGGTAGCGAGCGTATTGCTAAAGTAATGGATAGATTAGGTATGAAAGAGGGTGAGAACATTGAACACTCTATGATTACTAAAAATATTGAAAACGCACAACGTAAAGTTGAACAAAACAACTTTGGAGTTCGTAAACGTTTATTAGAATATGATGATGTAATGAACTCTCAGCGCGAAGTAATTTATTCTAAACGCAGAAATGCCCTTTATGGCGATAAATTGGAACTAGATTTAAGCAATATGTTACACGATTTGTGTTATGAATTGGTTGAAACTTATCAAGATTTAAAAAACTTCCAAGAATTTAAAATTGAAGTATTACGCTTATTGGCTTACGAACCACAACTTACTGAGGATGAATTTACTGGTAAAACAGAGGTAGTGGTTGAATCATTTATGCACGAGTTAAGCGAACATTACAAAAACAAAGTAAGTCATATGTCAGCTCAGGCATATCCGGTATTTAACGATATAAACAGCAATAATAATGTTCAGGACCATGAAATGATTGTAGTTCCAATTACTGATGGTTTGCGTAATATTCAATTACCAATAAACATTAAAAATGCAGTAACAAATCAAGGAAAAGAAGTAGCCAAAATTTTTGAAAAATTTGCTACTCTTTGGATAATTGATGACGAATGGAAAGAACATTTGCGCGAAATGGATGAATTAAAACAATCATCACAAAACGCAGTATTTGAGCAAAAGGATCCATTATTGATTTACAAATTAGAATCATTTAACTTATTCAAAGGCTTATTGAGTCGCATTAATAGAGAAGTTTTAGGAATGTTATTTAAAGGCCATATTATGGTAAATAACAACAATAATATTTCTACAACAGCTCAAATGCCAAGAAAAGAGCCTGCTCCAAAACTTCAAACCAGCAGAACTGATGATTTATCAGATGCTCAACAAAGAGCTATAGAAGCAGGCCAAAGTGTAAGTGATAAGCCAAAACAACAACAAGTATTTGTAGACAATAAAATTGGAAGAAACGATTTATGTCCTTGTGGTAGTGGCAAGAAGTTTAAGCAATGCCACGGCAAAGAGGCGGTTTAACATTAAAACAATATATTGTCTTGAAAGTTTAAAATTGCTTTCAAGACAAATTTTAAAACTATAAATGGAATTAGCAAAATATATAGAACATACGAATCTAAAACCTGATTGTACAAAAGAAGATATAATACAATTGTGCAATGAAGCTATTGAGCATGGTTTTTATGGAGTTTGCGTATCGCCCTATTACGTGCAATTGGCAAAAAAAACTATTGGCAAAAAACCTATTAAACTTGTAACTGTTGCTGGTTTTCCATTGGGCTACTCAACAGTTGGAGCTAAGGTTGAAGAAGCTAAAAAAGCTCTTATAAGTGGAGCTGATGAAATAGATATGGTAATGAATATTGCTGCATTTAAAAGTGATGATATTCAAACTGTACAAAACGACATACAATCTGTAGTTACAGTATGCCATTTACAAAATAAAAAAGTTAAAGTCATTATCGAAACCGCATATTTAAATGACGAAGAAATTTTAAGAGCTTGCAAAATATGTGTTGATTGCGAGGTAGATTTTGTAAAAACATCAACTGGTTATGCTAGTAAGGGTGCTGACTCAAAAACAATAAAACTCATGAGGGAGGAATTACCAGCCAAAATAAAAATAAAAGCTGCAGGTGGTATTAAAACTCAAAAACAAGCATTAGATTTAATTGCTGCAGGCGCGGATATTATTGGCACTTCAAATGGAATTGGTTTATTATCCTAATCAAATATGAAAATTAAATTTATTATTTGTGCGTGTGTTTGCGTGTGTTTGAGCCTGAATATTAAAGCTCAAACTAAAATAGGTTCAGTTAAAATAAAAGGTGAAACCATATACCTGGATAGTATCATTGACAAGAAAAATAGAGAAAATACTATTAATCAAACCATTAACGGATACAGAATACAACTTTTTTCAGGAAATGAAAGAAATAATGCAAATAATATTAAAACTAGATTTTTAAAACTATATCCTGATCAAACAGCATATCTAGCATATCATCAACCATATTTTAAAATAAGAATTGGTGATTTTAGAACAAAATTAGATGCTAAGTTATTTTATAATAAAATTAAGGGTGAATTTAATGAATGTATAATTATTGCTGATAAAATAAATTTACCAAAACTTTAATATTGAACTTTAGTTAAAAATAATCCATGAGCAGGGACTGAAAATCCAGCCTTTGAACGATTTTTACTCTCTAGGATTTCTATCAAATCAATTAAATTAATTTCTTCTCTACCTATTGCTATTAATGTTCCAACAATAGCCCTTACCATATTTCTTAAAAAGCGATTAGCTCTTATATTAAAAATAATAAGTTCATTTTCTTTTCGCCAATTAGCAATAAATAAATCACAGTTAAAATTATTAACCTGAGTATGAACTTTACTAAAACATTCAAAATTGTTATGTTTAAGTAATAATTCACATGCATCATTCATTAAGTCAATATTTAATGGAAGCTGATACAGCCAACTGGTATCAACTATAAATGGGTTATGTTTGGTAGTTATTATATATTCATATTCTCTCCATTTAGC
>JBIIBC010000014.1:0-61567 GCA_044239605.1 Bacteroidia bacterium | reverse complement strand
TATAGCACCTACTGTTCGTAGTTTTGTGTTCAAGGCATTGGCGCTGCTGACTACGAATCAATAAATGAAAAAAGAGTTTATAACTCGTTACAATTAACCCGTGTTGGAGACACTCCATTTCACTACAAATCCTAAGAGCGCTTCGCTAACTCTTAAGATAGTAGAACTCATTCTAATTAATGGAAAACAATTAGTTAAAGCCAAGGAGATGCTTACAGCATGACTGCGTGGGAATAGGCTCCTACTGTTCGTAGTCTTGTGTTCAAGGCATTGGCGCTGCTGACTACGAATCAATAATTAAAAAAGAGTTTATAACTCGTTACAATTAATCCGTGTCGGAGACACTCCATTTCATTACAAATCCTTAGAGCGCTTCGCTAACTCTTAGGATAGTAGGCAATTAGCAATATGCAATTTAATATCAGCAAAAGATCAATTGCCGTTTTCCCGAAAGCTTTCGGGATTAGACAACGGAAAAAGTAATAAGTAATAACCAATTAACCAAACCAACCAACTAACAAAACATTATTCCCAAACAGGAAGTAAATTTCCTCTAGTATTGGCATAAAGTGAAACACCTCTGTATGTAATTTCAGCTACACCATCTTCAAATGGGCCTACATAATCATATTCTAATTTCAATACTAATTTACCTTCTTTATTAATGGCGCCCCAATTCTGACCTTTTCTTACCGGACATAAACCATTTACAAAATAGGCCACATCATCATAATAAGCTTGCATCATTATTTCTCCTTTAGAGTTTATAAAACCATATTTACCTGATTGTTTAAATCCTGCAAAACCTTCACCATAAGGTCTGATTTCTTCAAATTTTGGTTCAAATTGTTTTTCTCCTTTTGTATTAATAAAACACGATTTACCTGTTATTTCTACTTCTGCAAAACCATTGTAAAACATACTTGCATAATCAAACTGAGCGGGAATTACAATTTCTCCATTTGTATTTATATAACCAAATTTTCCATTATCAATAATTACAGCTAAGCCTTCATTAAACTTACCAATTTCAGTTAACTCATT
The DNA here is from genome assembly GCA_044239605.1 of Bacteroidia bacterium. Taxonomy (GTDB): domain Bacteria; phylum Bacteroidota; class Bacteroidia; order UKL13-3; family UKL13-3; genus JAAFJM01. The sequence continues at coordinate 60,523 of JBIIBC010000014.1, read as the reverse complement.
GCATTTTTTTTCAAACTTATTATTAATCAAATAGGTCATGGTGTTTTCCTTAACACGAGCTATGCCGTTATCAAAATCTTCTGCATCGCGGTATATAAATTGACTTCCGTAAGTTCCATCAGGTTTTAGATAAGCAAAACGATATGATAATGTTGAAATATCATAGCCAAATTTTTGTGTAATATCATCAACTTGACGACTAACGCGCGCTAAACCATTATGAAAAGGGTTGGCTTCGTAAATAAATGAATCTAATTTTAATATAATTTTTCCTGCACCATTTACATAACTCCAGCGTTTTTTAAAATTGCGCACCGCACAACTACCTTCATTATAAATTGATATAAACTCAAATAAACCAGTGTCAATTACTCGCTTTTCGTTTATGTTAATTAAACATGGCATATTGCCTAAAGCAACTACTGCATGGCCTTCGTTAAATTCCATGGCAATATCGTATTTGGGTGTAATTACCACTTTACCTTCTTGGTTCATGTAGCCCCATTTTTCTTTAAGTAAAATAGGAAATAACTTTTGTGCACGTGCACTAACAGTAAAAAGTAAACCAATTATTATTGGAAAAATTATTCGTTTCATTCTATGCAATTATAGAAAATTACAAGAAACAATAATCAACATTTATTGCAACGATTGCATAGTAGCTTGGGCTTTTAGCAAACATTCTTCATATTCTTGCTCCGCAATACTATCAAAAGTAATAGCACCACCAACCATTATATTTACGTAATTATTGGCTTTATTGTATTGAATAGAGCGGATAACTACATTGAAATCAAAGTTGCCTTCAGGCGTAAAATAGCCCACTGCACCGCTGTATAAGCCACGTTTGGTTTGCTCATATTGTTCAATTAATTCCATGGCCATTACTTTGGGTGCGCCTGTCATGCTTCCCATAGGAAACGCATTTTTTATGGCATCAATTGGGTTAACTTCAACTTTTATGGTGCTCGAAACTGTTGATATCATTTGATGCACTTGCTGAAACGAATAAATGCCAAAAAGCTCATCTACTTTTACACTTCCAGTTTTGGATGAATGGGCTAAATCATTTCTTACCAAATCTACAATCATCAAATTTTCAGCACGTTCTTTCTCTGAATTTAACAACGATGCTTTCAATTCAATGTCTTTTTCCTCATCCAATAAATTACGTTTTACAGTTCCTTTTATTGGTTGAGAAATGAGTTGGTTATTTCTTTTGCATATAAATCTTTCAGGGCTAGCGCAAATAAGGAATTGGTCAAAATATTTTAAATAAGCACCAAAAGGAACTGGCGATTTAGCTTTTAGTTTTTGGTAAATTTCAGTTGGATTTATATTGGCATTGTCATCGTAAAATTCCATGCAATAATTTAACTCGTAAACATCGCCCTCTAAAATATGGTTCTTAATTTTTTCAATGTTTGCTAAATAGTTTTCCTTACTAATTCGTTGTTTTAGAGTACAAATTTTTTGATTAATTGTTTCTATATTTTTTCTATTATAACTTGTTTGTAACCATTCTTCAAAACTATTAAACAGACTGCTTTTAAATATAATTTGGTGGTTTTTGTCAATAATTAACAAATGTTCTGGAACAAAAAAATACAAACTTGGGAACTGTATTCCATCGGTATGATTGGATTGTAGTTTTTCTAATTGATTTTTTAAATCGTACGTTAAATACCCAAAAATATAGTCGTTGGTATGAGTCTGTTTAAATACTTTTAGTTTTTCAAAATCATTTTTAGTATTGCCTGTAACACTTTGTTTTATACCAGCAGCCATTATAAACTCAGCATCATTCACACCAAATGCATTGATAATTTCATTATTATCAAGCAGCAAACAAACTTCTGATTGGTTTGCCCAATCAATAGCTTTTTGTTTTATATGGTTTAATTCTGTGGTGTTCAAATTTTTATTTAAGAAAAATGGTCTCGTTATTACTTTACAAGTTTATTAATTATAAATCAATTCTTAACCAATTTTCAAGCCATCAAATAAACCATCTACTGCCTTAATCTCACCAACAGTAAATTTATTAAAGTTGGTTAAGTTTTCTTGTAAATAATGGTGTAATGGTTTTAAAATATCTTGATTAAATAAACCTGTTGCTTCCACAAATGCTTGCGCTACATTGTATTGTGGCAACATTTTACCATCATCTATTTTTATACAAACACCTAATTTTTGTTCAGGTAAACTCATGCAAAATATACCTTCTGCACCTGTTTTTCCAATTATTTTTGGTGCGCAAATTTGCATCATATCGGTACAATAACGTTTAGAACCCGCTACCATAAATGGATATTTTCCAACTGCTTCTATCATTATTTTACAAGCATTGGCTAACTTTTCATCGTAGTTATTGTTAACTAAATTTTTAAACCCAATGGCTTGATTAATTACCGGAATAGAATAAATAGGAGCAGAGCAACCATCTAATGCTGTAGCCATTTTAGCTCGTGGGTATTCATATATTTTTTCTACATATTCTAAAATCAATTGCTGAATGGCATGATTGGGATTGATATAATCAGTAATTGGAGCATTTATTAATCGGCATAAAGCCAACATGCCTGCATGTTTGCCACTACAATTATTATGAATATGTTGTGGTTTTTTATCTTGTTTAATTAAAGCATTGGCTTCGCTTTTTGAGCTAGGGTATTGTGGTCCACAAAATAAATCATTGCGGTTTAAACCAATTTTAGCCAGAATACTTTCGACCGTTTTTATATGTTCTTGTTCTGCATTATGCGAACCACACATAACAGCAATTTCTTCTAAAGTAAAACCAAATTTTTCAATTCCTCCTAAAATTATTAATGGTAAAACTTGAATAAATTTCATAGCAGACCTTGGGTAACAAACCTGCTCCACATTGCCTTTACTAAATATTACTTCATTGTTTTCATTTACCACGCAAATAACTCCACGATGAAAACTCTCTAATACCTTGGCTCTATATACTTCAACTAAAATAGGGTTTTGCATAATTTTTATTTGAAGGCGCAAGCAAATAAAAAATATACAATTACAAAAAATAAACTGCTTATGTTTGTACACTTTTTATACATAATATGTTTACTGGAATTATAGAAACCATGGCTACTTTAGTTGAAAAACGAGTAGTTAACACCAATATAGATTTTTATTTTCATAGTCCAATTACCAATGAGTTAAAGGTGGATCAAAGTGTGGCTCATAATGGAGTTTGTTTAACTGTAGTTGAAATTAACCATTCGGTTTATAGAGTTACTGCAGTGGATGAAACTTTACAAAAAACCAATTTAAAGCATTTAAAAGTAGGAGAGAAGGTAAACGTTGAGCGTTGCATGCCAGCACATGGTAGGTTTGATGGTCATATAGTTCAAGGCCATGTTGACGATACAGCCACTTGCTTAAAAATTGAAGATAAAAATGGTAGTTGGAACTTTTTTTTCAAAATAAATCCTAAACAACAGAACTTATTGGTAAATAAAGGCTCAGTATGTATTAATGGTGTAAGTTTAACTGTTGTTAATGCCCAAGAAGATTATTTTAGTGTAACCATTATTCCATACACTTTTGAACATACTGTTTTTCATCAGTTTAAAGAAGGTGATGAAGTAAATATTGAGTTCGATATCATTGGAAAGTATATCAATAAAATGAACGGTATTATTGTCTAATAATAAAGTATGCTTTTGAAAATTATGATGAAATTTAACAAAATAAATTTAAATGTTAAATCATTGGCATTGGCTTTATGTTTGGGTTTTTTCTTATTTAACATTATTGACAACAAAAGGTATCAAGGTGATATTATTCAAAATGATGTAATTCAATATTACAGTTATTTACCAGCTTATTTTATTGAAAATGATGTAACACTTACTTTTTTAAATAGATATAAAAAAATACCACCAAATATTTATTGGCATTTAGTTACTCCCGATGGAAAAAAGTATTTTAAAATGACAATGGGGTTGTCTATTTTATACAGTCCTTTTTTTTTCATATCTCATTTTTTTGCAATAAATAATCAAACTTTTCCTTCAGATGGTTATAGCCTTCCCTATAAAATCGGGCTAGTTATTTCAACATTGTTTTATGCGATGTTAGGACTTTGGTTGTTGCAAAAATTGCTATCTAATTATTATAATAAATTTGTGGTTAGTATAGTGATTGTTGTTATTAGTATTGGCACAAATTTTTATAATTATGCCTCTAACAATGATTTGTTAATGAGTCATGTGTATTCATTTTTTTTATTTGCATTTTTTTTAAATTTGGTAGTATCATGGTTTAAACAGCCTCGAATACTAACGGCCATTTTTTTGGGTTTGGTACTAGGATTAATTGCATTGGTTAGGCCAACTAATGCAATAATTGGCCTTGCTTTAATTTTTTATGGTGTAAACAATTGGTCAGAATTAAAAATGCGATTCTCCTTTTATTTAAAGCATTTCCTACAAGTTATCATTATACTATTTTTTGCAATAATGGTTTGGGTTCCACAAATGATTTATTGGAAAATGCAGGTAGGTTCATACCTTTATTTTTCTTATGCGGGTGAATCCTTTTTTTGGAATAATCCTCATATTTTTGAAATTTTATTTGGTTTTCGAAAAGGCCTTTTTATTTACACGCCTTTAATTATTCTGTCATATTTTGGAATATTATTTTGTTTTAAACAACTTAAATTATGGCGATTAACATTGATAACCTTCATACCTATAAATATTTATATTATGAGTTGTTGGTGGTGTTGGTGGTATGGAGGTAGTTTTGGTCAACGTCCAATGATAGATTCTTTCCCCTTATTAGCTATTCCAATGGCTGAACTTATAAGCACAATATTGAATAGAAGTAAATGGTTTATTGCCCCATTAGCTTTGGTATTTAGTTTTTTTATTTACCTCAATATTTTTCAATCTTTTCAATATGAAAAAGGACTAATTCATTATGACAGTATGAGTAAAGAGGCTTACTTTAAGATATTTTTAGAGAAGGACGCTAAGGCAGAGTTTGATTATTGGAATTTACTAATTCCCACTGATTCAGAAAATGCACTAAAAGGACTACCTGAAAGAGACTTAAGAAAAAAATAAGTTATTCCACTAAAATTCTTTCTGCTACTTGGCCACTTAAGTTGATGTTTTTCTTGCCAATTTTTATTTTAATCAATCCGTCAAAAACTTCACGGTCTAATATTTCAATTTTTTCATATAAACTTATACCAACTCGGCTTAAATAGCTTAAAAAGTCGGTCGATGAATCGCTTACGGCTACAAAAGTAATGGTTTTGCCAACTTCAATGCTTGAAAGTTGTTTCAAGGTATTTTTAGGTAATTTTCCTTCTTTATCAGGTATTGGAGTTCCGTGTGGGTCAAACTTTGGATTGCTTAATATCAAATCCATTTTTTCAAAAAACGCGGGACTTTTTATATGTTCTACTTCTTCGGCTATATCGTGCACTTCTTCCCAACCAAAACCCATAATTTTTACCAAGAATAATTCTGTTAATCGGTGCTTCCTTATTACTTCTAGTGCATATTTTTGGCCTTTAGCAGTTAATATAAACCCTTTGTATTTTTGGTATTCTACCAATTCTTTTTCGGCCAATTTATTTACCATACTATTTATAGTTGGCAGCTTTACATTTAATTTTTCCGAAAGCTTACTAGCCGTAGCACCACTTTCGTGTTGGCTTAAATTATATATGGCTTTTAAATAATTCTCTTCTGCTAAAGTTCGCATTGGTCAAAAGTAATATTAATATTTATAAAATAAATTTGTTAGATAAGTCTAACAAATTATATTTGACAACCTAATAAAAATGAAAAGAGATATCTATTTTTACTTGTTAAGCATTATACTAACTACTTTTTCCTATCAAATAAATGCGCAAAATATTGATTTTGAGGGAAAAGTAATGTGTGGTAAAAAGCCTGTGTCTTTTGCAGTGGTAAGCATAAAGGAACTGAAACAAGCTGTTCAAACCAATCAAGATGGTAAATTTATTTTCAAAAATTTATCAAAAGATACTTTTTTATTAACTGTTAAGGCACTAGGTTATTATCCAAAACAGGTCAAAATTATAGCATCGAACTATAAAAATAAAGATTTAGTAATTGAAGTAATTGAAAACGAAAATACATTGAACGATGTAGTGGTTAGTGGAACTTTAAAGGAAATAAGTAAAAAGGAAAGTACTGTTTCGGTAGAGGTTATTTCGCCTAAATTGTTTCAACAAAATCCAACGCCTAATATTTTTGAAGCCATTGGAATGGTAAATGGCGTTAGGCCACAACTAAACTGCAATGTTTGTAATACAGGTGATATTCATATCAATGGAATGGAAGGCCCATATACCATGGTAATGATTGATGGTATGCCAATAGTTTCGGCCCTTTCTACAGTTTATGGCTTAATGGGAATTCCTAATTCAATTATTGAACGGGTTGAAATTCAACGTGGACCAGCTTCTACTTTGTATGGTTCTGAAGCAGTTGGTGGATTAATCAATATCATTACTAAAAATGCCAATAAAGCGCAACGTTTGAGTGTAGATTTTAATACCACCAGTTTTTTAGAAAACAATTTAGATATAGCTTATAAATTAAAAATCAATCCAAAAGTACAGTCTTTATTAAGTGCCAATGCTTTTTATTTTGATAAAATTTGGGATAATAACAACGATGGTTTTACCGATGTTACTTTACAAAAACGTATTTCTATTTTTAATAAAACCAACTTCGAACGAAAGCAAAATAGAATTGCCAATATTGCAGCCAGGATTTTTTACGAAGATAGATGGGGCGGACAAACCCAATGGACAAAAGCATTTAGAGGTGGTGATAGCGTATATGGCGAAAGTATTTATACTAAAAGATTAGAGTTATTAGGCAATTACCAATTACCTTATTTTAAAGATAAAGTAGTTTTAAACAGTTCGTTTAATATCCATGACCAGAATTCGGTTTATGGTAAAACAGCTTATTTGGCCAAGCAAGTAATAGGTTTTAATCAAATTACATATGATAAGTTAATTGCCGAAAAACATAATTTACTGGTTGGAGCTTCGCTTCGCTATACTTTTTATGACGACAATACCGCTGTTACACAAAATATTGATTCATCAAACAGCCCAAGTATTACTTATTTACCTGGTTTTTTTATTCAAGATGATTACAAAATAAATATCAAGAATAAAATGCTTTTTGGTTTACGTTATGATATTAATTCAGTTCATGGTCATATTTTTTCTCCAAGATTCAACTATAAATTTTCGCCTAATATTAGTAACTCTTTTAGGTTGAGTTTGGGCAACGGTTATAGAGTAGTAAATTTGTTTAGCGAGGAACATGCAGCTCTAACTGGAGCAAGGCAAGTTGTAATTTTAAGTGAATTAAAGCCCGAACAATCGTGGAATGTATCGGCTAATTATGTTAAAAACATGAGTGTTAAAAATGGTTTTATTAACCTAGACTTAAACTTGTTTTACACCTATTTTACCAACCGTATTGTACCCGATTATTTAACCAACGCCAATCAAATAATATTCAATAATCTAAATGGATACGCCATAAACAGAGGATTTAATTTTAGTTTAGATGCAAATTTTAGTAATGGTTTCAAGGCAAATTTAGGCTTTACTTTGGTGGATGTGTTTACTTCGAATAAAGACAGTTTAGGTATTGAGACAAAAAGAGGACAAATTCAAACCCCACCTTTAACAATTAATTATGGCGCTAATTACCATTTTAAAAAACAGAACTTAACCATTGATTTAACAGGGACTTTAACCAGCCCTATGTTATTGCCTATTTTACCAAACGATTTTCGTCCGGCTGAGTCGCCATGGTTTGCTTTGGTTAATTTGCAAATAACTAAAGTGTTTAAAAACAATGTTTCACTTTATGGAGGAGCTAAAAATTTACTCAACTTTGTACCTCAAAATCCAATCATGCGTCCATACGATCCATTTGACAAACAAGTGAATGTAAACAATCCAAACGGTTATACTTTTGACCCAAGTTATAATTATGCACCATTGCAAGGCATTAGAATTTTTGCTGGATTTCGCTTTATCCTTAAGTAATTTTATTACATATTACATATTTAACATATTACTTTAAAAATTGATTAATTGGCATTATTTTCGCCAAGTAAAAAGTTGATAATATTCAATATGAAAAAAATAGTAAAAATTGTTGCAATTGTAATTGGGTTATTATTACTAATAGCAGTAGCACTTCCTTTTGTTTTTAAAAGTAAAATTGTAGGAATAGTAACCGAAGAAGCTAATAAAAACATCAATGCCAAAGTTAAATTTAGCGATGATATTGGTTTTAGCATTTTAAAATCGTTCCCTGATTTTACATTAACAATGAAAAATATTGAGGTAGTTGGTATTGAGGTATTTGAGTTTGATACCTTATTTGCAGTCAATAAATTGGAAGTTTCAATGGATTTAATGAGTGTAATAAATGGTGGACAAATAAAAATCAGAAATGTATATTTAAATCAACCTCGTATTCATGCTATTGTATTGAGTAATGGCAAGGCCAATTGGGATATTGTTAAACCATCGGCTGATACAACAAAAACTGAAACAACTAGCGAGCCCGCCAAATTTGATATTTTGCTAAAAAAACTTGAAATAGAAAATGCTTACATCAGTTACAACGATAAAGTTGGAAACATGAGTAGTGAAATAGATGGAATGAATTACACTTTAAAAGGTGATTTTAACCAAGATATTTTTAGTATGAATCATGATTTAGACATAGCTAAATTGACTTATGCAATGGCTAATATTAATTATTTAAGTAAGGTTCACACTACTTTTAAAGCTGAAATAGAAGCCAACCAAAAAGAAAGTAAATACACTTTTAAAGACAATGAGTTTGGATTAAACGATTTGATTTTTAAAATGGATGGTTTTTTGCAAATGGCAGGCAATGATATCAATATGGATTTGAAATATGCTGCTAAGAAAAACGATTTCAAAGACTTTTTATCATTAATACCTGCTATTTACAGTTCAACATTTAAAGATATTCAATCAAAAGGTAAATTGGCTTTTGATGGTTTTGCAAAAGGAACTTTTAACGATAAACAATTGCCCGCATTTGCATTTAACTTAATGGTGGAACAAGGTTGGTTTAAGTATCCGGCATTGCCTGCTCCAGTTGAAAACGTTGCTATTGATTTCCATGTAACCAATCCTGATGGTAACTTAGACCATACCATAATTAATTTAGCTAAAATGCACTTTGAACTACAAGGTGATCCATTTGATGCTAAATTATTAGCCGAAAATCCAATGAAAGATCCATTTATTGATGCGCATTTAAAAGGTAAATTGAATTTGGATAATGTAGTGAAAATAGTACCAATGCCAGCCGGAACTACGCTATCGGGTTTATTAACTTCTGATTTTGCTGCAAAAGGTAAAATTAGCGATATTGAAAATAAAAACTACGAAAACTTCAATGCAAGCGGAACCATTGCAGTTAATGGAATTAACTATAAATCAGCTGAATTGCCTCAAGGTATGAATTTAAGTACTGCCACTTTAGCTTTTAATCCTAAAACCGTTACACTTACAAACTTTGTGGCTAAAATTGGAAACAGTGATATGCAAATGAATGGTGATTTAAGCAACTTTTTCCCATACTTTTTTGGTAAAGGAACGTTGGTTGGAAACTTGAATTTTAAAAGTAATATGATGGACGCCAATCAGTTTTTATCAAACAGCACTGATACTTCAACTGCTTCAACTTCTATTGGAGCCGATACAAGTGGAATGGCTGTAGTCGAAATTCCAGGAAATATTGATTTTACTTTAACCAGTTCAATAGCGAAATTACTTTACACTAATTATAATATTACCAATTTTAATGGAATTGTTAAAGTGGCTAATCAAAAACTTACCTTCAGTAAAGTTGCTTTAAATATGCTTGGAAGCAGCATGACAATGGATGGTTATTATGAAACTACCAATCCTAAAAAACCTACGGTTGAAATGGCTTTTGGAATTAAAAATTTAGATATTCCAACTGCTTTTAAAACATTTAATACTGTTCAAAAAATGGCTCCAATTGCCGAAAAAATGACTGGAGTTTTCAATACATCAATTTCTAAATTCACTACAGAATTAGATAGTAAAATGATGCCTATTTACGAAAAAACATACATTGCTGGCGATTTACAACTTAACAATGCTTCGGTTACCAATATTGAAGCATTTAATAAAGTAGCCGATGTATTTAAACGTGATGAATGGAAAAAAGCTGAATTTAAAAATGTTGCTATCAAATATGAGGTTGTTGGAGGTAGGGTTAATACCAAGCCATTTAATGTTAAATTAGGTGGTCAAACTTTAAATTTGAGTGGTTCAACAGGTTTAGATCAAACAATAGCTTATTTGGGAACAATAGCTGTTCCTCGTAAGGATTTAGGAACTACCAATTCAGCTTTGGATGGTGTATTGGCTCAAATAAATCAAAAAGGTGGAACCAATGTTAAGTTAAATGAAATGGTAAATATTGGTTTAAAATTAGGAGGTACTTTCACTAAACCTACTGTAACAACCAATTTGACTGATATTGTTAAAAATGAGGCTAGCAGCTTAAAAAATCAACTTTCAGATGAGTTAAATAAAAAGAAAAAGGAATTGGAAGAACAAGCTAAAGCCGAAATTGAAAAACAGAAAAAAGAATTAGAAAATAAGGCTAAAGCCGAAGCTGATAGATTAAAAAAAGAAGCCGAAGCTAAGGCTAAGGCGGAGGTTGATAAAGCCAAAAACAAATTGGAAGAAGAAGCTAAAAAGAAACTCAAAGGCTTGTTTGGTAATTAAATCTAATATGGAATTGTAAAAACAATTGAAATTTTTAAATGAAAGCGCTGCTATTTACGTTATAAATAGCAGCGCTTTTTTATTGTAAATAATTATTTGCATAGCAAACTATACACTATTTAAATCAATGTGATTATTGAATAATAAAAGCAATTTACATTTGACGTTTATTCAACTACCTAAAAATTTATAAATTTATGCTACAGAGCAATTTAGCTTTTATAAAATATTTAAAATTGAGTGCATTTGGATTGATTTTGTTTATACAAAATAGTGCATTGGCTCAAAAAACGGCTATTTACGAAGATGAATCCAGGATTTATCAACGTGCCATAGAGCTTTTTGATAAGGAAAAGTATGCTGCAGCTCAAAAACACTTCAACATGTTTACCGATAAAAGCAAGGATGAAGTTTACGTAGTAAATGCAAAATATTATGCAGCTACTTGCGCCATGGAATTAGCCAATAATGATGCTCCTAAATTGCTGTCATCTATTATTAAAAATTATCCGCAATACGATAAAGCTGTGTTAGCTAAATACCAATTGGCACGTCATTATTATAGAAATAAAGATTATAAAAAAGCTGCTGTTTCCTTGGTAGATTTTGATGATGCATATTTAGATGATAACCAACAATTGGAGTATTATTTCATTAAAGGTTTTTGTAATTTTAAAATCGAAAATTTTGATGAATCACAAAAAGCATTTAAAAGAATTAAGGACCCAAAAACTAAATATTATGAAGCGGTAAATTATTATTATGGGTATGTATGTTATCGTCAGGCTAATTACGATGAAGCTTTAGAACATTTTGGAAGAGTAAAAAACAATAAAACATTTGGTCCATTGAGTAATGTATATGTAGCTCAAATTTATTTTGCAAAAAAAGACTATAGCCAAGTAATTAAATATTGTGATACAATTACTAATAAAGATGTTGCTATTGATGTAGCAGGAATGCTAGGTCAATCACACTATATCCAAAAAAATTATGACAAGGCGTTACCCTATTTAATTAAATACATGAATGAAGCTCCTGCGATTCCTTCACGCAATGATTTTTATAGATTAGCCTATTCATTTAAAGTAAATAAACAATACGATAAAGCTATTGAAAACTTTTTAAAAGTTGCCGAGGAAAAGGATACTTTAACTCAATATTCTTTTTTTCAATTAGCTGAAAGTTATTTGGCTGTTGATAAAAAAAATAATGCCAGAACCGCATTTAGTAAGTGCTTAACTTTGGGTTTTATTACTAAATTAAATGAAGAGGCACTATTTAATAATGCAAAATTAAGTTATGAAATTTCCACTAATAGCAATGCTTTAACGAGTTTAACTTCATTTATTGAAACATATCCTAAATCGCCTTATATTACAGAAGCTAAAAGTTTAATTAGTAATTTATTGCTTACAAGTAAAAATTATAAAGAAGCTATAAAAATACTCGAAAGTATTGATGATAAGGACGATAAGGATTTAAATAATTTACAAAAAATATACTATTACAGAGCCGAAGAATTGTATTTGCAAAACGATTATAAAATGGCCGCAGAATACTTTTCTAAGGTAATAGCTGGAGGAAAATACAATTTACAAATGATTGGTTTAAGTCATTTTTGGTTAGCAGAAATTGCATACAAAGAAAATGATTTTAATGGAGCCACAACTCAATTTAAGAAAGCACAGCAAGTAGAAGATTTAAAAACTACTCGTTTTTATACTACCTCTTTTTATAGTTTAGGATATGCATATCTTAAAGCAAATGATTATAAGAATGCTATTGAAAGTTTTAAGAAGTATGCTGAATTGGACGTGAAAATGTCAAATCCTGATATATACACCGATGCAGTTACTCGCTCTGCTGATTGTTATTTTGCCGAAGGTAGTTATGCCAAATCGATTGAATATTACAGTTTGGTTGTGAATAAAGATTTAAATGGAAGTGATTATTGTTTGTTTCAAAAAGCAATGATTCAAGGTGTAATAAAGAAATCGAATGATAAAATTAATACATTAGGTCTATTAATCGAGAGATATCCTAAATCCATTTTTATTGATGACGCATTATTTGAACGAGCAGATGAACAACTTAAAAGTGGCAACCTACAAGATGCCTTGAAAGGATTTAACAATATCATTGATAATTATCCTAGAAGTACATTTATACGTAAAGCATTTTTAAATAAAGGACTTACCTTATTTAATTTAGCCAAAGATGAAGATGCAATTGCTACCATGAAAATATTATCAACCAATTACACCAATAGCGATGAGTCTCGTCAAGGTTTAGTGGTTTTGAAAAATATTTTAGTAAGTAAAGGAGAAAGTGAAACCTATTTTGATTTTATTAAAAGTTTGCCCAATATTATTGAGTCAGCCTCATCACAAGATTCTTTAACATACCAATCAGCGTTTAACAATTATAAGGCGGCTGTAGAATATTTTAGTAAAAAAGATTTTACAAGTGCTACTCGCGATTTTACAAAAGCTAGTAAAGGTTTTGGTAATTATTTAAATCGATTTGCTGGTGGCTATTTTACAGCTAAAGCATACTATTATAAAGCCGAAAGTGATAATGCCTTAAAAGCTTATGATGATGCTTTAGTAGGTTATGAATATACTGCCAATGCCATTAGAAGTGATTTTACTGAACGTAGTACTCGCCAAACAGCAGTCATTTATTATTTACGTAAAAATTATGAAAAAGCTTTTGAATATTATGCTGCATTGGAACGTATTGCCGGTAATAAAGATAATTTACAATTATCATTATTGGGTCAGTTAAGAGCAGCTATGATTATGAATAAAATGGATACTGCTACTCAAGTTTCATTTAGATATGTAAATTCTGGAATTGCTACCAAGGAAGGTTTGTCTGATGCAAAGTTAAACATAGCAAGATTTTACATGGTTCGTAATAAGCCCGATAGTGCTTGGGCCGATTTCCAATATTTGCTGAAAGAAAACAAGGAAAAAGCCATTGGAGCTGAAGCTAATTACAATATTGCATTAATTCAGTATTTGAGAAAAGATTATAAAACGAGTACTAAAACCATTTTTGAATTGAACGATAATTTTGGAAATTATGAATATTGGGTAGCTAAAGCTTTTATTTTATTAGCCGATAATTACGTTGCACAGAGAGATTATTTCCAAGCCAAAGCTACTTTACAAAGTATTATAGATGAATACAGCAAGGATGATTTAAAAATAATTGCTCTAGAAAAGTTGAAGAAAATTGAAGAAGACGAAGCAAAAGGAAAATTAGAACAGAAAAAGAAAGTGGATGAAAGGATAAAAAGCCGCGACTAATTTCTGAAAATTCGTTAATTTTTTAAAGCATAACTAAGTATGAAAAATATTAAATTTTATATAACATTTTTGATTTTAAATGGCGTTGCTTTGACGTCTATAGCCCAAAAAACTGAGCAAGACTCACTCGATGATGGATTAACGGTAAATATTAAATATGTACCTACTTTATCTGAATCAATAAAAATACCTGTAAATCCTAATCCAGAACAACCACAAAGTATTAAGCCTACTTTTACATATAAAGTTCCTGATTTAAATATAGAAACCACTCCAACAATTTATACCATAAAACCAATTAGTTTAGGTAATGCTTTACTTCCCAAATTGCGCAATAATTATTTTAGGCTAGGGTTTGGAAATTATGCTACACCATTAGCCGAAGTCTACGTAAATAGTATGCGCAATAAAACATGGAATAATGGTGTGTTTTTTAAACATTTATCTAGCAATGGAGATAGGGAGTTTAATAATTTTAGTAACAATACATTGGCTGCACATAGCAAGCGTTTCTTTAATAATTCTGTCTTAAGTGTATCTGCATTGTACCATAGAAATGTGGTTTATAACTATGGTTTTTTACCAACGGTAAATAATGCCAAAGAAGACACATTGAAAAATATCTACAATTTGTTTGATTTAAATATTTCGTTGGAGAGTTTAAAAAGCGATACAATTTCACTTAAGTATAAATTTGATGTAAACTATTATTATCAAAGTAATAACTTTGATTTAGTAGAGCATAATTTTAAAATAGCTGGTAATTTAAGTAAAACCATTAGTGATATTCCTTTTTCACTTTATACTGGAATTAATAGCATTAGTTATTTAAAAAACTCTAATACTTTGCAGCGAACAGCTTTTATTTTCAACCCACGCATTAACCTAGAAGATGAAAACTATTATTTAAAAGCAGGTTTTAACTTTACTTATTTTTCTGATAGTATTGAGCCTAAAAACAACAGCCATTTTTATCCATTTGGCGAAGCTGCATACCATGTAGTTCCTAAAGTTTTAACTGTATTAGGAGGTGTAACTGGTAATTATGGAATCAATACTTTTAGAAGCATCAATGCAGAAAATCCTTTTGTACGCAATTACAATTTTAAAAATACCAATAACTTATTTGAAATGTATGTTGGTTTAAAAGGTCATATCGCTAAAGGGTTAAACTATTCATTACAGGCATCAATTGCCAATATTGAAAACATGCTGTTTTATGTGCAAGACAGCAGCAGTTTTCAAAAAATTATTTACGATGAAGGCAAAATTACATTAAGTACATTTACTGCAGACTTGAGTTACCAAATTGGAGAAAAATGGAGATTTGCATTAATTGCTAAAGCTTATAATTATAGCATGAGTAAACTTCAGTTTGCTTACAGCCGTCCAAGTACCGAAATAAAGTTAAATACCAGTTATAATATTGGCGATAAGTTTATGCTTCGTGGAGATATATTCTTTATTGGACAAAGAACTGGCGGTGTTACAAATCCTACCTCTGGAAATAAGGATAATATGAGTGAAGTCAAATTAAATCCATTTGTAGATTTGAATTTGGGTATTGATTATAGATATACCAAGAATGTGTCTGTATTTTTAAACTTTAATAATATGGCTGCTGCCAGATATATGCGTTTTTCTAATTATGATGTTTATGGCTTTAATGGTATGGGAGGGGTAACACTTACTTTTTAAAATTCTATTTTTTTACAATTTGATAAAAACAAATATTAGAATATTTAGTTAATATTGTAACTATGCCAGTAGCAATTTCAAATGATGTTAAAATAAGTGTTGAAACCTATTATCAAAATGATAAGGTAAATAACACGAATGGAAATCATATGTTCGCATACAGAATAGTTATTGAGAACAAAAGCGATTATACAATAAAACTACTTCGCAGACATTGGGATATAATAGATTCTTATGAAGGTTTAAGTGAAGTGGACGGTGAGGGTGTAGTAGGAGAGCAACCTATCTTGGAGCCAAACGAAAAATATACTTACGTTTCTGGTTGTGCCTTAATTAGTGAATTTGGCAAAATGAGTGGTTTTTATGTTATGCAACGACAAATTGATGAGAAAGAATTTATAGTTAATATTCCAGAATTTCAATTAATTGTGCCATATAAAAACAATTAATAATTTACATTAAACATGGTTCCTGGTTTTCCCATGTAAAAAATATCTTTCAAGTCTGTATCTGACCAAATATTTGTTTTCCTTACTTGGGATAAAAAATAGTTGAAATTTGTGGCTCTCACAGTCTTTATTTTTTCAGGTGCATATGGTTTAAAAAAATCTTCCCAATGTGTTAAAATTACTTTCTTTGGTTTTATTTGATTTAATAAATTTTGAGGATAACAGTCGGTAAAATTAGCTGATGCAATTTGTAAAATTGCTAAATCGATTGGATGTTCTTTTAAAATCTCGTTGCTAACTTCACCATTATTTACCTCACAACCTGCACCCTTTATCAAAGTTCTAAAAGCTATTGTGTCACTTTGCATAATGTCTAAAATAAATGCATATGTATTACCTTCTTTAAATTGATTGGCATTTAATTTTTGAGTAGAGTTGATAAAATTATTAAAATAATTACTATCTGAATGACCCCTCATTAAATGTATTTTACCGAAATGTGGTGCATGACTTGATGGTATGATTAACATCCGCATATTGTGATTGATACTAATCCATTTGGGATTTACTTCATTTTTAAAGACAAAACTATCAGCATTATTAAAAGTATAATTCACAATAAAATTTTTTACGATGGTTCTTGTTGAATTATCACCAAAAATATTAATGTTTTTATTTACTAGTCCCTTTTCTAATAAATAAGCCAAATCTAGTAGGTGGTCGTAATGAGAATGTGAAATAAAAATACTATTTATATCTTTATAGTCTATATTAAACCTATTTATAAAATTGGTTCCTTTATTGAAATAGTTTTGGTTAAATTTAATTTTACCTAAAGCAGTTTTAATGCCACTATTATTTGAAAAAAATGGATCTATAGCAATAACACCATTTTGATTTTTTATTATTAAATTTCCGCATCCTAAATATTGAATTTGAAGAGTATTTTTATATTCATTATTCAATACAATATTTTGTAAAGAATCATTTGAGAAAATTCCTTGTTTTTCATATTTTTTAGGATAATGAGGTACGGAGCAAGAAAATAATATAGTTAATAAAAAAAGTAAAATAGTATTTTTCATGATTTGTTCAAATGTAAGTTAGGATTACTATAAAAATACATACTTTTTATCGAGTTATGCTTTATGTGTCTGATAGATAGTTGATTAAAAAAAGAAAAAAAGTATAACTAATTCATATTAATTCTTTTATTCGCATTATAAAAAAAGTAATAATTATGAGCATTCAATCAATGATGGAAGAAATGACCAAAACTAGTGAAAAATTGGTCAAAGGTTATGAAGTATTACAAGGCATTAAAGAAGTGGAAATTGCAACTACTCCCAAGGATTTAGTTTGGCAAAATGATTTAGTAAAATTGTATCATTACAAAAGGGATACACCTGCAAAAGTTAAAATTCCAGTTTTAGTTTCTTTTGCCATGATGAATAGACATGATGTTCTTGATTTGCAGCCAGACAGAAGTTTAATAAAAAAGTTATTAGATGAGGGACTCGATATTTATATCATGGATTGGGGTTATCCTAAACGTCAACACAAGTATTTAACAATGGAAGATTATATTGTTGAGTTCATGGGTGGTGCGGTTGATTTTATTCGTAAATCAACTAAAAATGATAAAATACACAAAATGGGAATTTGTCAAGGTGGTACTTTTAGTACCATTTATGCAGCCTTGTTTCCCGAAAAATTGAAATCATTAACTGTATATGTTACACCTTATGATTTTAGCGATAAAGGTGATTGCATGCTTTATAAGTGGACCAAGGATATTGATGTAGATGCAATGGTAGATAACCTTGGAATTATCCCGGCAGATATGCTTGGAGCAGGCTTTAGCTCGTTAAAACCTAGTATGGACATTAGTAAATATTTTGGTGTAATGGATATGCTTGAAGATGAAGCAAAATTGCTTAACTTCTTACGTATGGAAAAATGGAAAGCCGATTGTCCTGATTTGGCAGGTGAAATGTTTCGAAAGTATATAAAAGACCTTTGGCAAGAAAATAAACTAATTAAAGGTGAGCTTGAGATAGGTGGACGTATCGTCAATTTGAAAAATGTTACAATGCCTTTTTTAAATATTTATGCAACAGAAGACAATATTATTCCTAATAATTCTACCATTCCAGTAAATGATTTGATAGGTTCAAAAGATAAAGAGTTGTATGCTTTTCCTGGTGGACATATAGGAGTTTTTGTAGGAGCCAAGTCTCAAAAAGAATTAGCACCTAAAGTAGCAAAATGGGTTGCTGAAAAAAGCTAAATATAATTTGTGATTGGTGAATTTTGATTTGTGAATAAAAAGCTGCTCTGAACACAAGGTTCGAAGCAGCTTTTTTGTTGGATTATATTTCTCGCATTTTTGTGTAAGTCTGATTGGCATATTGCCAACATTTTATAGATGAAATTTTCAAGGAATTACAAAACAGCCTCGTAGAGGCGAACTTATGGTAGTAAATACCCAAGCCTAACTAAAGTCCCGTAGGGACGAGCATATTTTTACGCATCAATTTGCCAATTAATAGGAGTTAAGTTTTTAGAAACCAAATAATCATTTGTTTTTGAAAAATGTTTGCAACCAAAAAATCCTCTTGAGGCCGAAAGTGGCGAAGGGTGAATTCCTTTTAAAACTAAATGTTTATTTGGATTGATAAATTCCATTTTATCGTGAGCATTTTTACCCCAAAGAATGAATACCACGTGTTCTTTTTGATTCGAAATGGTTTCAATTATTTTATTGGTAAACTGATGCCAACCAATTTTACTGTGTGAGTTTGCTTGGTCTTTTATTACCGTTAAACTTGTGTTGAGTAATAAAACACCTTGTTTGGCCCAGTTTTCAATATTCCCGTGGTTGGGTGTTTTAAAATGGTTTATGTCGGTAGCCAATTCTTTATAAATGTTTCGTAAGCTAGGAGGAACTCTTATTCCTTTATTTACTGAAAAACAAAGTCCATTGGCTTCTTCTTCGCCATGGTATGGATCTTGGCCTAAAATTACCACTTTAGTATTTTGTATTGAAGTTAACTTAAAAGCTTCAAATATTTGGTTTTCGGGCGGAAAAATGATGTTTCCATTAACTGAATCTAAGCTTATTTGAGCCTCTATTTTGTGGTAATAAGGCTTTGATGATTCATTTTCAAATATGGGCAACCAGTCAGGTTGAATTTGATTAAAGTTCATTGGGATAAAACAAAAAAAGCCAAAACATTAAATTTTGGCTTCTTTATAAATATTTTGTAAGAAATATTATGCTTCAATAATAACAGTACGCT
Source organism: Bacteroidia bacterium (assembly GCA_044239605.1). GTDB lineage: Bacteria > Bacteroidota > Bacteroidia > UKL13-3 > UKL13-3 > JAAFJM01. Next base: position 40,902 of record JBIIBC010000014.1, on the reverse strand, counting down.
CAGTATTTGGCGATTTTACTTTTACTAATTGAGTATTCAATTTTATGCGTTGCACGCGTAAATGTGATTTAGTTTTATTTCTTCTGTCTTTTCTTTTTAATCGTGTAAACATGGTGGTCTATTTTTTATTGGCGCAAATATAATTTTATTTATCTTATTGTCAATTAAGTTTCAATATTTTTTTTACTCAAGTTCAAACTCTTTTACAATATTCCAGTTGTTTGATTTACAGTTAAATAATGTTATTTTATTTGCAATAAAATGAATATTAAATGAATTTTCCTTCAAATCATTCCAAATTTTATTTAATTTTCTAGTATTGTCAATGTCTATATCCAAAACAATTTTTGGTTCAAAATTATCATGGCTGTAGTTTTCAAAAACAATTTTATTATGGATTTCAAGGTAATATTTTAAACTTCTTTGAAAATTAGAAATAGTTTCTTTTTCTGAAATTTTTAACAAAAAATCATTCGAAATCATTTCGAATGAAGAAAACTCTAACTCAATTGAAAAGGATTGTGAGGAATATTTTTTTAAGCTATCAACTAATAAAAACTCCTTTGTTTCGTCCCAATTAAATGGTTCAATTAACTTTACAAAAGGTAAATTATTATTATTAAAATTAATTTTATGCTTATTGAGTAATTGAGATTTAAAATTAATAATTCTTTCAATACAAGAATTGCTTGGTACTATTCCTATGCAATAATTATTTTGATCTATCATTTTGTTTTGTTTGCTATGCAATATTTATTATTTTTTTAAACTTTGATTTAAAATTATTCAAATGGCTTTTATGCTTATTTAAGTTAATGAGTTGTGAATAAAACACACGTATTTTAAGGTTATGATGACTTAAATTGCCACTTTATTTTTACTATTAATGAAGATTCACTTTATTTCAATTGGTGGTGCGGTTATGCACAATATGGCATTGGCTTTATATAAAAAAGGTTATATCATTACTGGTAGTGATGATGAAATTTATGAGCCTGCAAAATCACGTTTGGAAAAATATGGTCTTTTGCCTACAAAAATGGGTTGGGATGTTAATAATATTCACGAAGGTTTAGATGCAATCATTTTAGGAATGCATGCTCGCATTGATAATCCTGAATTAATTAAAGCCAAGGAATTAGGTATAAAAATATATTCTTTTCCTGAATATATGTATGAGCAAACTAAAGATAAATTACGAATAATAGTAGGCGGAAGTCATGGTAAAACCACTACCACTGCCATGATTTTACATGTTTTGCAGAAATGTAATGTAGAGTTCGATTATTTGGTTGGAAGTAAACTTGATGGTTTTGAAACGATGGTTGGGTTATCAAATAGTTCAAAAATTGCTGTTTTTGAAGGTGATGAATACTTAACCTCTGCCATTGACTTAAGGCCTAAATTTCATGTTTATAAAGGTGATATTGGTATAATAACTGGTATAGCTTGGGATCATATTAATGTGTTTCCAACTTTTGAAAATTATATTGAACAATTTAAAATATTTGTTGAAGCATTGCCTGAAAATGGAAGTATTATATACAGCCATAATGATTATGAAGTTGAAAAATTGATTGGTGCAGCTAATATTAAAGCTAAAAAAATACCTTATGTAACTCCAAGTTTTGAAGTTAAAGGTGGTGTGGTTTATATAAAACCAAATCAAACGGAAGTGGCTTTAAAGTTTTTTGGAACACACAATTTACAAAATATGATGGCTGCCAAACACGCTTGTAATGCAGCGGGAGTTGGTGAAGAGCAATTTTATCAAGCTATTCAATCGTTTAAAGGAACTGCTAAAAGGCTTGAAACAGTATTTGAGAATAATAATTCGCTAATTATAAGAGATTTTGCTCATGCACCATCCAAACTAAAAGCTACTGTTAATGCCGTGCGTGAGTTAAATCCTGAAAGAAAACTAATTGCTGTTTATGAGTTGCATACGTATAGTAGTTTAAATAAAGATTTTTTACCCCAATACCATAATAGCATGCAAGCAGCAGATGTAAAAGCTGTATTATTTAGCAAACATGCTTTAGAAATGAAGAAAATGCCAATGCTTAACGAAGCCGAAGTGGCAGCTGGTTTTGGTAATGATGTAAAAGTTTTTACAGATAAAAATGAATTAAGTAAATTTATTAAAAGCCATTACACGCAAAACGAAAACTTATTACTCATGAGTAGCGGTACTTTTGATGGAATGGATTTAAATTTTAATCAATAATTTATTCAACAATTCGTTATTAATTAAATGAAATGTAAAGTTATATTATTTTGTGGTGTTATGTTATTAACCAACTATTGGGTTAAAGCTCAACAACATCCAATAAACAATATATGTAATTCAATTGAACAGAATGTACCAACACCCTGGGGGCCACTGCACGAAGGCGATGTTAACTTTAGCAAACGAGTAGTTAGAATTATAGATTTACGCGAAAAGCAAAATCAAGTTTTGATGCATCCTAAAAATGCACTTCCAGTTATACTTTATAATGCTATTAAATCTAAAAAATTAATTGCGTTTAAAAATGACAGTTGCACTAGTATTTATTCACCTGAAAAAGTACAAACTTTTGGAGTGGATACTCAGTTTGTGGAAACCCCCAATGTTAATAATCCCGAAGATTTAACGACTGACACCATAGTAACACCTTTTGACCCTTTGAGGCAAATATATAAACTTCGTATTGTTGAGGATTGGTATTACGATAAAAAACATAGTTCATTTAGGATAAGAATACTTTCTATTGCACCTGTTTATAAGTTAAAAATTGCAGGAGTTGAGCTAGGGGACCAAGATTTATGTGTGTTAAGGTATTATTACAATAATTTGGCTAAACCAAACGATGTAAGAAATTTACTAGCTAAAAAATGTATTTTTAATAGACAAAATGATGCAGCATTAATGAGTTTCGATGCATTTTTTGAAGGTCGGTATTTTTCTAGTTATGTAATTAAGGTTAGCAACCAATTTGATTTTTACATAAAAGATCAAGCAGAATATAAGGATAATGGGGTAGGAGCAATATTGGAAAATCAACTATTGCAGGATGAACTTATGAAAAGGGAACATGACGAATATGAAAATTAATCCATTTTAAAATCAAGTACGATTCCTTTTTGTTTTTCCCAAACCTTTCCGTTCCAAATCATGTAATCGTAACTCCCATCAGGTACATAAGTTTCGTACATTCCCACATTATCGGGCTTTGGAGGTATAATGTTCTCGTAAATTAATAATTTACGTTTTTCTTCATAACGTAAAGTCATTGTTGCATTATTATTAAATTCCCAAATCATTCTATATAAAGGTTGTTTTGTTTTAATATCAAAAATAGGCGCGCCAAAGTATGGTTCGTTATCTTTAAAAAACAATACATCCATTATTTTTTTATTACTTTTATTGGTAGCACCATCCCAACCAAGTATAGTGTAATAAGTTCCTTTTTGCGTTTGCGTTTTTAAAATTTTGTAGTAAATAGCTCCATACCAATGATCTGCATCTGTTTCTGCATAAAAAACTTGATCAATACTGTCGCTTCTATCAATTAATGGAAAATAACTTGGCATATTGAACATTTTCTGCTCTCGCTTAATTTTGGTAGGATTCATTTGAATAACCCCAAAATTCCTAAAATGTTCATCATCGCTAGCCACATTCCAAGTCATTATTCTAAAGTAATTGTCAGGTGATTTAATAATTGAAATATTTTTTAATGAATCAAAATTATAAAAGTATGAATTATTGGTTTTTAAAGTACGTGCAAGTGTTCTGATAAAATTTTTACCTGAACTTATTCTAGTCATTTCATCAAGACTTGTTACCATATTTTGTGCCAAGCCATTCAGTCTTATTTCCGCATCTCGCAAGGTATCAAGAGTAAGAGAATCTAATTTTTGGGCACTCACATTTGCGCAAATAAAAAAGATTGTAATTGTACAAATAAGGTATTTCATATTTTGATATTTAACTAAGCCACAATTTTATAATTACACCATTTAACTAAAAAACTTAACTATTTAGTTTTTGCTCTGCGCGCTCTTTCCTTTAAAATAAGATTTAATTCTCGCCCAGTTTGTCCAGCTACACTTGTATTTTCAGCAGCACGTCTAAATAAATAAGGCATCACAGCTTTTACTGGTCCATAAGGCAAATATTTTGCCACATTATAACCAGCATTGGCTAAATTATAGCTAAGGTTATCGCTCATACCATAAAGTTGGCTAAAATAAATCCGATTATCATTGTTCTTAATTTGATTATCTGACATTAATTGAGCTAAATACAGACTACTATTTTCGTTATGAGTACCAGCACAAATGCTAATTCTATCAATATGATCAATGCAATATGCTAAAGCTTCGTTATAATCTATATCGCTTTTTTCTTTTGTAGGTTGAATAGGGTCAATATAATTCAATTCTTTTGCTCTCGCCCTTTCCTTTTCCATATATGCACCACGAACTAATTTTACTCCTAAATAGTAGTTATTACTTATGGCTTGTTGGTGACTTTCCTTTAAAAAGGCCAACCTATCATGACGATATAACTGTAAAGTGTTAAATACAATTGCTTTTTCCTTATTGTATTTTTGCATCATTTGGGTTGCTAAATTATCAATAGCAATTTGAATCCAGGTTTCTTCAGCATCTATAAATAACCTAACATTATTTTCATATGCTGTTTTACAAATGGAATCAATTCTATTAATTACCTTTTCAAATTCAATTTGTTCATCAACATTTAACGGAATATTGTTATTCAATTTTTCAAGTAGGGCAAAACGTGCAACACCAGTAACCTTGAAAACACAAAATGGAATTTTAGGATTATTTTTTGCTTTGTTAATCGTATCTATTGTTTCTTTACAAGTATAATCAAAGTCCTCTTCAGCCTCTTTGCCTTCTACAGAATAATCTAAAATTGTTCCAATACCAAATTTGTATAAATTATCAATTGCCAATTCACAGTCATTAATATCTTCTCCTCCAACAAATTGCTTGTAAACAGTATGTTTGATTAATGGTTTTATAGGCAAATGAAGTGCAAAGGCCATTTCAACTAAAGGAGTTCCCATTTTTACTAACCAATTTATTCCAATTGCCTTGAATAGTAAATACGAAGTTCTTAACTCAGCATTATTTTTCGATTGGAATGCAATTTCTGTATTTGAAAAATCTAGTTGTAATATTTTATTAGTCATAAAATGCTTTTAAAAATAAAGTTTAATTTAGCAGCGCAATATTAAGTTTTTAGTTACAATGTTTTTACGCTACTGATGAAAGTTATTTACGATAAGAATTATAAAGTTTTTTTTGGTACAGATGTGTTAAGTCATTTGGCGCAAACCCTTATTGATAAGGCTTATAGTAGGGTTTTTGTTTTAGTTGATGAAAATACTGAAAAATATTGTTTGCCAATTTTAAAGCCATACCTAGAAAATTTTAGTTTAATAAAAATATTAAGCGGTGAACAAAATAAAAATTTAGCTACCGCTTCAATAATTTGGAATGAATTACAGCAAAATTTAGCCAATAGAAATACAGTATTGTTAAATTTAGGAGGTGGAACTCTGAGCGATTTAGGAGGTTTTTGCGCATCTACCTATAAACGAGGAATTGATTTTATTAATATACCTACCACTTTATTGTCAATGGTGGATGCTTCAATAGGAGGTAAGCAAGGTGTAGATTTAAATAGTTATAAAAATTTAATCGGTGTATTTAAACACCCAGAACAAGTTTTTATTTATCCTCAATTTATTGATACGCTTTTGGTTTCGGAGCAAAGAAATGGATTGTCTGAAATTGTAAAACATGCCTTAATTGATGACAAAAAGTTTTTCGAAAAAATGCTATCCACACCTGAAATAAATTACACACAATTAGATAAATGGATTGAGAAATCAGCAAAAATTAAAATCCAAATTGTAAACAAAGACCCGCATGAAAAAGGTTTACGAAAAGTTTTAAATTTTGGACATACAATTGGTCATGCAGTTGAAACGTTTAGTTTGATGACGGATTCAAAACCTCTAAAACACGGAGAAGCTGTGGCTATTGGAATTATTTGCGAATCATATTTATCGTTTAAAACCATGAAATTAGATGGAGATGATTTTGAGAAAATTATAAAAGTTATTACCTCTAATTTTGAAAAATATTTTTCAAGTTGGAATATCGATGAATTACTTAAAATTATGCAAAACGATAAAAAGAACAATAATTCAGAAATAAATTTTACCTTACTGAAAAAGATTGGAAAACCAGTAATCGATTGTAATTGCACAAGTGATTTGATAATTGAATCGTTGGACTTTTATAAAAATGTAGCATATAAGCATCTTTAAAATGTATATTTTACAATATAACAATAAAGACTTTAATTCCTCAGTAACTGTAAATTTAACAGCTTCTAAAAGTATTAGCAATAGAGCATTAATACTACAAAAATTATTACCAATGCCGTTATTATTAAATAATATCTCCTTGGCCGATGATACAAACTTAATGCTTAATGCGTTAACAATTACGGACAAGGAAATTAATTTGAATAATGCTGGAACATGTATGCGTTTTTTAACGGCTTATTTTGCTAATAATATTGGTGAAACTATCACGCTTCAATGTGACGAGCGTATGAAGCAAAGACCAATCAACGATTTAGTAAATGCTTTAAAAATGTTGGGAGCGCAAATTATTTATCTTGAAAAAGAAGGGTATCCTCCTCTTCAAATTACTGGGCAAAAACTAGTCGGAAAAACAATTGAGATAAATGCATCAGAAAGTAGCCAGTTTATTACTGCTTTAATGTTAATTGGACCATTTATTCAAAATGGCTTAACCATTGAATTAAAAGGTAGTGTTGCCTCATTTGATTATATTAAAATGACGTATTTGCTGATGCAAAAAATTGGATTAAATGTATTTATTGAAAATAATTTTATTAAGATTTTACCTTACCAAAATCAAAATACTTTAGCTGAATATTATATTGAAAACGATTGGAGTGGAGCTTCTTTTTGGTATTTAATAGCAACCTTAAATGGCAGTTTAACTTTAAAACTTAATAATTTAACTTTAGACAGCATTCAAGGTGATAAAATTACAGCAGAAATTTTTGAAAAATTAGGTGTAAGTACTGAATCGATAGAAAATGGTATTATTATAAAAAAAAATAAATCACCCCAAAATTACTTAGAGTTTAATTTATTAAATTGTATTGATTTAGCACCTGCTTTATGTGTAGCTTGTGCCTCATTAAATATCAATGCTACAATAAGTGGCCTACAAAATTTAACCATTAAAGAAAGTAATAGATTATTGGCCATAATAACAGAGTTAAATAAATTTGGGTATAATGCTATCAATAATGAAAATACTATCTTTATTACACCAGTTGAAGTAATTGACTACAATAAACAAGTAGAAATTAATACTTACAAAGATCACAGAATTGCCATGGCTTTTACACCGCTAACAATTTTATTTAGTAATATTATTATTGATGAGATTGATGTTGTTTCAAAATCATATCCTGATTTTTTTAATGAAATACTAAAGGTTGGTATCGTTATTCAATGATACTATAGCTTATTAAAACATTACTTAACTCACTGTTAAACGCAAGTTGCTTTGCAATATTTTTATCAATTTGTATAATTACATTTTTATCAGAACTATTATTTAAAGTGCCTGTAATTCTAACATACAATTTTTTGAAATTTTCGGTGCTTGTTATTAATACCAATGTTCCTACTGGAATTTTGGCATGATGAACACCTATCATATTATCATTATTTAGCAAGCATAATCCTTTTTCTTCTATATATTTTATTCTATCGTTTCCTTCTGATTTTTTTATTTCCTTTTGATTTTCAGGACTAACTGAGTTTATGGCTAAATATGGTTTTCTAGCTCTTGCCAAGTTTACAATCAAATCTTGACCAACACGCACTCTGTTTTGATATAGATTATTCCAATTAGCAATATCAGAAGGTGAAATTTTATATTTTTTCGCAATTGATTCTAATGTTTCACCTTCTTTTACAATGTGCGTATAGTTTATTTTTGTATCACCTGAATTTGCATTAGCATGAACTTCATTTATTGCTAAGTTCTTAGCATTATCTTGTATGGTTTTTAAATTATTAGTGTCAATTTTATTGGGTAATGAATTTATAACATCTCCCCATTTAAACCTTTCAGATGTATCTTTTATTTGTGATGTAACAATAGATTTATCTTGAGGTTTTTCTTTAACATCACTAACCTCATTATTTTTATTAATTAATTGTTTAGTAATTATTGGTTCTTCTTTTTTATTAAGTTGGTCAATATTCAATCCAGTGAGCTTAAATAAAATTTGTTTGGTGGTTGGTATTAATAGCAGTTGCCCCGTTTTTACTTTATTTGTTTTTAAATTATTAGTTGCAATTATTTTATTGCTTGTCGAATATTTTTCTTTAGCTATTCTACCTAAATCTTCACCACTAATTACAGAATGTTTTATATAATACTTACCTAATTTTTTAATTACTTTTAAGTTGCCAATTATTGTTTCTTCATCATTATTATTTTCTGAAATTTCATTTTCACTCACTTCTTCATTTATGTCTTTTTCTTGCTTCTCAATAACTGTATTTTCTGACTTAACCGTAACTTCTTCGTTTAGCTGCTTTGTTTTGGTAGTATCCGTTGGCGTAATTTCTACATTAGCAATAGTTTGAACAGGTATTTTTATTATTTTACCTGTAACTAAATCGCTATTTATCAAATTATTTCTAGTTTTAATATCACTAATTGTACAATTAAAGTACTGAGCTAAATTTTCAATTTTATCTCCAGTTCCAATCTTATAAACAACCAAACTATTTGCTCCTTTATATTCAGTCCTTAACTCTTGTCCAAATATTTTAGGTTTACTATTATTGTTTTTTTGTTTTGTTGTAATGTCATCGCCAAATTTTGGCAATGAATTTAACTCTACAGGGGCTTCTTTTACAGTATTTTTTGTTTGAACTGTAGAAACTCCTTCAGCAGGAACCTTTATTGATAAAACATCTTTTAAACTACCATTAGTTTTTTTATTTGCATCAATTAAATTTCGCTCCTTTATTTTAAATTTCAACGCAATTGATTCCCAAGTGTCACTTGGTTTAACATTGTATATAATAAAATCCTTTCCATTAATTTTTCGGGTTACATATTGCTCTAATTGTTGTCCTTTTATTGTTAATGTTAAAGGTAGTATGAAAGCTAAAACGATTATTATATTCTTCATTTTTACGCTAATTTATTTAAAATCAAAAATACATTAAATAGTATTATTAATCTGTAATGAATAGGCTATTTATAGTCAATAATTGTGGATTGTCTATTTTGTGAGAAGCGATAGTGTTTTTTTAATTTAATTTCATTTTTAATTCTCATAATTAAAATTTATTATTGAATAGTTTTGTGAAGATAAATAGTGATAAAAAAGTTAGTTTATAAATTTTTACCCAATACTCAGCAGCGAAGTTTAAATGTATTTTTAAATATTTTTTATTCGTTTTTTTTAAAATTTGGAGTAGCAGCAAGTGGTATTTTACTGGTTCCAATAAATTTAAACTACTTAGAAACAGAAGATTATGGTGTTTGGTTAACGCTATCCTCAATCACTACTTGGTTTTATTTTTTTGATATTGGTTTAGCTAATGGATTTAGAAATAAGTTTACTTACGCTGTTTCTGTTGATGATCACCTTTTGGCCCGTAGGTATCTGAGTACTACTTATGCTATTATTTGTATTATTTGCGCTAGCCTTATTGGAATCTTTGAAATTGTTAATTATTTTTTAAGTTGGAATCATATTTTAAACACTGACATAGATAGTAATACCATCCAATTCTTGATTCAAATTACTTTTGTAATGCTTTGTGGTAAAATGATTTTATCAATTTTAACCACAACTCTTGTTGCCTATCACAAAGTAGCAATTAGCAATACAATTGAATTTGTTACTTCATTAATGTTGTTGTTCATTACATTTATAATAAGTAAAACTACTAGCAGCAATATTGTATTGATAGGAATAATAAATAGTGCAACACCCGTTTTTATACTATTAATTGGCTCATTTTTGTTCTACAAATCAATACTGAAACAATTTCAACCATCATTTTTACTTATTGATTTTAAGCTTTCTCGTTTATTATTTAATAAAGGAATACAATTTTTTCTAATACAAATTGCCCTAATGTTAATGTTTACATCTAATAATTTAATCATTTCACAATTATTTGGACCAAATCAAGTTACTCCATTTAGTATAATTAATAAATATTTTTCTATTCCACTAATGGGTTTTGGTATCATAATAATTCCATTTTGGGCAAGTTTTTCAGATGCTTATTTTAAAAACGATTTTCATTGGGTTAAAAACATGGTAAAAAAGCTAATTTATATTTGGATTGCTCTTGCAGTTTGCTTAATAATTATGGCTTTAATTCTACCATTTGTTTTGGATATTTGGATAAAGCGTAAACTCGAATACAATCAAGCATTAGTTTGGTTTACATCTTTGTTTATATTAATAAGTTGTTGGAATAGCATTTTCTATAATTTTATTAACGCTGTTGATAAAATTAGGGTTCAATTTTTAGTTTCTATAGTTCTTATTATTATTAATGTACCTCTTTCAATTTTTTTATGTAAATACTGTAATATGGGTACAGAAGGCATTATGCTTTCTTCTTGCATTTGTTTATTACCAGGCAGTATATTAAGTCCATATCAGTACTATTTGATTATTAACAAGAAGGCAAATGGAATTTGGTTTAAATAAATTATCATTGCAACAGAAAATTCATAATAAAAAATTAACTTTTAACATCCATTTCTCAATACCAAACGAAAAAAATTATGTAAATTAATAATTAAGTTCGATTTCATCACAAGATAAATTTTCAAGTCACCTTAAAAACTAAAGGTAATCAAGGTTTAGTATTGAAATGAAAAGCGTTTAATTTTGATTTATATTAATTTATTTAAATAAACTATTTGTAATTTCAATTAAGGATTGCAAAAAGTTATTGGTTCTCACCTCATAATTAAATATGTTGATACCTTTAACCTAATTCAAACTACAAATAACCTAATTTAAGGTTGATCAATTTTTATTAATCAAAACTACCAAAATAAATATGCAACCACTAATAAGCATAATTATAGTAACATACAATGCTGCTAACTACCTTCAAAATGCAATTGACAGCGTGGTTAATCAAACCTATAAAAACATAGAATTAATAATAATTGATGGTGAATCAACGGACCAAACGGTTAACATTATAAAAAATAACGGACCAAAAATAACCTTTTGGAAAACAGAAAAAGACAATGGTATTTATGATGCAATGAACAAAGCTGTTAAATTTTGTAAAGGCGATTTCTATTTGTTTTTAGGAGCTGATGATATTTTATATAATACTTTACATGAAGTAATTCATAGCATTACCAATTTAAACTGTTTGTACTATGGCAATGTATATTTTGAAAAAGATAAAACCATTTACGATGGTCCTTTTGACTCAAAAAAAATTGTGATAAAAAATATTTGTCATCAGGCTATTTTATACCCAAAAGCAGTTTTTGACAAATATACATACAATTTAAAGTATAAAATTAGGGCCGATCATTATTTAAACCTACAGTGTTTTGTAGATAAAGATATTGAATTTCAATATATACCAATAACTATTGCACAATTTAGCGCAGGAGGAACAAGCAGCTCAGCTGTAGACAAAGAATTTAACAATGATAGGCTTACATTTATAAAAACACATTTTAATTCTAGAATTTATTACTATTGTAGGTTAAGAAGTTTGTTATCTCAAACTTTAAAAAAGTTACCAAATTGATCAATGAATAATTTCGATTTTTTCTTTTTATTTTATAATCAACAACTATTATTTTGGTTTTCTTTTGCCTTGTGTGTTACTGTGTTTTTACTTTTGTATAAACCATACATTATTAATGTTTTAGACCCATTATTATTTTCAGCAATCATTACCTCATTTGGTGCTTCAGTTGTGTTGTTCATGTACTTTACAGGCTCTATAAAACTTTACTATTTAGCTAGTTACTTTTTAACTCAATTGGCATTTATTCTTGGTATTTATTTGTTTAAACCATTTAATTCAATAAAAAACTCATACCAAATAAAAACCTTGGTTATAGCCAATTCTAATTTTTTATTAAAACTATTTTTTACAGTAACTTCTATAATTTTTATATTACTCCAATTACAAGTTTATTTAGTAGCAGGTATTCCAATTTTTGCAAGTTCCAGGCTAGATACCTATAGTGGTGGTTCTGGTTTTGGTTTATTAAGTAGATTTATTGATGTAACACAAATTTTTTCAAATACAATATTGTTTTACCTGATAATTAATAAAGAAATTAAATCAGGGCTTTTATTTAAAATATACTTAGGTTTTTTTGCTATATTGTTAGTTTTGTTCGCTGTTTTAAATGGTAGCAAAAGTGGTATTTTAACAGTACTTTATACTGCATTTACAGCTTGGGTTTTCTCTTTTGATATTTCAATTAATAAAATGGTAGCATCATTTATTAAAAAATATAAAATAGCTATTTTTTCATTTGTTGTATTTATTGGATTAACTGTAGTAATGCTTCAAACAGATAGCACTTTAAATTTAAATCCGATCGAAATTTTGGGTACACGCTTTATTTTTGCTGGCGATGTGTATTGGTATGCTTACCCTAACGATATAATAATTGGGTTCTATAAATACAATGGTATAAAAGCATTATTTACTGATTTTTTGGGATTATTTAGATTAGAAAGTTGGGATAACCTAAATGGTCATTTTGGTATAGATTTATTTAATTTTCATCATGTTTCAAATGCTACTTCGGGTCCAAATGCTAGGCATAATGTATTTGGGTTAATGTATTTTGGTTTTGGTGGTTCTATTTTATTTTCATTAGTGCTTGGTTCATTTGTTGGTTTTATTAGAAATGTGCTTCCAATATTATTACCAAAAAACTTTTTAACCATGTGTATACTTAGTTATCTATACATTAAAGTAGCTTCATCATTAGATACAGATCCTATTTTAGGGGTTTCATATTTTGATAATTTACTGGTGGTAACACCTACAGTTACTGCTATTGTATTGTTAATTTATTTTATAGTCACAAAAAAATCGAAAACTTAATGGAAATTTCAATAATTATCCCCTTTTATAAGCATACCCATTATTTAATAAGGTTGCTGAAAAATATTTATAATCAAGAAATTGTAAAAAAAGGTCTATTAACTTACGAAATCATTATCATTATTGATTCTATAGAAAGTGAAATAACCGAACTCGAACTATCAATCCAAGAAGCTATTGGATTTGATTTATTAGAACATATTCATTTTATCAAAAATGCTACTAATTTAGGTGTGGCAGATTCAAGAAATAAAGGGATTAAAGCTTCTAATGGAAATTGGCTGCATATTGTTGACCAAGATGATGAGTTCAACTCAGATTTTTATAGACTTGTAAAAGATAATGAAACTAATAATGCCGAGTTTATATTGGTAAACGGATTGTTTAAATATGAATCTCAAAACTTTACCCATAAAATTTATTACTTAAAACCATCCATTAATTTAAAAAACTTCATTTTAGATGATTTTATTCGTTCTCCCGGGCAAGTGTTGTTTAAAAAAAGTATTTTAAATGGCGTTTATTTTAGAACAGCCAAATGCCATAGAGGCTGCGATGACCGATTTTTTTGGATTGAGTTATTTAATAATAACGACAAAATAATGACTCACTATTCCTATACTTGCTTCTACGTTGCTAACATACATACCAATAATTTTAGCTTAGATAGTATGCAATTGTACCAATGTAGCGTAGAACTTTGGGAACAAATAGATGGCAGCATTATGGCTAATTACCAAAAATATGTTAGAGCTAACAAAGCTTGTTTAAATTATATAACTAAAAATAATAGCAGCCTGTACAACCTTTATTGTTACATAGTTTATAAATACAAACCAAACAGATCTCTTAGGTTTTTATTTAAGAAGTTAAAGGTAAATAAGCAGTTTAATAAAGGTACCAATAACTAATAAAATTAACTCGAACAATACAAAACAAATGTTAAAATTGTTAATCTATATAGAAGAGTATTACTCTACTATATTTAAGTATACCTGCTCGTATTGCTTCGTCATTTTTAAGGCACTTAAATCAATTATACTTTCAAATTCTTTTGGAGTAAATTGATTGAAAAGTGTAGTTAGTTGAGTAATATTTGAACAGTCAAAATAAAAAGATTGCCAAGGATGATTTTCAAAAATTTCAGTATGCTGTGGTATATTTGATAACATGCAAAATAAGCCACACATGCCCGCTTCTAATACTGTATTGGGTAAACCTTCCGAACTGGAAGCTGAAATAAAAGCATCAGCAGCTTTGTAATAATTAGCCACATCATCTTTGTTTCCTAAAAAAATGATATTAAAGCCTTTGGCTTCTTGAATACATGCGTCTTTTAATACACCATCACCTAAAAAAACCAATTGTGCTTTGCTATGCTTATTACTATTTTTAAAAGCCTTTATTATGGTAATTGGGTCTTTGCGTTCACTTAAGGTTCCAACACTTAAAAACGTTAATAAATCAGGATTAAGGCCTAGCTTTTTCCTGATTTCAAGTTTTAAACTTTCAATCACAGGATAAAAAATGTTTTCATCTGCTCCATTTTTTATAACCTTTAAATCAGTAAATTTATTCTTATAAATTTCGAAAAGTGCCTTTGAGCAAACCACTTTTTCGTTAGCTTTTCCAAAAGCAGCTAATTCTTTTTCAGCAATATATTTTCCTACTATTTTCCCATATACATCGGTATGGTTTTTCATTAAATCGCCTTGAACAGTAGCTACTAAATTATATTTATTTAAATATTTACCCGCTAAATAAGTACCTCTAAAACTAAAAGTTTGTATAATATCGGGAGCTATACTATTAACATAATCAATTAACTGCTTTTTACCTTTAATAATAAAATCTATTCTATTCAAGTTCAAACTATGTATCTTAATTGGCAATTGTTCAAACTCTGTTTTCTTTGAGTTTGTTGGCTCTGGAGAAAGTGTTAAGACATATACATCAAAAAGGTAAGTATTAATATTTGAACACAAGTTAAAAAACACATTAGTTAATCCTGATTTTTCAAGTGTAGAATTAATAATGAGTAATTTTTTTTTAGTTTGTGGCATGTAAAAATGTTTTCGGTAGTTTTAAAATTTTCTAACTAAAAATTTAAAAGTAAAAAACAGTACTGCTATAAAACCAAATATAAATGCACCTAAAATAGCAAAAACTACTAAAGATTTAGAGATACTTTCTAATGGATAAGTTGGTGCATCAATTACTTGAAATACTGGTTTTTCTTGATCGTAATTAAATTTGGCAATTTCCTTATTTTTAATTATTTCAGCATACATTAAACTAAGCATTTCAGCATCTTTTTTTAATCTAATGGCATTTACTTTTGCTTTATATTTTATGAGTTTATTGGTAATGTCAAGTTCATTTGCTGAGTTAAATTCGGTGTTTTCTAAAATTCGCCTAGTTGAATCAGCCCTTTGAGTAACCAAATCCAAATTATTTTTTAAACTTTTGGTAATGGTTTCAGTGTAGAATTCATTTAAGTTACTATAAATTGCTTCTACTAAAATTTTGGGTAATAGCTCATCTTTTGACTGAAAAGTAATTAATATGATACCACTTGAAGATTGCCCAACCAATGAGGAGGTTTTCTTTTTAACTGCTTCTAACTGTAAATTGCTTGATTTAATGATATGTTTAATTAAAAAATCAATTGCCTTATTTTCTTTGTATGTTAGATTATTTAATTCAAAGTTGCAAATTTTATTAAAATCAAATAATGTTGTATCACTTTTCCATTTTGATTTTAAATCATTAATTAAAATATATTGATCTGCAATCGTTTGATTAGAATTTGGTATTTTAGTTAATAATGATTGACCAAGAATTCGCCTTGTAGTAATTAAAAACAACAGCCTATCATCAGATACATTTACATTAGATGTTTGTCCTCCAAATTGACTTGCCAAAGCTGCTAAAATATTAGGAGTTACAGATTTTGATTCATTAACAATGAAACTTATTTGAGATTTATAAATAATATTACTAAATTTAGCATAAACAAAACCTGAAATTAATCCTAAAACCACTATTATAATGATTATATTTTTTTTGGATAATAAAAAAGCAACATAATTTTTCAAATTTTTAATTACTAACCCAATGGTAATTGTTTGATTCTTTTCTTCGGCCATTTACTTGATTATTTTGAAATAGTAATAATTAAAAACACTAAAGTAGTTAAACTAGTTGCAATGGTAGTGACTTCAACTAAACTTACTGGTTTTTTTACCTCTTTTTTAGGAATAACAATTTCACAACCTGGTTTAATTTTAGGGTAAAGTTTAACAAATAAAAAATTCTTAGTAGCTTTAACTGTTCCATTGGCATATACTACATATGCTTTTCTTCTCAATGCCTTTGAACTAAACCCACCTGCGTTTTGAACAAATCCTTTTAAACGATTTGCATTGTTTACATTTACTCTTGCCGGATATAATACTTCACCTGTTACTAAAACCGTTTGTCGCTCCGATGGAACTTTGATTATATCTCCATCTCTTAGCAACAAGTCTGATTTTGAACTGGGCTTTTTCAAAATTTCAGTAATATTAATTCCAACAATTTCATAAATTTCATTTTGCTCTTCATCTATTTTATCTTGTATATCAGCAGTATCTTTTGATTGACGTTTTAACGCTTTAATTTTATTCAATTTAACATAATTTTCTGTTTCACTTTGTATTTTTTTTCTCAGTAAAATAGTACCATTTGCACTGCCACTGGCTGTAATACCTCCGCATCTTTTAAAAATATCCGAAATTTTTTCATTATTCTTTTCAATGCTGTAACTACCAGGATATAAAACCTCTCCTTCAATACTCACATTTTTTTGTGGTTCATAACCTGGTAATCTAAAAATTGTAACAATATCAAAAGGTTCTAATTTAAAATTCAAATCAGCATTATTTTTCAAATCTTTGTTTAACTCAAATTGCTTAACGATGGCAATTTCTGAGTTATTTTTTGTTTTATCAATATCAAATTTCCTTCTTGAAACTTCTACTCTATTTAGTGCTGCATCTTCCTTTAAACCACCTGCTGCAATAATCAAATCTTCAATTTTCATATTTTGTGCAAAAGGAAAAACACCAGGCTTGATTACTTTTCCATTAATGGTTACATTGTAACTTTCTTTCAAGTCAAGTTTTGATGCAATTTGTATTATATCTTCACGCTTTAGTTCAATATCATTTGTCTTTCCTTCCTTGGCATCTTCTATATTTAGTGAAAGCATGCTCAAACTATTATCGCCATTTAACCTATAAATAATTGCACGTGTTAGGAAAGCATCCTCTTTTAAGCCTTCAGCTTTATTGATTAATTTTAATACTGTTAATCCATTTTCTAAAGCATAAGCTCCTGGTCTGAATACAGCTCCCTTTATTTGAACTCTATTTTCAAATCTCTCTAAAAGCTTGTCAATTGTATAAATATCGCCACTTTTAGGCACAAACATTGAAAAAATCCCTTGCTCAATATCAGCCACACTTTTTTCTTTGTTAGTATTTCTAATTACTTTAATACGTTCTTTATAAGCATCATTGGTAAATCCACCAGCAAAATTTAGTAAGTCTTTCAATGTCTCATTTTTAGTCATTTCAAAAAAACCTTCGCGTTTTACTTCGCCTTTAACTTCCACCTTATTTTCATAAGGACTAATTTTTATAATGTCTTGGTCTTGAAGTCTAATATTACCCTTTGCTTCCGCTTTTAACATAAAATCATAAACATCAAGAATAGCAACAACTTTATTATTTCTAATTACCTTTACATTACGCATTGAACCATTAGCGTTTGGACCTCCAGAAACATAAAGTGCATTAAAAACTGTGGCTAATGATGGAAGTGTATATGTTCCAGGTAAATTTGCTTCGCCTACTATCAGTACTTTTATACTTCTAATATTTCCTAATGTTATGTTTACTTTAGTTTCACCAGTATTTATCCTATCATAAACTGTTGACAAAGCGGCAATTATTCTGGCTTTTGATTGTTCTATTGTTAATCCTGAAACTTGAACAATGCCTACCAACGGAATACGTATATTTCCTTCAGGACTAACTTTTAGTTTAAAACTTTCTTCAGAATATCCATAAATATCTATTATTAACTCATCATCAGGTCCAAGCTGATAGTTTTGGGGAGTTGCAATTTTTAAATTAGGCTCAAAAGTCAAGTTTTTATTGTTAAATAATTCAGAACCAAATACTTTATTTTTATAAATAATTTGCTTGTCAAATTCTTTTTTACTTAAACTATTTTCAGTAGTTCTATCATTATTTTGACTTGATTTTTCTGTAGTTTTTTGTGGCAGGTCGTTGATACGTTCTTTCAATTTCGCAAATTCCTCAGGAGCCATGCTTCTGCGTTTAGCTTCCAATTCAAGTTGAGTTATTGAAAGTCCGTTCTCTTGAACTTTTGTCCAAAACTCAGCTATTTGCTCATCATTTACTTCATCTATTTTTATAGTTGAAATATTTTGAAGACTAAGTGGTTGCTGTGTTTGCGAATAAACCTTACTAATATTAACAACCAATAAAACTACTGCTACAATACAAATATTTTTTATTTTTGAGTACATTTAACTACAAATTATTTAATAATACAATCGTTTAGTTCTTTTTGTAAATTCCATAAATAACATATTGAGATATTGATTTACTTAAGAAATTTGATTTAATAAAACACGGCATATATTTAAATCCAATATTAGTGTAGTTGTTTTGAACTAATAATTTATTCATTTCAACCTCATCATAAAATTTTTTATGGTCGCTATCCATGGTATAACCTTTTTTACCAGGAACACCAATTACCAATACCCCATTAGATTTTAGTACACGAGATATTTCATTAATTGTAATCTCAGGCTGGACTAAATGCTCTAAAACATTATCTAAAATTACACTATCAAAGCTTTGTTTTTCAAAAGGATAAGTGCTTCCGTCAATTACGTGAGCTTCTTGTTTGTTACTTTTACAATAATTAACATTTAACGGGTTAATATCAATACCTACAGTATTTACCTTTCTAAAGGCCAAAAAATCTCCAATTCCACAACCAACATCTAATACTTTTCCCTTAAGTACACTATTTACACTAGGGTACAACACAAATTTTCTATAAATATCAGCTATTTTGCTTCTAGTTTTTAAATATGCAAAATATTCTTCGCTACTAATTTCCATATTGGTGCGATTTTACAAAAAAATAAGGTTAATAAATAATATTAAACCATTTTATTTCACTAAAAATTAATTGGGAATTACCACTTTTAACTTTATCATAAATAGTATTGATAAGTTGTTGGTACATTAAGCATTAAATTTAATTACTTCGTTTTTTGTATTTATTACAAATTTTATGGATAAAATTAAGTTAAATGTATTAGGTTTAAGTAGCGGACAAACAAGCGGAAGTTATACCTTAATATTAGGCGAAGATAAAGGTAAAAGGAGATTGCCTATCGTAATAGGCAGTTTTGAAGCACAGGCAATTGCAATTGAAATTGAGAAAATTATTCCTTTCAGACCAATGACCCATGATTTGTTCTTGAGTTTTTTTAAGGAGTTCAGCATTGAACTGCTCGAAATTCAAATTTACAGTTTGCAAGAAGGTATATTTCATGCAAAATTAGTTTGTGAACAAATGGGAATAATCAAGGAAATTGAAGCTAGAACAAGTGACAGTATAGCTTTGGCTGTTCGATTTAAATGCCCAATTTATACTTTTGAAGATATATTAGAAGAAGCTGGAATTATTATAGATGATAGTGAAGAGCAAAATATATTTGATGATGAAATTGAGAATAAAATAAATATTGAAGTCAATAATTCTAACGATATGAGTAAATTAACTTTAGAAAAGTTACATCAATTATTAAATGAGGCTTTATCAGTTGAAGATTATGCACTTGCTGCAAAAATTAGAGATGAAATAGAATTAAGAAACAAATAAAATCTAACATCTATAGTCCAATAAATTTGTTATAAAATTACTTAAACATTTATGAATATAAAATTCCGTCTTATACTAATGAGTTTTCTCCAGTTTTTTGTTTGGGGAGCATGGCTAATTACTGTTGGAAATTATTGGTTTGCTACAAAGCAATGGAGCGGTTCTGAATTTGGGGCTATTTTTTCTACCTTAGGTTTATCATCTATTTTAATGCCTGCTTTAACGGGTATTATTGCCGATAAATTTATCAATGCAGAAAGATTATATGGAATACTTCATATACTTGGCGGGTTGGCTTTATGTTACATACCCCAAGTTGATTCCCCTGCATCATTTTTCTGGGTAATATTTTTAGCCATGTTATGTTATATGCCAACCATTTCGCTTTCAAATTCAATTGCTTATGCTATTTTAAAAAATAATAAATTTGATGTAGTGAAAGTATTTCCTCCTATTCGTGTTTGGGGAACTATTGGATTTATCATTGCTATGTGGATTACCAATATTTCTGGTAATAAAGCCTCTTCAAATATGTTTTACATAGCAGCTATAGCAGCTATTTCATTAGGTATTTATTCATTTGCTTTGCCCCAATGTCCACCTAAAAACTTAATATCAAGCAATTCAACTTTAGCACAAAAGTTAGGATTGGACGCTTTTAAACTTTTTGGTACTTATAAAATTGCCTTGTTTCTTGTTTTCTCTATGTTTTTAGGTGCAGCTTTACAATTAACCAATATGTATGGAGATACCTTTTTATCTGATTTTTCTAAAATTCCTGAGTATAGTAACTCATTTGTGGTTAAGTACTCAACCATTATAATGTCTATTTCTCAAATATCAGAAACCTTATTCATTTTAGCTATACCGTTCTTTTTAAAGCGTTTTGGTATTAAACAGGTAATGCTTATTTCTATGGTAGCTTGGGTGTTGAGGTTTGGTTTATTTGCATTTGGTGATCCTTCTGGTGGGTTATGGATGATTGTTTTATCATGCATAGTTTACGGAATGGCCTTCGATTTTTTTAATATATCTGGCTCATTATTTATTGAAACATCAACAGATTCAACCATTCGTTCAAGTGCACAAGGTTTGTTTATGATGATGACTAATGGATTTGGAGCTGTTTTAGGAAGCGCTGTAAGTGGTTTTTTAATTGATAAATATTTTACCATAAATGGTGTTAAAGATTGGCATTCGATATGGATCTCCTTTGCTATTTATTCTTCCATTATCGCAATTGCATTTACTGTATTATTTAAGCATAAGCACAAGCCCAAAGAAATTGAGCATGTACTTTAATTATTACTATTAATTTTTTTTACAATATCCCAAACTAAATCAGTTTCAAATCCTCTACTTACCAAGTATTTTGCTGTTTTATTGGCTTTTATTAAGTAGTTTTTATCTTTCAGTGTGTCATATTTAGCTAATGCTTCTTCTGTTAAGGTTTGTAAATAGTCATCAAAATCTATTTCTTTCATGCCTTGCTGAATGCAGTAATCTGAAACTTGTTTTAGTTTCAACTCTTGTTTAATTTTATTGCGTCCCCATTTTTTTACCCTAAACTTACCACCTGCAAATGCTTTTGCAAATCGTTCTTCATTCAAATAATTTTGAATAATTAGTTCTGCTATTACTTGTTCTGCATCATTATAAAATACGCCATATTCCGCTAGTTTATTTTTTACTTCATAATGGCTTCGTTCTTGATAAGCGCAATAACTAGCTAGTTTTAACAGTGCTTGTTTAGGTGTAAGTTTAATTTCTTTTTTCTGCATTTAAAGTATTAATGTTTTTACAAAAATATATTACAATTAGCTATATTTAATCAAAACCAATTATTAGTTTTGAACGCATGCACAAAAACCGTAAATCTTTGTTGTTATTATTTTTTGCCAATGGAATTAGTGGTTTTGCCCAAGGAGTAAGTATGCTATCTATTCCATGGTATTTTGCCAAAAATAATAATACACAAGTATTTAATTATTCTTATGCCGCTCTTACATTTTTTATCATGTTTTTTGGCTTATATGCCGGAACTTTGGTTGATAAATTTAGTAGAAAGAATAATTTTTTGGTTACATCATTGGTATGCGGTATGCTTATTTTTTTTATTGCATTGATTGGTTATTTAAATAATGGCTTACCCAGTTATTTGGTAATAAGTGTTTTTGCTATCACCATGCTTAATTATAACATTCATTATCCTACTTTATATGCATTTGGGCAAGAAATATCAAGTCCGGAACAGTATAACAATGTAAATTCTAACATTGAAATTGTTGGTCAATCTACCTCTATTTTGTCTGGTGGCTTTGCCGCCATTTTGCTCGATGGTTTTAATTTTAGCATTGGCCAATATAATATAGTGGTTATGCCTTGGCAAATTTACGATGTGTTTATGATGGATGCTATTACTTATTTTATTGCAGCAGTGTTAATTTTTTTAATTCCTTATTCGCCAATTAAAAAAATAAATGAATACAGTACATCTATATATCAAAGATTAAAAATTGGATTTGATTATTTGAAAGAAAACAAAAATGTATTTATTTTTGGTGTAGGAAGTTACATGGTATTTGCAATGCTTTTAGTTGAAATTCATGCTGTTTTACCTAACTATATTAAACTGCATCTACATGCAAAAGGAAATGTATTTGCCCTAGCCGATACCATTTATGCTGTTGGAGCACTTAGTGCAGGTTTTTTTATTAATAAACTATTTAAAAAAACTGCTATTTTAAAGGCAATTATTATGCTAACCTTTTTAACTGTCGGAATTTTTATTGCAGCATTTTTAAGTAAAAGTGTTTTGGTAATATATGTTGTAAGTATCATTTTAGGGTTTTGTAATGCTGGAATTAGAGTACTCAGATTGACTTATATGTTTAATATTATACCTAACACAATTATGGGAAGGGTAGGGAGTATTTTTAACTTAATTAATGTGCTTACGCGTAGTGTTTTTATTTTTATTTTCTCTCAAAAATTCTTTTCTAGTAGCAATAACATCATTTACGCTTATTTAATTATGGGTGTATTTTTATTTATTTCGGGTGTTGCACTATATAAAATAAGGCATAATTTCAATACATAATAGCAGCATTTAATTGTAAAAAACTATCTATTAAGAGTGTTTAAGTATTTTTTTAGATTAACATATTTTAAAAATACTTACATTTGGCATATAAAAAATGTTTGGTATAACATTTGATAAATCAAATTACAACTAATAAAATAAAAATAAAGACAAAATGAAAAAGTTAATCATTACCGCTTTTGTAGCTGTTGCTAGTTTAATGAGTGCTAACGCAATAGCTCAATCAACAACTACTACTGGAACTATTCCTGCAGCCCAAGAAAACCCAAATCAAGCTGAAATTACTTTTGAAAAAGAAACTCACGATTTTGGTTCAATCCCTCAAGGAGTTCCTGCTTCTTACACTTATGTATTTAAAAATACTGGCAAAGAACCTTTAATTATCACTAATGCTGCTGCTGGTTGTGGTTGTACTACCCCTGAATGGACTAAAGAACCTATTAAACCTGGTCAAAAGGGTTATGTTAAAGCAACTTATAATGCGGCTTCGCCAGGAACATTTAATAAAAATGTAACTGTAATGAGTAATGCTAAAAAATCGAACGTGATTTTATATTTAAAAGGTGAAGTTAAGCCGGCTGAAGCTCCAAAACAATAATTATTTTTCCAACTTGAAAAGCCTAACTCCTATAATAAGAGTTAGGCTTTTTTTTGATTTAAATTTATTAAAATAATTATTTCACTTAAAAATAAAAATCAAGTTGTTTTTTAAAACGATATGAGTTTTAATTTTAATAAATTATAAATTGTTTATTTTATTGATTAGTTTTGTTTAGTATAAAAATTACGAAAAAATTGGATACAACCGAAATTAAATCATTATTACTTTTATTGGATGATACAGATGTCGAAGTGGTTAATTTGGTTGAAAAAAAATTACTATCTTATGGAATAAATGGACTGCCATTAATTGAAAAAGAATTGAACCAAATTAATGATCCGTCTGTTTTGAATTTAGCAAATGATATTATAAATCAAATTAACTATCAATATCTTTTAACTGAATTTGAAGTATGGCTAAATGGAGGCGAATGGGATTTGTTAGAAGGTGTATTTTTGGTAGCAAAATTCAAATATCCTAATTTAAAAAAAGCCGATATACGTGAAGTAATTGAAAAAATTAAACTGAATGCTTGGCTTGAAATGAGGCATGATATAACTGCATTTGAAAAGGTTAAAATTTTAAATTATACATTTTATAATATTCATGGATTTTCTGGAAATGTTGAAAATTATCAAAGCTCTTCAAATTCATTTATAAATGAAGTTTTAGAAACAAAAATGGGTAATCCAATTATGTTGTGTATTATATACATGTTGGTTGCTCAAAACCTAAAATTACCTGTATTTGGCATTAATTTACCACAGCATTTCATGTTGGCTTTTTTGGAGGAGGATAGAATGGACTTAAGCTCCTTCGATTTAAATAAAACAGAAAAAGTATCGGCAGATAATAGAAGTGTTTTATTTTACATTAATGCTTTTCATAAAGGTGGTGTTTTTACCAAAACTAGTTTAGAGCAATTTGTTCAACAAATGCAAATACAAAGTAATCCTGTATACTATTTACCTTGCGATAACCTAACCATTATCAAACGCGTACTTCGTAACCTTGCTTCTTCCTATAAGCATGAAAATGAAAAACTATTGGCAAATCAAATTTACGATATTTTGTATCTTCTAGGCGAACCACCATTGGATCACTTTACTGATGTAACAGATTCTAACTTTGATGAATGATTAATTTATCAAATCTTTTTATGCTAATTTCTTTATCAACCTCTATGTTTTGGTTAATTAAATCAATTAACTGTTTAGCTAAATAAGGTGCATGCATCACACCTTTAGTACCTAATCCATTTAATACAAACATGTTTTTATATTTTGGATGTTCACCTACAATGGCTTTTCTATCCTTAGTAGTTGGCCTTATATTGGCTTCATGCTTTATTACTTCGTACGGAACTTTTAGGAAATCATTTAATTTTTCTTCCAAAAAAGTTTTGCCTTGTTCGGAGGTGTTTTCTGTTAAATCGTTCCATTCGTAAGTAGCACCAACTTTATAAACATCATCGTAAAGATTTACCAAATAAATTCCTTTTTTAATAATTTTGTCTTTAGTTAGTCCATTACATTTTATGGTAAAAACTTCGCCCTTGCATAATACAAAAGGCAAATAATTAAAGTATGGATTATCTTGATTTTTATAGCCTTGACAAAAAACAATGTATTTGGCCTTTATATCATTGTATTGCCAACCATCGGTAAGTTGTTGCAAATTTTGATAATCAAAATCTTGGTCTAATAAACAATTTTTATGTAGTAATAATTCTCGCATTTTTTCAATTAGCGCACGTGTATAAACCCAGCCAGTTTCTTTTATTTCAAATGCACCAAATGCATCATTTAAATTAGGCTCTTTGGTTGGAAATAAATTTACATGTTGCGAAAAATCTTCATTATCCATGCGACTCGAAAGGTCGTTTTGCTCTTTAACTGAGCCAAATAATTGGTAAATATTCTGCTTAAATAAAAGCTTACAATTCAAAAGCTTTTCCAATTCAGTATAGGCTTTAAAAGTATCGGCTAATAAAGCATCGGCATTCCAACTTTTAACCATACGTTTGCCACTTATTGGGTTAAACATTCCCGCAGCTACTTTGGTTGAAGTACTTTCGTTAAATTTATCAATAACCACAAAACTTTCATTGGCTTTCATTAATTCATGAGCCAGCAAAGTTCCTGCTAATCCTTGTCCTATAATTAGATAATTAGTTTGTATCATTTTGCTTATGGCTTCTAGCCTCTGGCTATTTGTTACTAAATATATTAAAGTTAAACATTTCTGTTAAAATTTAGCAGCTAGTTGCTAGCTGCCAGAGGCTTTTTCCCACGAAGCATGTGCCTTTTTTTAGGTGGGCCATCTAATTTTTCAACTGTTAAGCCTACTTGTTGCATGGCTCGTTTTACATCGCCTTTAGAAGTATAAGTTACTAAAATTCCATTTGTAGCTAACAATTGATAAAACTTTTCAAAAATAGCAATTTCCCATAATTCAGCTTGTTTATTAGGTGCAAATGCATCCATATAAATTAAATGGATATTATTTTGGAAGCTGTTGCCATCAAAACTTTCCAATTTATTATGGTATTTTACCAAAGTAAACTGGTCTTTGATAACAATTGGTTTATTCCAATCTGCCAAATGCATTTGTTTAAAAATAGTTTGCTCTTGCTCGGTTAATCCATCGATATAGTTTAATTGATTAATGATTTCGACAGACAAAGGAAAAGCCTCAATGCTATGGTAAACCACGTTTAAGTCTAACTTTTGAGCAGCTATAAAAGTAAGTATGGCATTTAAACCTGTACCAAAACCAACTTCAAATATTTGAATGGTTTTTATTTCAGGATTTTGTGATAAAAAAGCATTTAACCCTTTATCAATAAACACATACAAACTTTCTTCAATAGCCCCATTGCGCGAATGATAAGTTTCATCTAAATGAGGTAAATACAAAGTATGAGAACCATCGTTGGTGGTGTATAATTCTATTTGATTAGATTTGGTGTTCATTATTTTGCGTTATTCACCAATGCAGGCTAGGACGCCTGCATTGGCCTATTGGTGGCCTACTTACCAATCTCCAAAAAAATCATAACAGGTAAATGATCGCTAAAGCCACCAAGGTATTTGTTTCCTACAAATGTTCTCATTGGATTACCTTTGTATTTTTCGTCAGTTTCAAGCATAAAATCTTGTTTATAAACTTGTGCCGAGCCAGTTACAAACTTAACTTTCGATTTAGCATTTAATAAATTAGCACTAATTATAATTTGATCGAGCATGCTCCATTGGCCTTTAAACTTATGAGAACCTTGGTCTTCCATAGAAAGTTCTTTCATGGTGTTAAACAATATTTTATCTTTAGTTTTGCTGGCTGCTCCACATGCACCTAATGTACCAATTACCGACATATTATTTGGTTCATCGTTTAAATCTCCCATTACAATAATGTTGGCTTTGACATTTTTAGCATAAATTTCATCACAAACCTTACGTACTTCTCCAGCTACAAAAATGCGTTTAAACTCGCTTTCCTTTTCACCCTCGCGTCTGCTAGGCCAATGATTTACAATAAAATAAATCTTTTCATTGTTTTTTAAAGTGATTTCAGCAATCAAAATATTTCTGGTGTGGTCGCCATCAATTCCTTCGCTGTTAATAACAACTGTGCGTCCTTTGGCTTCTTTTACCAAACTACTTTTGTAAATAAATGCATTATCAATTCCACGTTCATCTTCTCCTTCAAAAAAAACAGTTTTATAAGCCATTTTTTGCAATTGCTTATTTTTAGTTAAATCGGTTAAAGCTTCAATACTTTCTACCTCACACATCCCTAAAAAATCAGCACCTGCGCCATTATTCATACTAGCAATTACTTTAGCCATTTGGTTTAATTTTGCTAAATAACGCTCTGTATCCCATTTGTATTTGCCATTAGGTAAAAATTCTTCATCATTCTTTCGTGGATTATCGATGGTATCGAATAAATTTTCTTGATTATAAAAAGCCACACAAGTCTTTTTTTGTGCCCAAATATTGCTTATGGTAAATAATATAAAAACAGTAATTATAAATTTTTTCATGAAGCAATTTTAATTTATTGTTAGTTGCTAAACAATTTTAATTTTAGAACTTTAATTTTTTAAAAAACTTAGGTTATAAAAAAAGGCTTTAATCCAAACGAATTAAAGCCTTTTTTACAAAGCAATTTATATCTTATTCTTTAACCTTAGGTTTTTTGATAAGTGAAAATCCTATCAATAAAATTAAACCTACATATAAAGTAATAGAGGAAGCCAATGCTATGGTTTGACCTTTTTTAACTGTAGTTGGTTCAAATTTAAACTCAATATTATGTTTTCCTTCAGGAACCACCATGGCTCGTAATATATAATTAGCTCTAAAGTGAGGAACTAATTTTCCATCAACATAGGCATTCCAACCTTTATCATAATACACTTCACTAAATACTGCTAATTGTGGCGTTTTAGTATTACTTTCATATACCAATTTATTAGGAGCATAGCTCATAAATTTAATAGATGCAGTACTGTCAAAATTCATTTTGAAATTAGCCAATTCGCCTTCAAAACGTTTATCAATCACTGCGGTTTGTTTAGAGCTAAAGCCTGTTAAAGCTTTGATTTCTTCATCAGCATTAGCAACCATTTTGGTATTGCTTACAAACCAGGCATTGCCATTAGCAGCATAATTACGTTGTACAAATTTTCTACCTGTAGAATCACCTAAAATAATGTATTTAACATTTAACATATTGTAGCATTCCATATTGTTTTTAGCCAATTGCCATTCAATTAACTCTTGGAATCTACGCATTTTAGCACCATGGTAACCACCAATGGTTTTGTGGTAATAAGAGGTAATGGCATCTTTATCAAAATCGGTGGTGTTGTTATAAACTCTATAATTAGGGTCTGTATCTTTTAATATTTCCTCATCAGCAGGCGTTTTTTCAAATAACGCAGCAGCTTTCTTTTTTTCAAAATCGCTATCGTTTAGGTAGCGTTTATCAACTTGCCATAAATCGCCAAGTACTAATAAACCTAATACACTAACGAATACAATTTGTTTAATTTTTTTATTGTAATAAAACCAAATTAAGGCGCATGCAGCTGCTATCAATGCAAATGAACGGAAAGCATCTATTTGCATAATACTTTCTCTGTCAGCTTTTAATGCAGTAACTAAAGAAGGATCCATTCTTTCATCATTTAAGCCAGTAAAATTGGCAAACATTCCAGGCATGATTGCAAAAAGTAAACATAATCCAGCTACAATTCCGCCACCATATTTTAACCCATTCATCAAATCTTTTTTGCTCAATTTATCGTTCATTAAATCGCGTAATGACAATAATGCCATAAGCGGGAATAATGCTTGAGTAATACATAAAATAAAAGTAACCGAACGGAATTTATTATAAAGCGGAAAATAATCGAAAAATAGGGTAGTTAATGGCATAAAGTTTTTTCCCATAGATAAGAAAATTGCCAATAAAGAAGCAGCTAATATCCACCATTTAACACTTGATTTTACTACTATCATTCCAAAAATAAATAAGAAACAAATAATGGCCCCATAATAAATAGGTCCTGCAGTAAACGGTTGATCACCCCAATAAACAGGCATTTGCTTAATGGCTTGTTTGGCATTTGAGGCATCATATCCAGCTGCTTTTAATAATTTAAATGTTTCGCTATTGGTACTTAATTCGCCATTGCTTGCTCCACCATAAAAGTTTGGAATAAGTAAGGTTAATGGCTCTGTAACTCCATTACTCCATGCTAAAGCGTAATCTTTATCTAATCCTGTACTTCCATTATCTGCCTTGGATTTTCCATCGGCAGCTATTGTTAATTCACTTGGTGCACGTAAGCTATATTTTCCGTATTCTTCGGTTGTTAATAATCCTGTAATGTTAGTTCCAACTGCTATTAAAGCAGCGGCTCCTAAAAAAATACCACTTAATAAAACATTTTTGATAGTACCGTTTTTAATAGCATCTACTATTTCCACAATAACCCAAGCTATAATTATAAAAATTAAATAGTAAGTTATTTGTAAGTGATTTGCTGCCAATTGCAATGAAAGTGCTATACCTGTAAGTAACGCTCCCATAATTCTATTTTTGTGTAAACACATTTGAATACCTGCTATTACCAATGGAATAAAAGCAATGGCATTACCTTTGGTAACGTGTCCAGCATCAATATTGATAAAATTAAAACTACTAAAAGCAAAGGCTAATGCTCCAATAATGGCAAGCCATGCATTTACCTCAAAAACCAACAACATAACATAAAAACAGATGAACAGTAAAAATACGGTATCAGTTGGGTGTTTAAATACTTGTTGGAATGTAAAATATATGGTATTGGTCCAATTTCCAGTATATGATGCACCAATCAAATAATTAGGCATTCCGCCAAAAATACTGTTTGTCCAATAGGTTCTTTCACCAGTTTGTGTTTCAAATTTACTGGTTTCTTCATAAGTAGCGCGCCATTGGCTTACATCGTACTGCTTTAATACTTTACCTCCAAAAAATGGTTGAAAATAAAAAAACATGGCAATAAAAATTACCCCAACTGCCACAAAATGAGGCAATGCTTTTTTCATAAAATTATTATTCATTTCTGCTTAAAAAAAATTTGCTCGAATATAAGTTTTTGACTCATATTTCATAATGAAAGTTTGTAATTAGTTGATTAAATAAAATATCAGATTATTTCCTTTTCCAACCAACTAAATCATTTTATTTATGGACAGAATTTTAAATTTAAGGAAATATATTTTTTCAATTTCATTGTTACTTTAGGTGGGCTTACACCTTGTTAAGTCCGATTTTGGTTATTCGTTTGTGCATGATTATATTCCGTTTCCATACTTTTATAAATATTTTACTCAAGTTTGTATTTTGTTGGTTATAATAAGTGCACTTATATTCAAATACAATAAGTTAGCCTATACACGTACGGCTTTATATGTAATTTTAATGGGTGTGTTGGTTCATTTGCCAAGGTCAATGGGTCATGAACTTGGCACTGAAAACATGACTGCTGATTTAATGAGAGAAAAAGAACTAGAAATGGTTAATTTTTTTAGAAACATTATGGTAACTGGAGCATTACTTGGTTTTGCCAAATTTGTAGCCAAAGACAAAAGCATAATTAACAAATGTCATTGCGAACGCAGTGAAGCAATCTCAAGCGAGCAATGGTTTACATAACTTGAGATTGCTTCGTTCCTCGCAATGACGCTAGTTCCCGCACTTTGCACTCCAAACTCCCCGCTCTGTCATGCTGTAAGCATCTTCTTTGCTTTAACTAATTGCTTTCCATTAACTTTATAATCAGCAACAAACGTCATTGCTTCGTTTCTTGCAATGACGCTAGTTCCCGCACTTCTCACTCCAAACTTCCCACTCAGCCCCACTCAGCCATGCTGAAAGCATCTCCTTTGCTTTAACTTATTGCTTTCCATTAACTTTATAATCAGTAACAAACGTCATTGCGATCGAAGAGAAGCAATCTCAAGTTAGCAATTGGAAATATACTATAAAAACCTTTATCTTAGTTTTAAAAAAAAATTATTAATGAATAAAGGCGGATGTGTTTATATTTTGACTAATAAAGATAATTCAGTTTTATATACTGGTGTTACTTCAAATTTACAGCAAAGAATTTGGCAACATAAAACACACTTTTTTCCAAAATCTTTTACGGCAAAGTATAATATTAATAAATTGGTTTACTATAATTGGTTCAATAAAATAGAAGAAGCAATAGATGAGGAAAAAAGAATTAAAGCTGGCTCAAGAATTAGCAAAATAAAGCTAATCGATTCTATGAATAAAGAATGGATAGATTTGTATGAAACGATTGAATTTTGAGAGCAAACGTCTTTTATGACTTTGGATTGCTTCGTTCCTCGCAATGACGCTAGTTCCCGCACTTCTCACTCCAAACTTCCCACTCAGCCCGCTCTGTCATGCTGTATGCATCTCCTTTACTTTAACTAATTGCTTTCCATTAACTTTAAAATCAGTAACAAACATCATTGCGAACTTAGTGAAGCAATCTCAATCTTACAATTATTTCACATAACTTGAGATTGCTTCGTACCTCGCAATAACGATAGTCCCGCGGAATTATCACATTATAAACTTCGAACTAAGAACTAAAAACTTCGAACTTATTTAATCGCAAAAACCACATTTACTTGGCAAGTAATTTTTATGGTTTTCATTTCTAATGCTGGTTCGGCCCAATTAGAAACAGCATCAGCACTTCCCATAGCTTCAGTTTTATACATTCTAGTACCTCTAGAATTGCTATAAATTGGAAAATTTTCGTTACTTTCTTGGTCG
This sequence comes from Bacteroidia bacterium, assembly GCA_044239605.1. Lineage (GTDB taxonomy): Bacteria > Bacteroidota > Bacteroidia > UKL13-3 > UKL13-3 > JAAFJM01. The sequence continues at coordinate 8,636 of JBIIBC010000014.1, read as the reverse complement.
TTTACCTCCAATGCTTCGCCTAATTGTTCGTTAATGGCTTCTAATAAATAGCCGGCCTTTTCTTTAGCTACTTTAATGGCATTTATTTTTAGTTGTTTTTTAAATTCTTGCATTTTACTATGGTTGGTGCGGCTAATATTAACTTGGCTTATACCTTCATCGTCAAGTCTGTCTATTAATTCATTGTATTTACTTAACTCGCTCATTTTTAATTGGTAGGTTTTGCTTAAAAAAAACTCTTTTTGTTTGTGTTTTTTAGAAATATAGTTTCTATAACCATAGCTACTTTCAATGGTTAGGTTTTTAGCATCTATTTTCATGGTATTTAGTACTTCGCGCATGGCTTTTTCTAAAGTTTCCATAATTATTTTGTTTCCATTTTCTTTATACTCTTGTAAAGTGATAGAAACATAAATTTCATCGGGTACAATTTCCATTTCGGCAGTACCAATAACTGATATGCTTTTTCTAATAACTTGGTTTGTGTTGTTTTGAGCAATGGCAATGAAGCCTAAAATACTAAATGCTAATACAATTAGCGCATGTTTAATGGTTTTCATAAATTTAAAATTATTTGATTTTAGTTATACAGATACAGAATTGTGGGTATTTCCATAAAAGTATTTAGTTTTTTAAAAATGCTTGTGTTTATTTGCAGCAAACATAAACCATGCCTAATTATTTAAAAGAGTTAAAATTATAAATGGCATTATTTTATTTTAAACAAAACCCAACATGATACATAAACTTACTCCAACGTACTTGGCTAAAAAAAACACACTGTTTTTAGCAGTTTTATTTCTTTTTTCAATAACTGTAATTGCGCAAAATAAAAAACCAATTAGCATGGACGATATTTATGCCAAAGGCTCTTTTCAAATGGCGGGTGTTAGTGGTTTTACATCGCTTAATGATAGCCGCTATTATTGTAATTTAGATAACGATGCCAACATATTGCGTTACGAATTTGCTAATGGCAATTTGGTAGATACCATTTTAAAACATACTGACTTATTATTTAATGGTGGTATTTTGGTCTTTGATAATTTTGAGTTTAGTGCTGATGAAAATAAAATTTTATTTACCAATAATACCGAAAGTTTATATCGCCATTCTACCCAAGCCAATATTTTTGTGTACGATATAAAAAAGAAAAAACTAACTCAACCTTTTACTTTTAAGGTAATGAATGCCACTTTCTCGCCCGATGGCAATAAATTGGCCTATGTAAAAGATAACAATTTATTTTACCATGATTTGTTTTTAAACAAAGAAGAAACCATTACTACCGATGGTAAATTCAATAATATAATTAATGGTGCTACCGATTGGGTTTACGAAGAAGAGTTTGCCATTTGGAAAGGTTTTGCATGGAGTCCCAATAGCGATAAAATAGCTTTTTACCGTTTTGACGAAAGTAAAGTAAAAGAGTTTGAAATGACTATGTATGGCAAGTTATACCCAAATCAAACCAAGTTTAAATACCCAAAAGCTGGAGAGGCTAACTCTACCATCAGTATTTTGGTATATGATTTACGCTCAGAGTTAAATGCTGAAATGGAAATTGGTAAAGAGGCTGACATTTATATTCCTCGCATTCAGTTCACCAAAGACAATAATGTGTTGGCCATTCAACGCTTAAATCGTTTACAAAATAAATTAGAAATATTATTGGCTAATACTAGTACTGGTAAATCAAGTGTAATTTACACCGAAGAAAACAAATACTATGTAGAAATTACCGATAACTTAACTTTTTTAAATGATAACAAAACCTTTATTATTACTAGCGAACGTAGCGGTTACAACCATTTATATCAATACGATTTGAAAGGCAAATTGGTAAAACAAATAACCAACGGTAATTTTGATGTAGATGCATTTTATGGCATAGACGAAAAAACAAAAACCATTTTTTACTCAAGTCCTGAGTTTATAGAAGGTAAAGTAAGTAAAAATTTGTCAGCAGAGCGTTTTGTTTATAGCATTGGTTTAAATGGTAAAAACAAAAAGAATTTAACTCCTAAACATGGTTGGAGTAGCCCAACATTTAACAGCAGTTTATCATACTTTTTAAATACTTGGAGCAATGTCAATACACCTCCGGTTTACACAATTAATACATCTTCTGGCAATCAATTGCGCATACTAGAAAATAATGAAAAATTAAATACTAAATTAGCTGGTTTTGAAATAGCTAAAGCACAATTTATGCCTATAAAAAATGCCAATGGCGATGATTTGAATGCTTTTATTATTAAACCAGAAAACTTTGACCTTAATAAAAAATATCCTGTTATTATGTATGCTTACAATGGCCCTGGCCATCAGTTAGCCGTAGATAGATGGATGGGAAGTAACTATTATTTTTATCAAGTATTGGCCAATAAAGGATATATTATTTTTTGTGCCGATGCGCGCGGAACAGGTTTTAAAGGCGAAACATTTAAAAAATGTACGTATTTAAATTTAGGTAAATATGAAATTGAAGACCAAATATTCTTAGCGGGCGAATTGGGTAAACTAAGTTATGTAGATTCAAAACGAATTGGTTTTTGGGGTTGGAGTTTTGGAGGTTATATGGCGAGTTTAGCTATTAGTAAAGGTGCTGATGTATTTAAGTCTGCAATTGCTGTAGCACCAGTAACTAACTGGCGCTTTTACGATAATATTTACACTGAGCGATACATGCGCACACCACAAGAAAATGGCAAAAATTATGATGATAATTCACCTTTAAGTCATGTGGAGAAAATTAAAGGTAATTATTTAATTATACATGGAACTGCCGATGATAACGTACATTTTCAAAATGCAGTAGAAATGGTAGATGCCATGATTAAGAAAAATATTGCCTTCGACTCTGAGTATTATCCTAATAAAAACCACGGAATTAGTGGAGGCAAAACACGTTTACATTTATACACCAAAATGTTAAATTTTTGGTTAGAAAAATTGTAATATATTTTATTATAATTGAACATTAAATTACAACAATAAATAAACCTAAATACCCTCATAAATATGTTACAAATAGGAGATAAGTTACCCGAATTTAACCTAACTGGTTTTGACAATAAAAAACACTCAAGCTTTGAGTATGCCGATAAATATGCATTGGTAGTAATTTTTACTTGCGATAGTTCAGAAATATCGCAATCATATAGCCAACGATTAATAAAATTATTTGCCAAATACGAAGAAGATAATTTAGGTATTGTAGGAATTAATAGCAACGATAGTGTTAAATCGCCTGAAGATAGTTTAGAACACATGACTAAAGCTGCATACAAATTTGGTTTAGATAAAATAAACTTTTTGTATTTAAAAGATGAAACTCAAGAAGTAGCTAAACAATTTGGTGCAGAAACCAATCCTGAGGTGTTTTTATTCAATGGAAAACGCGAATTAGTTTATAAAGGCGCAATTGATGATGCTTGGGAAAGTGAAAACATGGTAACTCAAGCGTATTTAGAAGATGCAATTGAAGAAGCATTAGACGGTATAGAACCAGATTTTCCATTTATTCCAGCATTTGGAACACCCATTATTTGGAAATAGCACCGAAATTATGAATGTTGAATGCTGAGTTTTGAATGATTATCTATTTCAAAATAATGAGTTCATATTTCAATTCAATATTCAAAATCCAACATTCAAAATTTGAAGAATAAAGTAGTTATCATTACAGGAGCTTCATCAGGAATAGGGGAGGCGTGTGCCTATGCTTTTGCTAAACAAGGAGCAAATGTGGTTTTGGCTGCGCGTTCTATTGATAAGCTAAACCATGTAAAACAGCAATGTGAAGCCTTAGGTGCTCAAACACTTTTGGTTAAATGTGATGTAAGTTTGGAGGAAGATTGCAAAAATTTAATCAACCAAACTGCAGCCGAATTTAAAACCATTGATATATTGATAAACAATGCAGGTATAAGCATGCGTGCCTTGTTTGCCGATTTAGATTTGACGGTTTTAAAGCAAGTAATGGATATTAACTTTTGGGGAACAATTTATTGTACCAAATACGCTATGCCTTATTTGTTAGCGCAAAAAGGAAGCGTTATAGGAATTAGTTCAGTAGCTGGTTTTAAAGGCTTACCAGGAAGAACAGGATATAGCGCTAGTAAATTTGCTATGGAAGGTTTTATGGAATCGTTACGCATAGAGAATTTAAAAACAGGTTTACATGTTGGCGTTATGCGTCCTGGTTATACTGCTTCAAATATTAGAAATGCAGCATTAAATAAGGATGCTAAAAGCCAAGCTGAAAGTCCTTTTGATGAAAGTAAGTTGATGTCGGCTGAAGCCGTTGCAGATTATATTCTAAATATGATTAAATCTAAAAAAGCTGAACAAGTGCTCACTTTACAAGGTAAACTGAGTTTTTTACTTCAAAAATTTGTTCCTAGAATATTAGATAAATTGGTGTACAACACCATTGCAAAAGAAAAAGATAGCCCATTTAAATAAGGGCTATTTTTTTAAAAATAGTATTGTTAAATAATTTCTTGACAAAGTTCTATTAATACGCCATTGCTACTTTTGGGGTGCAAAAAAACTATTAATTTGTTATCAGCACCTTTTTTAGGGGTCTCATTCACAAATACAAATCCTTCAGCTTTTAGCCTTTCTATTTCTGTGTAAATATCTTTTACCGCAAAAGCAATATGGTGTATTCCTTCACCCTTTTTTTCAATAAACTTGGCTATTGCACTTTCATCGTTACTTGATTCTAATAGTTCTATCTTAGTTTCACCAGTTTTATAAAAAATTGTTCTAACATTCTCGCTAATTACAGCCTCTTCTTTATAAGGTTTAGTATTTAGCAATGCGTTAAATAATTTCATGCTTTCTTCGGCATTTTTTACTGCAATTCCTATGTGTTCTATATTTTCTAACATATTTGTTATTTAATTAAGGTAATAATTTTATTGGAAGCAAAACGTGAATACATAATTATCAATGAGGAAATAATTAACCGGTATTTCTATTTTGAGTTCATTTTTATTAAGTATACAAATAAATTCACCTTCATTTTTTTCTGTAAATGATTGCATTTCCATGTGCAATTTAAAATCAAGTTCCTTTTTACCATACCATTTATAAACACTTTCCTTTGCGCTCCAAATTAGTGTTTTCGTTATAATGTTTTGTGCAAATAATTGTTCATTATTATTTAAAAATTTATGAGCCACTCGCTCTATTCTGGTATCTATTTTTTCAATATCAAATCCAAGTTCATGATGCTTACTAAACATAATACCAACGTATTCGAATGAATGAGAAATGCTAACATAGTATTTATTATTATCAATAAATAAAGTTGGTTTATTGTTTTCATTTTTATGGATTTCAATACTAGATGCTTTAAATAATTGTTCAAGCAAATATCTACTTGCAAACCAATGTAAGCCCACATTTTCAGCTGGATTTATAGGTTTAGAATTATCAATTAAATGGGTACCTAGTTTTTCAACAAAAAAAGATTTCGGCTCCGTTATTTTCCATAATCCTAGTATTATGTCGTTGGTTATATTTTTTATAAATACGATTGGCAAAACATGTAATTTTAGTTAATAAAATGATAAATAAAAAGTAATTTTTTTTGTTTTAATTTTGTCGAACCTCAAGAATTAACGAACTTTTACGCCAAACATTGAGCATTGACAGGGGTTTGAAAGGAGCAAAAAAAAGACAACTCTCAAATAAATTGGAGTTGTCCTGTGTGGTGGAGCTTATACGGTACTGAACTAAATCAGTATAAACTCAATAAAATCGAGGGTTTCATCATTTCACTTCAACCATGAGGTTGCATTTAACGCAATTTTATTCTGTTGGGATTTCAATTCTACCACCGCACCAAAAATAACCAGATAAAATGAGGTGGTGGATGATGTTGAACCTGAACCTAAATCAACTAAACTCCTTTATTTGTAGGAGTTTCAAGGATTCGGTACACATTCAAAACTACCATTGGTCGCATTTAATGCAACAAAATGGGGTTGAAATTCCAAAAACAAGTACTCAAAGAACATTTTAGTTACGAACCGAACTAGCACAAATTTAAGTAGTTTGTTTAATGCTGCCGCATTTTATTTCAAGTATGTTTTTGTGAAAACAGGATGGTGTCGTTTTGAATTTGTTCTGCAACAAATAGGTATTGGAATATTGTATCCAATTGAAACCATACCCTTATTAAGAACATCTATTGACACCATTAATTGGTTAGTATTGCCAAACAAATTTAGAGACCAAACCCGCAGCTTCGGGTTTGGGTCTTCCTCCTGTATCTTGGATTTTTTATCCACGCCAAACTAATATCAACCAGGTCAGAACCTGAAAAATAGATTTACCCCAAGTATGAAAGAAATAACTTTATACAAAATACAAATCTATTTTAGTTCAAAACATGGGGGTCTTAACTGTAGGATTTATTTTATATTTATCCTTATCTTATTAATAGTTATGAAGTAAATAATAATAGTTTATACTACCTTATCTATATACCTATTGTTATCAATGTATCTGTTGGTTGTTATAGTATATTATAGTTACCTTTAATTATTATTATTACTATTTCTGTTCACCTTATTTATTATTGGTTGTTGTTATCTACTTCTTACATATAACATCTTTGTTATTATCTGTTATGGTATTGATTGGTTAAAGGTTGGTTGAGGAATTTGGTTTTATTGCAGAACTAATTTATTTGTACGCGCGGTCACCTTCTTATTTTACGCAAACCAATTATGGGGGTGGGTGGTTTTTATTATACCTCCCTCCCTCCCGTATCCCCCCACGTTAATACGTTTTTTGGGGGTCTTAAAAACACCATCAATAGTCCAATAAAAATTTTTTTAAAAAAATTTATCCAAATACCACGATTGGTATGATAAAGAAAATTGTTGGATAGGAACATGGTAGAACATCCAAAGGTGATGTGGATTAGTAATGATGGGGTTGGTTGTACTATTGCATTACTATTTTTTTTACATCTACTATATTACCTTGGGGGTCTATGATATGTAAAAAATACATACCATTTCCATCCCAACTTGTAATATCGATGTTGAATTGTTGTTGGTTAATTGCACTTTGGAATACCTGTTGCCCAAGTGAGTTCATTATTTTAACTGAGTATCCGTTCATCTTTGAAAGATTGCCGTTATCTATTGTGATTTTATCTTTAGTTGGATTAGGATATACCTTTAGTGTATTTTCAAATTGGATGGGATTGTAACCTGTTCTATTCACATTGATTATAAGGGTATCTGTTACACTTATTTTCTCAAAACATAAATTTGCGTTGTAGAGTGTAGTTATTTCTGATTCTGTTAATGCTCGGTTCCAAATGCCTATGTCGTCAAGACTACCATTAAGATAACTTGGCTGATTTACCCACCATGCCCCAAATTTAATTTGGCCACCTTTACAAGTATCCAACATACCTGTTTCGTTTTTAACTCCAACCAATACCCCATCTACATATTGACTAATATTTGAATTGTCAAATGTCATCACCAAATGTCTCCATTTATTGTAAAGACTACCTGTTTTTGTAGTTTGACTCTTCCATCCAACACCTGCATTACAGTTTGAGTTGATTTTTATTGAAGTATTCAGAATAGAATCTCCAAGTCCAAAGTTGAATCTTTCTGAGGACGCGTTCGACCAATTTGAATAATTAATTAATGAGTACCCACTTTCAGCGTATACCCAAAGTGAAATAGAAAATGTTGTAAAATTCATTGACCTACTATGTGATATTTGGACTTTTCCACTTGTCCCATTGAAACTTAAACATTTGTAGTTTCCAAATCTATCTAATGAGAGTTTAACCCCCGTTGTGTCTCCATGATTATCGTTTCCACTACCATCTTTCGCGTTTCCATCTAATGACCACCAACCTACTAATCCGTTTGATGGAACATAATAAGGAACAGTCTGAGATTTTGAGGTTCCAAATGTTAAAAATAAAACTATAGTTAAATAAAATCTCATCATATAAATCTATTATTTAGTAACTTCCACTAGAACACTATAACTTCCACTTACAGGATAAGTTACATTTGATTTGTTTTTATAATTACCTGAAAATGTTCCGTCAACCAAATGTTGTGTATCATTACCAACATCTTTTATTTTAGTAATAGAAGAGATTGTATGTTTTTGTCCCGAAATTAATGAAGAAAGTTCTGAGTCATCTTCAATTTTAACTTCCAATGTTAGATTACAAACTTGTGGACGAAATAAGTTCGTCCAATCGTCAGTCAATTGAAAATCACCCGGAACTGATAAAGAAAAATCTGTTAAATTCTTGTTATGAACCATGTAAACAGAAACATTAAATCGGGAGTTTTTAACACTTGTATGGAATTGACCTGTACCAGATTTTCCGTTACAAAGTTGACTTTGACCAGCAATAGAACCAACATTTGAACCAAAATCCTTATCATCTCTCAGTTTTTGACCATCAATTGTAATCTCAAGAAATTCTTTTTGGTCAGAGTTTGTGGTCTTTGTATCTTCTTTTTTACAAGACCCAATCGTAAACAATAGGACAAAAGAAATTGAATATAGTAGTATTTTTTTCATTTTACAATATTAATTTGAAAATCTCTTTTTTAAGTACTAGT
>JBIIBC010000085.1:0-5166 GCA_044239605.1 Bacteroidia bacterium | reverse complement strand
CGGTTACTTTATTAAGGTAATCAAAAACACGTTATTTGTTAAATTTTTATCATTTTCTTAAGAAGAATTTTAGAAATAATAGTTCTATTTTTGACCAGTTAAAAAATTCAGTTATGAAAAATTTTTATTTACAATTAAAAAAGCTACGCATATTATTACTATTTTCTGTAATAAGTTTAGCTTTGGTTAATCCTTTAAGTGCTTCCCATTTTGTGGGTAGTGATATTAGTTACCAATGTACATCTACACCAGGTGTTTATAAAGTTAGTTTAAAACTATACCGAGATTGCATTGGAATTCAGTTATGTCCTGGCTGTTCTAATAATCCAGGTACCACTGCAGGATGTGTGGCTAGTGGTGTTCAGGTAAGGGGGGCTTCAGGTTCTTGTTTAGGAACAGTTTTCGCTGTGCCATTTTCTTTATCAGCGGTAGCGGTAACTAGTGGATATGATATTATACAAACGTGTACATCGGTAAGAACTATTTGTACCAATTGTAATACACGTACAGCCGGAACCTATAGTCCTGGAATTGAGGTTTATACTTTTGAAGGTACAGCAAATTTAAACTCACTTCCAGCCTCATGCTGTAATGTAACTTTAAGTTATGGTGATTGCTGTAGAAATAGCGCTTTAACTACTATGCAAGCGGGTAATTTTTTTACAGAAGCCACTGTTAACCGTTGTCAAACTCCATGTAATTCAGCCCCCGTATTTACAAACGATGCAGCAGCCTTGGTATGTGCAGGAGCCGATTTTGTATATAATTTAGGCGCAGTAGATCCAGATGGAGATTCTTTAAGTTATTCATTTGCAGAATCATTGGTAGCCCAAGGTGCACCTGTAACCTATATCTCACCATACAGTGCTGCATATCCCTTTCCTTATTTTGGAGCACCAAATGTAAATGCTGCTTATCCTGCAGGTTTGCGCATAGACCCCTTTACAGGCGATATAATGTTTAGACCAATGGGTGTGTTTGTAGGTATGTTGGTAGTTCAAGTAACGCAGTGGAGATTTGTTGGTGGAGTATGGGTAAATGTAGGCGTAATAAGGCGCGATGTTCAGTTTCAAACAAAACTTTGTACCGATAATAGAACCCCCCGCATAAAAGTATATAGAGATGGCGTATTGCAAACAAGTTCAGGCGCCAACCAAGTAGTATGTGCAGGCACACAAATATGTTTAGACATAGTAGCCGAAGATGTTGCAGATAGAACAGTAACTCCCAATATATTAGCCGATACTACAGATTTGAAATGGAATAATCCGGGTTTATATAACCCAGTAATGTCAGGAGCTACGTTTTTACCCAACTATATAATAAGCCAACGAAGATTACAAGGCCCCAAGGCCGATAGTTTCAAATTTTGCTGGACTCCACCAGTAACAGCTGCTAGGTCATTACCACATTCGTTTACCGTAACTGGCCGCGATAGATTTTGTCCATTGCCCGCCTTTTCTACTCGAGGAATAAATATAAAAGTAGTAGCAGTACCAATACCAGGGATTACAGTAGTAGATAATAAATGCGGAGATAGGACCTTTAGTTTTGTATTAAACAATCCATTAGCCACTACATTAGATCCAACCAAGAGCAGATGGGAGATAGAAAACTTTCCATCCTCAGGAATACCTGGAAGTTATAAAACGGTGGCCACGGGTCCTTTTCCAACCGTATATAAACAACGGTTTACCCAAGCGGGTACTTATAGGTATAAGCTAAAACTAAACAGTACCCAGCCCTTTCCTAATGGTTGTCCAAGTGTTGATTCAGGTACAATAATAGTAAAAGAGCCCTTAAAAGTAAGTGTACGCGATACATTTAATTGTATAGGAAGCTCAGTACGTGTAAAAGCAATACCAACAGGCGGAAATAGAATAGCTAACCAAGCAAACTTTCAGTTTTTCCAAGGAGGCATAAACAGCCAAACAGTTATACAAGGAAACTTAGACCCGAATTTAGGCTTTTTAACCAACGATTCATTTGCTACCGTAATACCAAGCAATATAGGTAATACTACGAGCTATAAGGTAAAAGTAAAAGATAGCGATGGGTGTTTAGATTCCAATACGTTTAATGTACTAACCCGCGCATTGCCTATACGCGAACTCACGCCCAAAATACGCTTATGTGTGGGCGATGATACCACCTTAAACGTAGGAACGAATGGAGGCATAGTAGTATCAAAACAGTATTGGTACATAGCACCAAACATAACCAATGCCAAAGACTCGCAAAGCAGTTTTGTATTTACCAATATAAAAACAACAGATTCATCTATTTATATACTAAAGAAAATAGACATATTTGGCTGTACCATATTAGACACTACCCGTTTATATGTAAATGAACCAGTATCCTTTATAAGCTCAAAGGACTCAGTTTGTCAAAACGAGCCACTCTACCCCTTACGCGGGAAAATGAGTACAATGTATATTGATAGTTTTGTGTGGAGCGATATTACCACCAAAAGTAGAATATTAGAAAACGACACACTGTTATTATCAACTACCATACCCGGCACCACACAATACCTATTACGAGGTTATCAAACGTACGATGGACGAACCTGTTATAAAGACGATACAGCAAGTTTAAAAATAAATGGACTACCAGTAATAACAACTCGTCCAGATGCCATACCATTGTGTCAAGACCAAGGATTATATAACTTAGGAACAGTACAAACTAGCAATCCGATATCATCCCAAACTACCCAAGTATGGAGTTATCCACCGAATCCGAATGCCTTCAGCAGTCCAGGATTAATTAGAATAGATAGCTTACGTTACTTACCAGGAACATATATAGGGAATGCATTTGGGAACTATGCTTATTTATCAGTAAAGGCAAACACCACAGGTTGTTTTAGATATGATTCAGTATTAATAGGCATATTTCCAGTAGCTCCAATATCGATAACAGGTCCGCCTAAGTTTTGCGATTACGATAAAGCATACAGTTTATATAACCTAACGCGTATAATAAACTCATCAGGGAATAATGAAACATGGACAGGCAGAGGCGTAAGCTACAGTTCATTAACATCGCGCTACAGTTTTACACCATTCGACACAAACAATATAGTATTGGACAAAAACGTACGCACAGGCTTAACCTTAGCAACCGATAGTAATATATTAACCTACCGCTTTTCACGCCAATTTCAGTCGAGTGTATCGGTAGATTTTTTCCCAGTACGTACATTAAAGATCAAGATGCCGTCACCAACAGGAGGCTGTTCATCAAGCGATACAGTATTATTTAGGGTAACAAAATCACCAAAACTAAGAGCAGGCTTATTACCAACAGTATGTAGTAAAGATGATAGTGTATATTTAAGTTTACGAGCCTTAGCAGGTACCAATAGTACCACTGCAGTAAATCCTCAAACATCCTATTGGTACTTTGCGGCACCTAATAGAAACCTACGAGCGATAGCACGAGGACAAGTATTTATGCCTTTCCATTCAGATATAGTAGTACCAAATGATGGTCAAAATACCTATAGTTTAGTATATGCCGATACCTCAACAGGATGTAGAGCAGCAGATACAGCCGATATACGCATAAAAGGGATACCCAATGTAAGCATAGTAACCAATCCAATATCGGATTCAGCGGTATGCTTAACCCAAGACAAAATGTTTTTCACCTTAAATCCATTGCCCGACTTTTTACCGCCAATAGACTCTATAAGTTTAATAGGCGCCCCAGGCTTAGTAGCTAGTATAGGTAATCCACTGGTATATTTGGATGTAAAAAACAATCCATTAATACAAGAACAAACTTATAAACTAAGCTATTATTACCGAACCTCAGAAGGCTGTTCCAATATAGCCACCAAAGATGTGCGGATACAATTTCCACCCGAAGTATCACTGAGTAAAAATGGATCAGCATGCGAGTATGCAGGCTCATTTACAGTAGATGTATTAAAGAGTCCAAGTGCTAAACATGCATATGGATTATTATGGTCAGTATTAGGCGGAACAGGTGTAATTGAATCACAAAACAATACACAATTAGTGTACACCCCATCAGCAGCAGAAAAAGCAGCAGGAAAGGTGAATATCTCGATATTAACAACGAACAACGGTTTATGTCCAGTAGCAGGCGATACATCGGTATTTACCATTTACCCAAAACCAAGTGCAAGCTTTAGTGGAGTGGATAGTGGCTGTGTAAGGCCAGGTCAACCATTAAATATAAACTTGGTATCAGGTCCAAATAGTGTATTAGATTGTAGGTATATATGGGAAGTAGATGGAACAGTAGAAGCCGATAGCGCAAACAAAACTAATTTCAGTAAATCATTGACTGTAGCTAAAACGTACAATATGCGCTTGATAGTAACCAATCCATTAACAGGCTGTAGCGATAGTTCAATAAGTCAAACTTCAACTGCATGGCCAACACCAGTAGCAGATTTTGACCCAGATAAAACAACAACAACCATAGCCAAGCCATACTTTACGTTTACCAATACAACCAATCCAATAACAGGCAATACCTATGATTGGGATTTAGGAATAGATCCACAAACAGGATTACCTAGGCGCTCAACATTGGTAAATCCAAAAGAAATAAACTTTGCAGCCGATACTGCTCGCATACCAATTACATTGATAGCCATGAGTGATAAAGGCTGTATAGATTCTATTACAAAGTTTATCAAAATAGAGCCAGATATAACAGTATTTATCCCAAATGTATTTTATCCATCAACAGGAGGCAATAGCAATACGGGAGCTCAAACGGGTCCTTGTATGATAGGCGATATACCATGTAATAGACATTTCTTTGTACAAGCCAATGGCTTTGAGACAATAGAAATATATGTATATAACAGATGGGGTAAATTGGTATTCCAAACCAATAAAATAACTGAAGGATGGGATGGAAACGACCAGAAATCAGGAGGAGAGTGCCAACAAGATGCTTATGTTTATCAAATATTTGCTACTAGTTACAGTGGTAAAAAATACCAATACGCAGGTTCTGTTACTTTATTAAGGTAATCAAAAAATACGTTTATTGTTAAATTTTTATCATTTTCTTAAGAAGAATTTTAGAAATAATAGTTCTATTTTTGACCAGTTAAAAAATTCAGTTATGAAAAATTTTTATTTACAATTAAAAAAGCTACGCATATTATTACTA
>JBIIBC010000071.1:0-5168 GCA_044239605.1 Bacteroidia bacterium | reverse complement strand
ATAGTTCATATCTTATTTTGTTTTCTTTTAAGTGGGCTATTTTTTCTTTAATGTTATTTACTTTTATGGTGTCTTCTTGCGTATCGTTTACGTCTAATTGTGATAAGTAATCGTTTGTTTTTTCTTCTATGTATTGAAGGTGGCGTTCTATTTTTTTGGGACTATAATTATTCTTTTTACTGTTGTGGGCTCTTACCTTTGTTCCATCAATGGCTACTGTATGGCCTGCCACCAAACCCATGTCTTTTAAAAACAATACAAATAGTTTGAAGGTATTCTTCAAGGCTTGAGGATTGTCTTTTCTAAAATCGGCAATGGTATGATAGTTGGGTACTAACTTTTGCATTAACAATTGTAATTCAATATTGCGTTTGCACTCTTTTTCCAACCTACGGCTGCTGCGGATACCACTCAAACTTCAATCATCTTCTACTTCACTGTAAAAAATTACACTATATCAAATTTGGTTTTTGTATTATTGAACATGAAAAAAATAGGATTTGCTGCACTGTTCAATTTGGTATTATTGGCTCAAACTGCATTTGGACAAGATAACAGAAATACTCAGTTTGATGTATTGAACTATTCCATAAATTTAAACATTCAAAACTTAAGCTTAAAAACCATTGGTGGTAATACCGAAATTACCATTCAAGCTTTGCAAAATAACATAAGTAATGCTTGGTTTGATTTAGCCATACTAAAAGTCGATTCCATTTTAATCAATAACAATAAAACCAATTTTACGCAAAACGATTCACAAGTTTTTGTAAACCTAGGAGCACCTGCCAATAAAAACGATATAGTTAAACTCAATATATTTTATAAAGGTATGCCAACCAAAGATGCAAGTTGGGGTGGATTTTACTTTACAGGAAATTACGCCTTTAATATGGGCGTAGGTTTTACCGTAAATCCTCATAATTATGGTAGAGCTTGGTTTCCATGTGTAGATAATTTTACAGAAAGAACAACTTATGATTTCCATATTACTACAGATAGTAACTACATGGCGGTTTGCAATGGAATACCACAGCCAACTACTATAAACAGCAATAATTCTTTAACTTGGCATTGGCAATTAAATCAGCCTATTCCAACTTATTTGGCATGTGTGGCAGTTAGCACATACACACCTGTAAAATTTACTTACCAAGGCAAAAACAAAAACTTTGAGGTAATACTTGCTGCTCAAGCTAAAGATACAGTAAAAGTAAAGGCTAGCATGGTTAACTTAAATAAAGCGTTACAGTTTTTTGAAGAAAAATTTGCTCCTTATCCTTTTGATAGAGCAGGTTATGTTATGGTTCCTTTTGATGGAGGTGCCATGGAACATGCTACCTGTATTACTTATCCATTATTTGGGGTAGATGGCACTTTAAATTACGAAACTTTAATGGCTCATGAATTAAGCCACATGTGGTGGGGCGATATGGTAACTTGCGAAAATGACAGTGAAATGTGGTTGAACGAAGGTTGGGCAAGTTTTTGTGAAGCACTATTTTTAGAATTAATGTATAACAAACAAACTTATTATGCCGATATGAACGAAAAGCTACTTTATGTATTGCGTTCGGCACATATTAGAGATGGTGGATTTTTAGTGTTAAATCAAATTCCGCATAAAGTAACTTATGGGGACCATGTATATAAAAAAGGAGCTTTAACGGTAGCTGCGTTGCGTTATTACATGGGCGATTCAGCTTTTTACCAAGCTTGCAATAGTTACTTAACCAAATATAAATTTCAATCAAGTAATTCAATTCAACTTAGAAACGAATTTCAAAAGTTTACCAATAAAAACTTAACTTCATTCTTTAACGAATGGGTGTTTACTGCTGGTAGTGCTGCCATTGTAGCAAGTCAATACCGCGTATACATAGGCAATGCAGCTAACTTTGTAGAAGTTACTTTAAGACAACACAGCCGAGGTAACAATATTACCTACAGCCATATTCCATATAAAATTACTGTGTTTAACAATAAGGGCGAAACTTTTATTTACTCAGACTCAATCAATACTTACGAACAACAATTGATGATTAGAGTGCCTTATGATTTTTTCCCTGAATTTTTATTGGTGAATGAAAACAATGAACTGCCGCTGGCGAGAACTTATAATTTAGAAACCATTAAAGGAACAGGACTAAAAGTATTTGCCAATGCATTATTGAACCTTAATGTACAACAAAATACTGACTCAGCTACTATTTTAGCCGAGCATTATTGGGTAGGTGCTTCGCAATATGAGGTTGCACCCAAAGGAATAAGGATACATAATTATCGCTATTGGAATTTGGATGGTTATTTTGATGCTAATAAATTAAAGGGTCAAATTTACTTGAGTTATGATGGTACCACTCCTACCAATCCAAATGCTGGCTATTTAGATTATACCTTGCCATTTACCAATGAAGACAGTTTAGTACTTTTATACAAAGCTCCTAATACCAATAGTTGGGTTATACATCCTAATTATACCCAATTAACTGGTGGCAGCAAAACCGATAAAACTGGCAGATTTACAGTTAATAAAATTGAAAAAGGAATGTATGCCATTGGTGTTTACGATTATAAAGTTGGTGTAAAAAATACAACCAAAAAAGAGACAGGTTTTTTTCTTTACCCCAACCCTACCAAACACCAAATCAATATTGAAATCAGCGAAAAGCTATTAAATACCAATGCCATCATATACGATATGAATGGAAAAGAAATACAAAAAGTGGCTTTAAACAAACCAATACAAACTATTAATATTGAGCATCTTACAAAAGGCACTTATTTTATCAATATAGAGAATTTAGAAACTAGCACTTCAAAAAAGTTTATAGTGGAATAGGGTTTCTACAACCCTTGTTAGTGTTCACCCTTGTTTGAGTTTTAGCGAAGCGACACCAACAAGATAGCTCAATACTACCCTAACAAAACTTTCCAAGCATCAGTTACTTTGTTTTGTAGCAATAAATGATGCGCATAACGGTGTAATTCCAATTGAAGATGTTCCAAATCGTGCGCAAAGCGGGTATGAATTTCCATAACTTCTTTATTCATGCGTTTATAAATTTCAGCACTATCAGCATCGGGCATAGCTTGCTCATTGGCTAGCAATCCTAAATCATTACCAGTAAGTACTTTACTTAATCTAATGGCTTCAGGTAAACTATTTACACCCATTCCTAAGTTTTTATTAGGTTTTGGTACTTCAAACAATGCATCGCCATTGGCTCTAACATACCAATCACTACCCAAACGGCCCACTAAATCCATTTTATGCTGGTCAATTTTACCATCAATGGTTAAAACCGATTCATCAATATGCATCAAAATAATTTCAGCAATCACCAAATTTCCAGCACCACCTTCGTTACCTGTTTCAATAATTTCGCGAACTTTGCACTCAAACTGAACCGGACTTTCTTTCACCCTATAAGGTTTTACTTTTTCTGATTCTAAAGCAGTAAATCCTGCTTTTTCAAACTCATTAACACCAGCAGGATATTCACAACTAGCCAAACTCATTTGCTGCACCATATTGTAATTAACCATATTTATTACCACTTCTTTGGTAGCCATTACATTTTCTAAAGTATGTTTAATGGTATTATCACGCACTCTGCGAGCAGGCGAAAATATTAACGTAGTTGGGTTTGAACCAAAAATATTAAAGAAACTAAAAGGACTTAAATTAGGGTTACCTGCCGCATCTATAGTACTTGCAAAACAAATTGGACGAGGCGCAATAGCAGTTAACAAAGCATTGTGAAACTCAGCTAATGGAAGTTCTTTGGGTGTTATGGTTTTCATTTTGGTTGATTGTTGTTCGTTGTTACAATTGTTAAATTGTTGGATTGATTTGTCAGTTAGAACGTCATTGCGAGGAACGAAGCAATCTCTTTGTGGGATTGCTTCACTACGTTCGCAATGACGACCAAGATTAATTCACCGTTATTAAAAAATAGTTCTTTTTACCTTTTTGAGCAATTAAGAATTTGTTATTTATTAAATGATTGGTAGAAATTGTTTCTGTATCGTTCTCCACTTTGGTTTTGTTAATGCTCACTCCGCCTCCTGCAATCATTTTTCTAGCTTCTCCCTTTGATGTAAATACTGCTGCTTTTTCAGCCAATAATTCTACCACATTTAATCCATTTTCTAAATCAGTTTTAGCAATGGTAAATTGAGGCACGCCAGAAAAAATATCTAAAAAGGTTTCTTCATCTAATTGCGCAAATGCTTCGGCAGTAGCGTTTCCAAACAAAATATTAGATGCTTCTACAGCAGTGTTGTAATCAGCTTCGCTGTGCGTTCTTATGGTAATTTCTTTTGCTAATGCTTTTTGTAAAATACGTAAATGAGGTGCTTTAGCATGTTCTTCTTTTAAACTTTCTATTTCTTCTTTGGTTAATAAAGTAAAAATATAAATCCAAGTAGCTGCATCGCTATCGCTGGCATTTAACCAAAATTGGTAAAACTTATAAGGAGATGTTTTTTTTCTATCTAACCATACTGCACCACTTTCCGTTTTTCCAAACTTAGTACCATCGGCTTTTTTAATTAATTGGGTGGTCATGGCATAAGCCTCGCCAGCATCTTTACGCCTTATTAATTCAGTACCCGTAACTATATTCCCCCATTGGTCGCTACCACCCATTTGCACTTGGCAGTTAAGGTTTTTCCATAAATAGTAAAAATCGTAACCTTGCACCAATTGGTAAGTAAACTCAGTAAAACTCATACCGGTATCGCCTTCCAAACGTTTTTTTACCGAATCTTTAGCCATCATGTAATTTACAGTAATATGCTTACCTATATCGCGAATAAAATCAAGGAAAGTGATGCCTTTAAACCAATCGTAATTATTTACTAAAATAGCTCCATTCTCGCCCGCATTAAAGTCTAAAAAATGGCTCAATTGTTTTTTCAAACAATCTTCATTATGGCGCAAAATATCTTCTGAAAGTAAATTGCGTTCATCGCTTTTACCTGATGGATCGCCAACCATACCAGTAGCACCACCCACCAAAGCCACAGGCTGATGGCCTGAACGCTGAAAGTGAATCAATGTCATTATTTGGGTTAAATGGCCTACATGCAAACTATCGGCAGTTGGATCAAAACCTATATATCCGCGCGTAACTTGTTTACCCAGTAATTCTTCCGTTCCA
>JBIIBC010000070.1:0-5206 GCA_044239605.1 Bacteroidia bacterium | reverse complement strand
TAGCCATGCTTTTATATGCTGCTTACTTTGTTTTACGCAGTAGCATCGTTGATGAAGAAAAACGCGCTCGTATTTCGGCTGTATTCAATATTTTTTGTTTCCCTATTTACGTAGTTTTGGTATTTATATTACCTCGTTTAACCGACTCATTGCACCCAGGAAATGGTGGAAACCCAGGTTTTAACTCTTACGATTTAGATAGTCGCCTACGCATGGTATTTTACCCTGCCGTAATGGGTTGGATTTTAATTGGATTTTGGATAGCCGATATTGGCAAAAGAACTAAAAAATTAAGTAACTAAACATGAATTTTATAACAAATCAAGCTAAAATAGATGCAAGCCAAATGACTGATTTATTTGGAAATGGCAAAATGGATGTAGTAGTAACTGTTATTGCTATTATTTTTACCTTACTTTGCGGTTACCTAGTAATGATGGATTTACGCTTACGTAAATTAGAAAATAAAGACAAAAAATAAGAAAATGAAAAAATCAAGTATCATCATTATAGTATTAATAGCTATTGCTATTGGCGCCATTATAAGCACCACTAGCGATGCAAGTAGCTACGAAAACTTTTCGGTAGCAGCCGAAAACCCCGGAAAAGAATTTCATGTGGTGGGAACTTTAAACCGCCAAAAAGAAAAATATTTTGACCCTAAAAAAGATGCTAATTACTTCAGCTTTTACCTAATTGACGAAAAAGGACAAGAGCAAAAAGTAGTTTACCATGCTCCAGAACCAGCTGATTTTGAAAGAAGTGAAAAAATAGTAATTATTGGAAAAATGGAAACTGACCATTTTGAAGCCAGCAAAATTTTGTTAAAATGCCCTAGTAAATACACTGATAATCAAGTAAAATCATAATATAAAACAATAAAAAATCCCCTTACTTTTTTATAAAGTGTGGGGAGTTTTTTTGTTTTGGGGAGATGCTGAATACAATTGATTCAAGCGACTATAAACACAAGGCTAATAAAAAGCAAAATGTAATTAAAAGAAGATGCCTCCGGCATAACAATACAAGAAACTTCGAATAACGAACAACGACTTCAACAATTAAACTAAACTCAAACCTTCTAAACCTTTTAAACCCTCTAAACCTCTAAACCTCCTAAACCCTAAACACTCAAAAACAAAACTACTTGACTTCACTCATACTTTTTTTATCCGTTTTCATTACTTAGCTTTACTTACATTTGCCTTTTAAATTTATTACATGAACAATATAATTTTTGAAGGTGAACATTTATGGATTGGAAATTTAGGCCGCATGGCGGTGGTTTTCAGTTTTATTACATCTATATTATCGGCAGTTAGCTACTACTTTGCCGAAAAAAAGCCAAAAGAAACACATTGGGCTAAAACAGCTAAATTAAGTTTTTATGTACATACATTGGCAGTGCTTACCATTATCAGTGCGCTGTTTTTTATAATTTACAAACATTACTTTGAATACCATTATGCATGGCAACACAGCAGTCGTGATTTGCCTGTTCATTTCATGATTTCGTGCTTTTGGGAAGGCCAAGAGGGTAGTTTTTTACTTTGGATTTTTTGGCAAATGGTTATTGGTTGGTTAATAATTGGAACAGCCAAAAATTGGACCAGTCCAGTTATGTTTGTGGTTATGTTATCGCAAATAGCTTTAACCAGCATGCTGTTAGGAGTAAAAGTGTGGGGAATAAAATTTGGCAGTACCCCTTTTGAATTATTGCGCAATGCCATGGGCAACGCTCCTATTTTTAAACAACCTGATTATTTAAGTAAGATAAAAGATGGAAATGGTTTAAACCCATTGTTACAAAACTATTGGATGGTAATTCATCCGCCAACTTTGTTTTTTGGTTTTGCTACTACGGTAGTTCCGTTTGCTTTTGCCATTGCAGCTTTAATGCGTAAACAGTTTAGCGAATGGATAAAACCAGCTTTACCATGGGCTTTAGTAAGTGTAATGGTATTAGGAACTGGCATTATTATGGGTGGATTTTGGGCTTACGAAAGTTTAAGTTTTGGTGGCTATTGGGCTTGGGATCCTGTAGAAAATGCATCGTTGGTGCCTTGGTTAACTTTGATTGCAGGTTTGCACTTAATGCTAATTTATAAAGCTACAGGCAATGCCTTACAAGCTACTTTTGCCTTTATTATTCTAACCTTTATTTTGGTATTGTATGCTACTTTTTTAACCAGAAGTGGGGTATTAGGTAACTCATCTGTTCACTCGTTTACCGATTTAGGTATGAGCGGACAATTATTGCTTTTTGTATTGATGTTTGTATGGATTGTGCCATTGGTTTTAGAGAAAAAACCTATGATTTTCTGGATCAATTTTGGTGCATTAATTCTTTTGGTGATTGGTATTTTATTAAGCGAAAAATTAAACATTAACAAATGGCCATTAATAATCATTGGCTCATTGGCAGTAATTTCAAATATTTATTACTTGGCTAAATACATTCCATCGAGCAAAAAAGATGATGAGATTTACACCCGCGAGTTTTGGATGTTTATTGGCAGTTTAATGCTTGGTATTTCGGCTTTCCAAATTATTTTAACTACCTCTATTCCGGTATTTAACAAAATGTTCGATTTAAAACTGGCTCCTCCTACCGATGTAATAAACCATTACAATAAATGGCAAATGCCTTTGGCAATTATTATTGCTACTTTAACAGCAGTAGCCCATGTTTTAAAATACAAAAAAAATGGTGCTGATGGCATCAAGAAAATCATTACTCATTTTATAATTTCAGGTGTAATTGCATTTGTTTTATTCTTTGCCTTTAAGTTAGAAAATTATGTGTTTATAGCTTTGTTATTTGCTGCTGTTTATGCCATTATTGGTAACGGAAGTTTATTAAAACCAATTTTTAAAGGTAAAGTAAAATTAGTGGGTGCATCGGTTGCGCATATTGGTTTCGGTGTTTTATTAGTGGGTGTTTTGGTATCATCGGCCAATAAAAAAGTAATTTCAATAAACGAAAGTGGTAAAGTTTTAAACCCTGAGTTTGACGATAAAAACAATATTGAAAATGTATATTTAGAGGGTGGTAAACCTTTAAGAATGTCGGATTACGAAATTACTTATGTAGGCGATAGCCAACAATGGGTAAATACTTTTTACCAAGTAAATTATAAAAAACTAAACAAAGAAACAGGCAAAGTTGATTATGAATTTAACTTGTATCCAAATGCACAAATAAATCCTAAGTTTGGTTTGGTGGCTAACCCCGATACCAAACATTATTTAAGCCACGATGTATTTACTTATGTAAGTTCAGTGCCTGCCGAAAAGAAAGAAGCTAAATTTGTAAATACTAAAAAACACGAGTTAGCGCAAGGCGATACCATTTATTTGAGCAATGCATTTTGTGTTTTAAAAAGCATCAGTTCTAATGTGCAAAAAAGCAATAATGCAAACCAATCAGAAATATTAATTGGTGCAGAAATTGCTATCCACACGCTTGACAATGTGTACAATATTACCCCACTTTATGGCATAAAAGATAGGCAAGTGGCAAGCTTTGATGCTTACAGCGAAGAAATAAAAACCAAGTTTAGCTTTAAGGAAGTAAATCCTGAAACTAAAAAAATAACCATTGAAACATCGGAAAAAGACAATACTGGTAATTTCATCATTATGAAAGCCATTGTTTTTCCATGGATTAACTTGGTTTGGGCCGGAACTATCATCATGATAATAGGATTCTTTTTATCCATTTTAAAAAGAATTCAAACAAAAGAAATCAACAGCAAAACTGTTTAAAGAATTTATTTTCTCCCCATTTTTAATTGAAGATTTATTGAATTTTGTATTCAATAAATCTTTTCTATATTTGCGCCACTTATCCAGAAAGACGGAGGGAATAGGCCCTATGATGTCTTGGCAAAACTACCCCAAGTAGCAGAGTGCCAATACCTATCTCCAAAAGAGAGAACTGATAAGTGAATGAATGCCTCTTCCACGAGTTGCTATCAAACACCTAATCGGAAAAAGTTTACTGGATAATCTTTAGCAACTGGCAGCTGGCTTTTGGCCGCTGGCAAAGCTTTTGTGTTTTTTATAATAAAATTGCTAGTAGCCAGAAGCTAGTAGCTAGAGGTAAATTAAAAAATGAACATATACGATATACTAAAGAAAAAAATTGTGATTTTGGATGGTGCAATGGGTACAATGATTCAACGTCATAAATTAGAGGAAGCTGATTTTAGAAATGAGGCTTTGGCAAATCATGCGCATCCGTTAAAGGGAAACAACGATTTACTTTCAATTACCCGTCCTGAAATTATTAAAGGTATTCACCGTTTGTATTTTGAGGCAGGCGCTGATATTGTTGAAACCAATACTTTTAGCGGAACTACCATTGCGCAAGCCGATTATCATTTAGAACATTTGGTAGATGATATCAATTATTATTCAGCAAAAATTGCCAAAGAAGTAGCCGATGAAATGACTGCCAAAGAACCTAATAAACCTAGGTTTGTGGCCGGTGCAATGGGACCAACTAACAGAACTTTATCCATTAGCCCAGATGTAAACGACCCAGGTTACAGAGCAACCACTTTTGACGAATTAGTAAAGGCATATAAACAACAAGCTATTAAATTAATTGAAGGTGGAGTTGATATTTTATTAATTGAAACCATTTTTGATACCTTAAATGCAAAGGCTGCATTATATGCAGTTGACGAAGTTTTTGAAGAACTTGGAAAACATTATCCAGTTATGATTTCAGGAACAATTACAGATGCTTCGGGCAGAACATTATCTGGTCAAACAACAGAGGCATTTTTAATTAGTATGCAACATGCACCTTTAATGAGTATAGGTTTAAATTGTGCATTAGGTGCAAGTGCTTTGCGTCCGTATTTACAAGTAATGGCAACACATTCGCCATTTTATGTAAGTGCCTATCCAAATGCAGGTTTGCCTAACGAATTTGGACAATACGATGAAAGCCCGGCAGCTATGGCAAAACAAGTGGAAGAATTTTGCAAAGAAGGATTGGTAAATATTTTAGGTGGATGTTGCGGAACTACTCCTGATCATATCAAAGCTATTGCAGAAATGGCAGCTAAGTATGAACCGAGAGAAATAGCTTCTGGCAACTAGCAACTGGCTTCTAGCTTCTTACCGCTGACTTTTAGTATTTGAAAAAGAAGATTATTTATAAAACAAAATTGAAAATGGCCAGAGGCTAGAA
>JBIIBC010000013.1:0-62511 GCA_044239605.1 Bacteroidia bacterium | reverse complement strand
GGGAGAAATCAAGTCCATTTTATGGGTAATAAAACATTAAAAAGCACATTATTTCTTTGTTCAATGAGGGTAATCCAGTTAAAAGGGGAAATGCAGGATTATTACAAACGAAAGGTGGAAGAAGGTAAATCTAAAATGAGTGTTCTAAATGCAATATCAAATAAAATTATAGCTAGAATGTGCGCTGTTATTGAAAATAATAAACCATATGAAAATTATTTGCTTTTGTCATAGAATTCAACCATAGGCAAAGATACTAAAAATGAAACTGGTCCATATTTTATTTTTGATAGAACACCAGGTGGATTGGCTTTGATGGAACAACTAATAAATAAAACTTTATAAATTATGAAAACAAAAATAATTACCTATCTTTTACTTATCACGACCTTTTTTTATGGGTGTGATAAATGTGAGGAAACGACAGGAACTACAAGAAAAGTTCCATATTATGATATTCCTGGTTTATTTCCATATCCTGAAGGTGGTAATGCTAAATTTCTAAAAAACAAATCAGACACAGTTGAATTTCAAATTTACAAACTTCATTTAATTATACTTACACACAATCCGACTGCCCGGAAAAAATTCCATTAGAACAAAAATATATGCAATTTATTGATAGTAAATACAGGAATAATTTTTATTTAAATTATTATATCAATAGTGCTTTTTATGACAGATTCGCTATTGTGATTAATGATGTTGTATATGTTAATGATAGTCCATTAGAATTTGGATTGAAGGAACCAATTATATCAACAACTATTTTAGGTAAACAATATGATACTGTAACAAATATTGTAAATGTAAATAACGATTCTTTGACATTTAAAACAAATCGGTATGGCCTTTTAAAATTCACTAGCAATGGAAATTTATTCGAACTAATACCTTAGAAATAATAACTATGAAAAAACTAATTTTAGTGCTTCTTTTGCCTGCGGTTGGTGTTTTCACCAACCTTTTTTACCGCATTTAACTATAATTATTTGGTAAAAACACCAATTATAAGCAATCTATAGGTAAATGCTGTTAGTTTAATGTTGCCCTAAAAGTAAAAAACCTCACCATCTTGCTGATAATGAGGTTTTACGTACCCGGGGCGGGACTTGAACCCGCACATCTTTAAAGGATACAGGATTTTAAGTCCTGCGTGTCTACCAATTCCACCACCCGGGCGTACTAATTAAAATTTCTAGTAAAAGAAACAGTGATTAATATTGGAGCGAAAGACGAGGTTCGAACTCGCGACCTCAACCTTGGCAAGGTTGCGCTCTACCAGCTGAGCTACTTTCGCATTCGATAATTTGTATCGTTTTGGTGGTGCAAAAGTATACAAAGGATTTATACTTACAAGTGCTTTCTAATTTTTTTTATTCCTTTTTCCTAAATAAATCAAAATCAGGTGGGTAATTTTTTATTTATTTAACGATTTGTTTATTTCAACTAGCTAAAATTATTTTTTGAAGTACTATTTTATTAAAAAACGGATAACTTTTTCATAAAACTCTTTTGGATTTTCAGCATGTAACCAATGCCCCGCCCCTGAAATAGTTTCAATTTGAGCATTAATAAAATGCTCTTGTATTTCTAGTTCATCACTTGGTTTAATATAGGTTGATAATTCCCCACGTAAAAACAAAGCTGGTTTTAAAAACACCCCATCATATTCTATTGGTTTAATAATTTCTTCGTAATCTCTATCTAAAACATTTAAATTAACTCTCCAATTATAGCCTCCATTTGCAGCGGTTGTTAAATTTTTAAGTAGGAATTGCCTTGTTCCAAAATCAGGAACCAAATGCATCATTATATCTTCAGCATCTTTACGTTTGGTAACTTTGGTAAAATCAACTGCGTCTAGGGCTTCAAGCAAAGAATCGTGTCCTCGTTTATACTGTCTTGGGGCAATATCAGCCACAATTAGCTTTTCAACTTTATCGGTATAATCAAAAGCAAATTGCATAGCTACTTTTCCTCCCATGCTATGGCCTAAAATATTGGCTGAAGCAATGTTTTGTTGCTCCATAAATTCGGCCAAATCGTTCACCATTAGCTTAATATTATGGCTTTCGGTATGTGGCGATTTACCATGATTACGCATATCAAGTGTGTAAACAGCAAAATCTTTCGAAAACTCTGTAGCCAAAGTATGCCAATTATCTAACGATCCTAAAAATCCATGAATAATTATAAGGTTTTCTAGGCCTTCGCCATATTTTTTAAAATTTAAATGCACTTTTTTTGATTGAATTGCTTTATTGTTAAATTGTTGTATTGCTAGATTGTTGTTAACAGAAATCGGGAATTGAGTTGTCAAATTGTTCTGCCAAATACTTATTGCAAATTATATATTTCTCAAATCACCTTTTACATTAATAAACTTGCCAATTGCCTATTGTCAATTGCTTATTAAAACTAGTTTCCCATTAGTTTTTCTTCTAGCATAGCCATTTCAGAAATAGTGCCTTTTTCGCATCTAATAATGCGTCCAGGATATTTGCTTATCAATCTATAATCGTGGGTTGCCATTAAAATTGCGGTTCCATTTTTAGCAATTTGATGTAACAATTCCATAATTCCATTACTGGTGTCAGGATCTAAATTTCCTGTTGGTTCATCAGCTAATATTACGGCAGGTTTATTTAACAATGCCCTGGCAATTACCAAGCGTTGTTGCTCACCACCACTTAATTCAAATGGCATTTTAAAACTTTTGGTATCAAGCCCAACCATTTCTAAAACGTCATTGATTCGGCTGTCCATTTCTGCTTTATTTTTCCAATCAGTAGCTTGTAAAACAAAATATAAATTTTCATAAACACTTCTATCGGTAAGTAATTGAAAATCTTGAAATACAATACCAATTTTTCTGCGCAAAAATGGAATTTGATTAGTTTTTAACTGATGTAAATTAAAATCAGCTACTCTGCCATCGCCTTGTGTTAAGTTTAAATCGGCATACAAGGTTTTTAATAAGGTTGATTTTCCGCTTCCTGTTTGACCTATTAAATAGATAAATTCAGATTCGTAAATTTCTAAGTTAACACTTGAAAGTACTAAAGTATTTTGTTGGAAAATACTCGCATTATTTAATTGAATTACTGATGATTTATTCATTATTCTGTTTTGTTCTTTTTTTGTAAATTTATGTAACTAAAATGCAATTGGTGTTACTTGTCCAAATGGTATTTGGTTCATTAATTCTTTAATTTTATCAATTTTATCGCCAAGTCCACATTTCTCCAATGCCTTTTCAGGCCTATCAGTGCGGGTGTAACAAATAAGAGTAAAGTTATCATCCCTAACTTGTAAATAATCTGGAATTTTTGCAACACCTTTAATTTTAACTATATACATAAATAATTTAATTGAGTAATTTTAAACGAAAATAATTATAATTGCGGCACAAAACTAAAAAATAATATGAGAGAAATGAGACAAGTTATTTTAGCGGCTTCATGTGTTAGCTTAATTGCTGCATGTAGCGTAAAAAACAACTTTACTAAGAACAATTACACTGTTACTCCGAATCCATTAGAATTAAAAGGCGACAGCGTTGAAATTACGATTAATGCTACCGTTCCAGCAAAATCAATCAATCCTAAAGCTGTAGTTACTTTTTCACCATATTTAAAATGTGAAGATGGAACCATCATAAATTTAAAAAACAAAACAATTAAAGGGACTAAGGCTAAAGTTGCTGCAGATGAAACTGTGGATACTAAAGTTGGTGGTAAAATTTCATATACTGATAAAATAGCATACGTTCCAAGTATGAAACGCGCTTCATTAATGCCAAAATATACAGCATTAAATATTGAAGTTCCTGTTGGAATTGGTGCATTAGCCGAAGGAACTATTGTTACTCCTTTATTGTTAAATAATTCTGATTTAACAATTTTTTCTAGCGATGATTACAAAGTAGAGTTGGTTAACAAATCGGTAAATATTTACTTTCCATTAGATGTAGATAAATTTAACCCAAACTTTAAAGCGGGTAAAAATTTAAGCAACAAAACTCAAATTGCTGAACTACGTAAATTGTTAAAAGCTGACAAAAACTTTGTAGCTCGTGGTATAGCCATTAATGCTTATGCTTCGCCTGATGGGGAGTTAGATAGAAATACTAACTTATCAAAGGGTAGAGAAGAATCTACTTTTACATTCTTCAAAAAAGAATTGAAAAAACTAGGTTTTAGTGAAGTAAATGATGAAAACTTTACACGTGGATACAGCAGTGCAGAAGATTGGATGGGCTTTGAAAAAGCTATTGTTGGAAGTGAGTTAAAAGAGAAAAATGCACTTTTAGAAATTATAAGAAACAAAAGCATTAGTGATGAAGAAAGAGAAGGTTTAATTAAACGTAGTTTTCCTAAAGTTTGGGAAAATGCTAAGGCTAATATATTACCTACTTTACGCAGAGCAGAATTAGTAATTAAAGGTGCTAACCCTATGAAAACTGACGCTGAATTAACGACTTACTATGGTAAATACGATTCATTAACAGCTAAAGAATTATTTCACTTAGCAGTAATTACAACTGATAATGCTAAAAAACAAGAAGTATTAAACGCCTATAATGCCAAAAATTCAACTGATTGGAGAAGTTTTAATGATTTAGCAATTGCTAATTTGCAAGACAAAAACTTTGATGCTGCTAAACAAAATTTAGAAAAAGCATTGACAGTAAGCCCAGAAAATGCAACTGTTTTAGCTAATTATGGTGTGGTTTATAAATTGTCAGGAAACTATAAAGAAGCTATTAAATATTACAACATGGCCGGAACCAAAGGTGCTGATGTTAGCTACAATTTAGGTTTATTAGCTGTTAAAAACGGAAACTATAGCGAAGCTGTAACTTCATTTAACAAAAGCGGAATCAAAGATTTTAACACAGCTTTAGCTCAATTATTAAACGGAAATGCTGTTGGTTGCAAAGCAATTATTGATGGCTTAAACCCTGATGAGTTAAAATGGAATCACTACTACTTAAGGGCTGTTGCTGCTGCTCGCTCAGGTAATGCAGATGATGTTGCTGCTAACTTAATTAAAGCAATTGGTGCTAATAGTGAAGTTCGTAACTTAGCTAAAAGTGATATGGAATTTGCTAAATTATTCAGCAATCCATTGTTCCAAGGTGCAATAAGATAATAATGAGTTTAAGCAAAATTTAACGCTTACATTTTTTAAAATACCCTCAAATAGTGATAAATTATTTGAGGGTATTTTTTTTTAAAACCAATGACCGAACAAAGCTATTTTGATTTGATTATAATGCTTTTGTAAAAACGAAAGCCTAGAATATTCAATTCAAATCTTTTTAACTAATAGGGTCTAACCGCTCTCCTTCCATGTTAATTTGGCTGATTATTGTTGTAATTTTTTCAATAATATCTTGCTTTAAAACATCTAATAATTTTTTCTTAACAAAATGCCTATGTACCACCAAACCTACAGTTCTATATGGAACAGGTGAAATAAAATTTCCTAAATGCATTTTTTCATTATCCGAAAAATCAATAGTAGCCAAATGAGGAAGTAAAGTAGTGGCTTTATTGGCTTTTACAAAACGCAGCAAGCTATCAATTGAACCAGCTTTATACTCAAAATTTAACTTGGAGCCTAATTGGTTTTCATCATAATCGCAAAGCTGTAACACTTGTGTACGCATACAATGGCCCTCTTCCATTAAGCAAATATTTTTCATTTTTATATTTTTAAATGTAATAGGCTCATTCATTTCATTTTCTGCATCAAAAAACAAAAATGGTTCATCGTATAACTTTATTTCAATTATTTCTTTATCGTTTAGTGGAACCGAAAGTATGCCAATATCCAATTCCCTACTTTTTAGTTTTCTTACTATTTCGGAAGTCGTTTCTTCTCTTATCTTAATTTTTAAATTGGGAAATTTATAAGCAAAATCTTGTAAAAATAATGGCAATAAAAATGGCGCAATGGTAGGAATAACCGAAAGTGTTAAACTGCCGGATATTTCACCTTTTATTTCGTTGGTTAATTCTTTTAGTTGGTCAATATTGTTAACAATTATGGTTAACTGTTCTAAAATAATTTTGCCTTCGTTGGTAAGTTGAACGGGCTTTTTTTTCCTATCAAAAATTTTAAAACCTATTTCATCCTCAAACTTTGAAATCATGGTGCTTAACGTAGATTGTGTTATGCAGCATTTTTCAGCAGCAATCTCAAAATGCTTGTGTTCGGCTACTGCTAAAATGTATTGAAACTGTTGGATGTTCATCTATAGTGTGAATATTGTTATTGAAAATATCGTTTTTATCAAACAAAAGTATAGCTTATGTTTGTAATATAAAAGTAAAACTAAACTAAATAGGAAATGAAAAAAATACTAATTGTTTTTACATTAATTGCCTCAATTAATGCCAATGCTCAAGACAAAGCAGAGAGCAAAGGAAAGTGCCCTATGGGTTATGATTCCAAAGAAAAAGATAAATCTGCCAATGAAGCAGAAAATACAACCGAGAAAGTTTTTACCAATAAAGATTGGTGGCCAAATCAGTTAGATTTAAGTGTTTTGCGAAAAAATTCTGAATTATCAAACCCAATGAACCCGGGCTTTGATTATATAAAAGCTTTTCAAACCTTAGATTATGTTGCACTAAAAAATGATTTACGTGCTTTGATGACTCAATCGCAAGATTGGTGGCCGGCTGACCATGGCAATTATGCAGGTTTTTTTATACGCATGGCTTGGCATAGTGCAGGTACTTACCGTTCGGCCGATGGTCGTGGTGGTTCAAGAGCTGGTCAACAGCGTTTTGCACCATTAAATAGCTGGCCTGACAATGGTAATTTAGATAAAGCTAGAAGACTTTTATGGCCAATCAAACAAAAATATGGCAACAAAATTTCGTGGGCTGATTTGATGATTTTAACGGGCAACGTAGCTTTAGAAACTGCTGGTTTTAAAACCTTTGGGTTTGCAGGTGGAAGAGTAGATGTTTGGGAGCCAGAAACCAATGTGTATTGGGGTTCTGAAACCAAATGGTTAGACGATAAACGTTACTCAGGCGATAGGAAATTAGAAACGCCTTTGGCTGCAGTGCAAATGGGTTTAATTTATGTAAATCCTGAAGGACCCAACGGTAATCCTGACCCTATTTTAGCTGCAAAAGATATTCGCGAAACTTTTGGAAGAATGGGTATGAACGATGAAGAAACCGTGGCTTTAATAGCTGGCGGACATACCTTAGGTAAAACACATGGTGCTGGCGATGCTAAACATGTAGGTCCTGCTCCAGAAGGCGCGCCAATAGAAGAGCAAGGTTTTGGATGGAAAAGCAGTTACAAATCGGGTAAAGGCCAAGATGCCATTACATCAGGTTTAGAAGTAACTTGGACCACAAAACCAAACCAATGGAGTCAAGAATATCTAAAAATACTTTTTAACTACGAATGGGAACTAACCAAAAGTCCTGCAGGTGCAAACCAATGGGTGGCTAAAACCAACGATTTAATAATTCCTGATGCTTTTGATAATACAAAAAAACATAAACCAACTATGTTAACCACCGATTTATCGTTGCGTTACGACCCTATTTATGAAAAAATTTCAAGGAAATTCATGGAAAATCCGGAAGTTTTTAACGATGCTTTTGCAAGGGCTTGGTTTAAATTAACACACAGAGATATGGGCCCTAAAACCACTTATTTAGGACCAGAAGCACCCAAAGAAGATTTACTTTGGCAAGATCCTATTCCGGCATTAAACCATAAAGTAGTTGGCGAAGCAGAAATTAAAAAACTAAAAACAAGCATTTTAAACTCAGGCTTAAACGTTAGCGAAATGGTAAGCACCGCTTGGGCTTCGGCATCTACTTACCGCGGTTCGGATAGAAGAGGTGGTGCCAATGGCGCACGTATTAATTTAGAGCCACAAAGAAGTTGGGAAGTAAATAATCCTGTTCAGTTAAATAAAGTGTTGAATACTTTACAAAAAATTCAAAATGAATTTAACCAAAGCAGTAAAGAACAAAAAGTATCGTTAGCCGATATGATAGTTTTAGCAGGAAATGTGGGTATAGAGCAAGCTGCTAAAAATGCTGGATATACTATTACTGTTCCGTTTATACCCGGCCGCATGGATGCAACCCAAGCGCAAACCGATGTAAATTCAGTTAAATTATTAGAACCGCAAGCCGATGGTTTTAGAAATTATGTGAAAACACAATACAATGTTCCAACCGAAGCGTTATTGGTAGATAAAGCGCAATTGTTAACTTTGTCAGCTCCTGAAATGACTGTTCTGGTTGGTGGAATGCGCGCCTTACAAACTAATTTCGATAATTCAAAACATGGCATTTTTATGGATAGTAAAGACCAATTAACCAATGAGTTTTTTGTAAAATTATTAGAAATGGGAACAGTTTGGACTGCTAAGGACGAGAAGAAAGAAGTATTTGAAGGCAGAGATGCAAAAACCAATCAAATTAAATACACTGCCACTAGAGCTGATTTAATATTTGGTTCAAATTCAGAGTTACGAGCTATAGCTGAGGTTTACGCAAGCAACGATGCCAAAGAAAAATTTGTAACAGATTTTGTGGCTGCTTGGGTTAAAGTAATGAACTTAGATAGATTTGATGTAAAATAATTGGAATTAAAAATAAAAAAAGCCTGAATTTATAATTCAGGCTTTTTTTATTTATTATGATATTCTTGATTATTTATACATAACACTTTTAACAGCATCCATTACTTGTTTTACACTTGGTAAAAATGCTTCAACAAAAGTTGGAGCATATCCAAGAGGAGTATCTGCTGTGTTTACTCTAATAATTGGTGCATCTAAATAATCGAAAGCACGTTTTTGAACCATATAAGTTATTTCAGTACTTATGTTTGCTAACGGCCAAGCTTCTTCTAATATAACTAAGCGGTTAGTTTTTTTAACTGATTCAATAACCGTATCATAATCAATTGGGCGCACTGTGCGTAAATCAATTATTTCTACATTTACCCCTTCTTTCGCTAATTCTTCGGCAGCCGCATAAGCCACTTTAATAATTTTACCAAACGAAACAATTGTAACATCAGTTCCTTCACGTTTTACAACCGCTTTTCCAATCGGAATTAAATATTCCTCTTCAGGTACTTCACCTTTATCGCCATACATTTGCTCACTTTCCATAAAAATAACAGGATCGTTATCTCTAATGGCAGTTTTAAGTAAACCTTTTGCATCGTATGGATTTGAAGGAACAACTACTTTTAAACCTGGGCAGTTGGCATACCAGTTTTCAAAAGCTTGGCTATGTTGAGCTCCTAATTGGCCAGCACTTGCAGTTGGCCCTCTAAAAACCATAGGCATATTAAACTGACCACCACTCATTTGATACATTTTAGCAGCTGAGTTAATTACTTGATCAATAGCAACTAGCGAAAAGTTGAAAGTCATAAATTCAACAATTGGACGTAAACCATTCATTGCAGCACCAACAGCTATACCCGCAAAACCAAGTTCCGCTATTGGAGTATCTATGATACGTTTTTCGCCAAACTCATCAAGCATACCTTGACTAACTTTGTAAGCGCCATTGTATTCGGCCACTTCCTCGCCCATTAAAAATATATCTTTATCTCTGCGCATTTCTTCGTTCATTGCTTCGCGAAGCGCTTCTCTAAATTGAATTACTCTCATGTATGTTTTTTAAAAAGTGTTGCAAAAATAATCGGATTAAAATGCTTTCAAATAGTTGTTTGAAAGTTTTTTGAAATAAGTACAAAATAATCCAATTCTAAACCTAAATCTCTGAAAAATAAACCAATTGTTTGGAGTTTATTCTCTTAAAAGTTGTAATCTTTAGTGCGCAAACTACTAAAAAATGTGCAAAAATTAAGAAAATAAATGAAAGCATGGATGTTTATTTGTAACATAATTTAATTATTAGTTGTGAGAAAAATATTTTCAGTTTTTGTGTTCATTTCGTTGGTTTTTGCATGTCAATCGCCTAAAGAAAAATTGTTAAATCAAATAACCGAATTAGAGAACAGCGATAGCGCTTTTAGTATTGGTCAAATTACCGATTTATATTGGTCTTACGCATCGTTTGTAGATAAATATCCTGACGATGACCATGCCCCTGAGTTTTTATTTAAGGCTGCACAACGAAGTAATATTTTAAATAAAGCTAGTGAGGGAATTGGATTTTTTGAAAAATTAATTACTAATTATCCAAACTCAAAATTTTGTGAACAAGCATTGTTTTCAATAGCTTTTAGTTATGAAAACAATTTGAACGATTTTGTAAATGCACGAAAATTCTACGACCAATTTTTACAAAAATATCCTAATAGTGAATTGGCTGAAGATGCAAAGCTTTCAATTGAAAACTTAGGCAAATCAGATGAAGAGTTTTTAGAATCTATTAATAAAGACAGTGTAATTAATTAATTACCCCAACTTCTTAGAGAACGAATCAATATTAAAAAGTCTTTTTCTACCGAATAATCTTTGGCGTATAAAAAGTTTAATTTTTGAATGGTAATTGGATTATAGCTTTTGCCTGTAAGGTTATCAATTGGATTTAAAACTCCTTGACGTAAAATTGGCAATAGTTTAATATTATCGGCTTTGGCATAACCAACCCAAGTTTTTTCTCCTAAAAGTACCTGAACCCAATTTTTGAAAAACTGCGTTTTATTCTTAATTATTAAACTTACAAAGGGAATAAATGGTAGAATAAAAATGGCAAAAAACACATCAAATAAACGTTTCTTTTGTTGCTCCCAAGCCTTGCTTAATGATAAGTTTAATTCTATAGTGTAAAAATCGCCTGGTGTATTTTTATTGTTACTTCCAATTATAAATAAACTTTCTTCAGGCACTATTTTAAACAGTAATTCTTGCTGTTTCATGCGGCCCATCCATTCTATAATTTGCGAAGCAGCCAAATCTTTAGAGCAAAAAATTATTTCTTCAATTTTCAGCACATCCACTATCTCGCTTAGTTGGTTTACGTTACCTAAATATTGGTTATCGTTTACACTTTTATCATCAATAGAAATAAAACCAAAATAGTCTGCTTTGGCTTTTGATTTTATCAATAAATCTTGCACACGATTTACTTCATTGTAATTACCAACTATAGCAGTGCGCAAGCGGTTACTAAAGCTAAAACTTAGCTTGCCATTTTTTAACCAAAACAATAAAAACCTATCGAAATAGGCCATAATAATGGTGCTTAAAGTTCCTAAAACTATTATGGCGCGACTAAAACGATATGAATCGTTTAAAAATGCATAAAAAACGGCTATTGCTAGAGAACCGGCCAAAACACCTTTGGTTACGCTTAAAAATGTTTTACGTTTATTGTATGCTCCAGCTAAGTATAGTCCTGCCATCCAAAGTGCACCATATATACAACTATTTGCTAGAACTACATAATTGCTATAGGCCGAATCTGTATCGTATTTAAAAATAGAATAACCTTTACTTATAAAAAGCATACTTACCAATATCAATAAAAAGTCGATTATGGGTAAATAAACGGCATTTAAAAAGCGTAAAACTATAGCAGCTGTAGCTCTTAAGTAAATGGCAAAATTAATGAGTAAGCCAAATGTTCTAGCATGTTTT
Organism: Bacteroidia bacterium; assembly: GCA_044239605.1. GTDB lineage: Bacteria > Bacteroidota > Bacteroidia > UKL13-3 > UKL13-3 > JAAFJM01. The sequence continues at coordinate 50,888 of JBIIBC010000013.1, read as the reverse complement.
TGCGAATAATGTTTTTGTGCAAAAATTATCATGGCACGATAGAACGTAAATACAAAGTTTACACTGGTTTTTTTAGTGCTTTCACCTTTGTAATGTATTATAGTAGTATCGTGAAAATAATAATTAAAATAGCCCGCTTTGGTTACTCGGTAGCTTAAATCTATGTCTTCGCCATACATAAAATAATCTTCATCGAGCATGCCAATTTTTTCGATAACTGTTTTACGAAGCATCATAAATGCGCCTGCCAAAACATCCACTTTATGCGTTTCGTTTTTATCTAAAAATCCAAGGTGGTATTTGCCAAATCGTTTTGATTTTGGGAAAAGAGCCGCCAAGCCAAATATTTTATAAAAAGCCACATCTGGCGTAGGTAAACCACGTTTGCTTTCAGGTAAAAACTTACCTGAACCATCAATCATTTTTACACCAACAGCGCCAGCATCGGGCGTATGGTCCATGAACGAAACAACTTTGTTAAAGCACGCTTCTTCTACTACAGTATCAGGGTTTAAAAGTAAAATGTATTCGCCTTTGGCTATTTTTATAGCTTGGTTATTGGCCTTGCTAAAACCTACATTTTCTTTATTTTCAATTAAAATTACATCGTTGGCAAATTTGTGTTTTACCATTTCGCAGCTACCATCTACCGAGTTGTTATCTACTACTATAATTTCTGCATTGATTCCATTACAAGCCTTTCTAACCGAATAAAGGGCTTGTTCTAAAAAATATTTTACGTTATAGTTTACTATTACAACAGAAAGTTTCAAATGGGTAACGAATTAAAGTTAACAAATATATAGGTTTGAAGAATTGTTTTAGTTTTTTTTTGCCATTACAAATAAGTTTACAATTTTATGTTCAACGTTAAAATCTATAGTTTTAGTATTAAGTAATAGTTATTTTATTTATTATCAACGTTATAGTTGTTTTATGGAATAATTAAAGCCAAAATCCGCAAAAACGATTTTTTGTAAAAAATAAGTTTAAGAGGAATTAACAATTATAATTATTTTATTTGAAGCATTATTATGAAAGTATTTAACAAAATAGTTTTGTTTTTAAATTGGGCGCTAATATTACTTTTATTAGGTGCGTATTTAGCAGCTTTTATTAGTCCTGTTCAATTGTGGTTTGTGGCGTTTTTAGGATTAGCATTTCCTATCATTTTCATTGCCAATTCATTTTTTGTGCTGTATTGGTTAATTAATTTAAATTGGAATATTATTTATTCATTGGTAGCCTTAATTATTGGAATTAATGTTAGCCAACGTTTTTTACAATTCGGCACGAAAAAAGAAATTGTAAGTGATAACTACATCAATATTGTTGACTTCAATACTCATGCGTTTGATGCTTTTGAAGATGGGGATTATGCACCTGAAATATTTTTTGAAACATTAAATGAGATCAAACCAGATGTAATGTGTTTTCAAGAATTTGTTTCTTATAACACCTCAAAAGATAAAAGAATGTTTAAAATGTTAATTAACAATTATAAGCATTTTGATAAGTTCAATATGCAAGATATTGAAGATAAAATTACAGGTTACAGTATCAGTATTTTAAGCAGATACCCTATAGTTAATTCAGGTTTTGTAGAAAGAATTAATTCAAACGGAAATGCCACTATTTTTGCAGATATTAAATATAAAAACGATACCATTCGAATAATTAATACCCACTTAAAATCAATTGCTTTCGATAAAAAAGACTATCAAACTGTAGCTGAAATTGAAGAGAATAGTAATAAAAAAGAGGTGGACATTTTAGATATAAAAAATATAGCTGGAAAACTTAAAAGAGCTTTTGTTACTCGTTCGAAGCAAGCTGAATTTATTCAAAAATTCATTCAAAAATCACCCTATAAAATAATTTTAACAGGCGATTTTAACGATTCGCCAGCTAGTTATGCTTACAACATAATTAAAGGTGATATGAAAGATGCATTTATTGAAAGTGGTTCGGGTTTTAGCTCAACTTATATTGGAAAAATGCCTTCGTTTAGAATTGATTATATTTTGGCAGATAAAAATTTTGAAATTGTAAATTACAAGCCTTATAAAATGAATTTTAGCGATCATAAAATGCTTAGTGCTACTGTTAAAATCAAGTAGTTTTTTATAATTTTAATTCTGTATAATTGTAAAATGGCTTTTGAAGTAACAATTTTAGGCAATAGTAGTGCATCGCCAGCACCTAATAGGCATCCAAGCGGTCAGTATTTAAATATTCTTGATCATCACATTCTTATTGATTGTGGCGAAGGAACTCAAATGCAATTGCAACGCTATAAAATTAAGAAATCTCGCATTAACCAAATATTTATTAGCCATGTTCATGGCGATCATATTTTGGGTTTACCGGGTTTGTTACTCAGTATGAATTTAATGGGTCGCGAAGCTCCAGTTGATATTTATGGTCCAAAGGAATTGTTCGAAATTTTAAATGTATTTTTTAAATACAGCGATACACGTTTTAGCTTTGAGTTAAATTATCATACTGTTGACCCCAATAAAACGGAAGTAATTTTTGAAAATATTTACTACAAAGTAATTTCATTTCCCTTGTTTCACAGAGTTCCAACTGCTGGTTTTTTGTTTCAAGAACGCAGCAAATTACGCAAGTTAAATGTGGAAGCTTGCGAAAAAATGAAAGTTCCGTTTACACATTTTAACGATTTAAAACGCGGACGCGATTATTTAAGTCCAGATGGTAAAACGCATATCAAAAACGAATTACTAACTTTTGACCCAGGAAAACCAATAACTTATGCTTATTGTAGCGATACTATTTTTGACGAAAGAGTAGTTCAATCAGTGCAAGAAGCAGATATACTTTACCATGAAGCTACTTTTATGCACGATAAATTGGCACGAGCCATTGATACCATGCATACTACTGCCAAACAAGCCGGGATAGTAGCTAGCAAGGCTCATGTAGAAAAATTAATTATTGGCCATTTTAGTGCGCGTTACGATGATTTGCAACCTTTGTTAGCAGAGGCTAGAACGGAGTTTGCCAATACCGATATTGCTGACGAAGGACGCACTTTTATTATGGAATAACTAACACAGAATAGCTGATTAAATGATTTTCTAATTGTTTAATAGGCTTGATTTGAATGCTTAGATATTATTTTTTTCAAACCTATTTATTTTTAATTTAATTAAATGGTTTTGTAAAATATACAAAGCAATAAAAAACTTATATTTGCCCTCTTTTATTTATACATGCAAACATTTACACCTACCAATTGGCAACAATACGAACTTTTAGATTGTGGCGATTTTGAAAAGCTAGAAAAATTTGGTTCATTGGTTTTACGTAGACCTGAACCTCAAGCTTTGTGGAGTAAAAAATGGAGCGAACAAGAGTGGCAAAAATTAACCGATATTACTTTTAAACCTCGCACTAGCCATAGTGGCGAATGGATAAAAAAGAATAAAACTGCAGGCGAACGTTGGAAAATGAACTACAAACACAACGATTTGAACCTGAACTTTAATTTAGCGCTTACTTCGTTCAAGCATGTAGGCATTTTTCCTGAACAAGCCGCTAATTGGGATTATATTTTCCAAAACTTGAAAAAAGTAAAAGGCGAGCAACCTAGGTTTTTAAATTTGTTTGCCTACACAGGTGGCGCAAGTATAGCTGCTAAAGCTGCTGGAGCAGATGTTACCCATGTTGATAGTGTAAAGCAAGTAATTACTTGGAGTAAAGAAAACATGGAATCTTCTGGCTTAAGCGATATACGTTGGGTGGTGGAAGATGCCATGAAATTTGTAAAACGCGAAGTAAAACGTGGTAAAACTTACCATGGAATTATTTTAGATCCTCCTGCTTACGGAATTGGGGCCAATGGCGAACGTTGGCAGTTAGAAAATAGCATTAATGAGTTACTGCAAGATGTTGCCAAAATTTTAGAGCCCAATAACCATTTTTTGATTTTAAATGTTTACTCTCTTGGTTTAAGTGCCTTGGTGGTTCAAAATTTAGTGGAAAGTAATTTTAAACAAACCAAAAACTTAGATTTTGGTGAATTATATTTACAGGGAAAATCAGGTATTCAATTGCCTTTAGGAATAGTTGGCAGGTATAGTTTGTTGTAAATTTAAGCTCTTCTTAACTTCAGTTTATTATCCTACAATTAATAGTAGATTATCTAATTGAGTTCGGAAAATTTTCTATTCAGTAAATTTTTACAATTTTCCAGCCAATCGTAACTTTTCATTTATGTTGGCAGCATTCAATTGAATTTGAGGTCTAATTTTATTGAACGCATCTAATATTGCATCAGAATAAGATTTTCTCGCTGCATTTGATAGCGAATAACCATAATACATTGCAGCTTTTACCCTTGATTCACCTATTGCAGAGTATTTACTAATTAATTTATTATCTCTATCCATTATTCTAATTTCTACTTCTACTTTATAGCTAATATTCGAGCAAGGAAACCCAAATAAAGTGGGAACATATAGTAAAATTGCTGATGGAATAAGATAGCCCATTCCGTGATTCACTTTAATAATATTTTTCTTTAAAGCTATATAACCATATTTGTCACCATAAGGATCTATAAGGTTATTTTCTACTTCTTTAGTAAATAGTATTAACTCATCTCCATTTGCAACTACAGTTGTATTTGATAAATCCTCTATTCTTCTTTCTAGTGTAAGAAGTTTGGGAGTTAATGGATCATTTTTGGGCACTAACATTGAAGAATCCCATGATTTGCACCCAGTAAAAATAACTAGACTTAATAAATAGAAAATTGTTTTGTTCATTTTATAACCGTTTAATAATAATTCTAATTAACAATAATAATAATTTTCATTCAATTTTTTTTTAAGTTCATTACCAATTATTAGATTATGATAGCTAGGCATTCTGTTTCCGTTTTTTCTTCATTATTTCTAAATGATTTTGAGGGTTAAAATCAGAATTTATGCCACTATTTATACCTTCGTCAATAGCTTTTTTAAGCGCTATTAGTTTGTTTTCTTCTATTTCAAGTAAACGTAATCCTGCTCTAATTACTTCACTCGCATTTTGATAACGACCCAATGAAAGACTTTCTTCCACAAAGGTTTCAAAATGATCTCCTAGAGATATTGATGTATTTTTCCCCATAATTATTTTTCACAAAATTGCCAAATTTTGGTAATTTTCAAATTTCTTTCTTATTTACACCAAATCAACCTTGTAATCTTTCTAATCTTTCAACTTTGTAATTAAACTAAACCTTTAACATTCCTCTAAATCCTCTGGCTGCGTAGTACGATTGTGCGCCATTATGATACACAAATACATGGTTATACCTAAAATCGGCAAATAAGGCTCCTCCGAGTTTTCTTATGGGTGCAGGGGTTTCTATCCAACTTGATGTTTTTGCATCAAAATTGCCTAACTGTAATAAGTTTCGGTATTGGGTTTCGTTTAAAATAGTTATGCCCATTTCTGCTGCCATATTCAATGCACTGCCCGCAGGTTTGTTTTCTTTTCGGGCATCTAAAGCTTCATTGTCAAAACACAAACTTCTGCGTCCGCTAGGGCTTTCGGCCGAACAATCAACAAAAATAAATTCATTGGTTTTCGTGTCAAAGTCTATTACATCAGGCTCGCCACCGGTAATTTCCATTTGGTTAAGCGACCATAATTTTTGTTTATTCTCACTAAGTTCTAACTTGGTTTGCACCATGTCCCAGTTTATATTTAAGTGGCGATTGGTATATTTTTCGAAACGTGTTTTCAAGGTTTCTATTAACTTTTTTGCATCTTTAGCTGACAATTCTTTTTTCATAAAATGTAATTATATCAAATATTATTAATCATTTAAACCTTTGCTTTCAAAAATTTGGGGAATACATTTTTCTATTCTTGCCTCGCGGGTTTTAGCTTGTTTAGGTTGAGCAAAGTGCAATAAATAGCCACGTTGCCTGCCAGGAGTTAGTGCTTCAAAAGCAATTTTTAGTTCAGCTCTTTCATTTAATTTTAGTTGAAACTCTTCAGGAATTTCGTATTCATTAGTTTTTTTAAGTGTAACTTTTAAACCTGCTTTTTCTACCTCTATGGCTTCAAAAATGTATGCTTTGATGATAGCTTCTTGCTCGGTTACTTGGGCTAAATTGACAAACCTAATTTACCGTGTACCTTGTACATTTTTCGTTTGTTGAATTAACATATCGTGAGTATCAGTAAGCAATGCGCCTTTAAAAAACAAAAAGGCGCAATACTCTTTAAAAGTATGAATAAGTACTATGTTGTTTTCCTGAAAAGTATAACATGGTGTTCCCCATTTTAACTCTTCAGATAAGTTGCAGCTAAGGGCTATAGCTCGAATTTTCGTAATTTCTTGCTGCCATTTTTGTTCTTTTGTAAAGTAAAAATCAACCTTTGGGTTCATAGGGGTTATTAATTATTCAAACTTAGTTTTTTTATCAAAAAGATAAATATTGTTACAAAAAAAATCCGAAGTTTTTGGCTTCGGATTTTTGGTAATTACATTTTGTATTTTTTCTTTATTTGGAAGAAATAACTACGGCTTATTTCAAAAGGTTTTTCTACGCCTTTCAGGTGTAAGCGGCCTGTATCGTTGGTCCATTTTTCAATTTTTTGAACGTTCAATAAATTTACAATGGTAGAACGATGGACTTGAATAAATACATCAACCGGTAGTTTAGCATCCCAGTTTTTAATTGAGTTGTAGGTAATACTTAATTTTCCATCAGTCATATACACCTTGGTGTAATTTCCATAAGCCTCTATATAGTTAATATCGCTTATTTTTATGAAATTCATTTTATTATCAAAGTTTAATAAAATGATTTGGTCTGATTGGAAAGTTTCATCGTTTTCATTACTATTTTCTGCAGTTTCATCAACTGGAGTAGTAATTCGTTCAATTGCCTTACTGATACGTTTTGAGCTAACTGGTTTAATTATATAATCAACAGCATTTAGCTCAAAAGCTTTTATAGCAAAGTTTTCGTGCGAAGTAATAAATATAATTTTAGGCGTACAATTAATTTCACCAATTAAATCAATGGATGTCAACCCGTTTAAATCAATATCTAAAAATAACAAATCGGGCTGTAATAGGTTTATTATATCTTTGGCTTCATCAAAAGTGGAAGCTTCGCCTACTAATTCTATATGTGGAAATTGCTCTAAAACTTTCTTTAAAGTAATACGCATTACTTCCACATCATCTACTAAAACTGCTCTAATATTTTTCATTTTAATTCAAAATTACATGTTAACAAATTAACTTTTTTGTTTTACATGCCTCTAGTTAGCAAATTAAACACTTTCTTTTCACATCTGCATATAATTCTAACAAAAAAAATTCACAGATTAAAGTTATTAATTATAAACTCTCAACTAGTTTTTTTGTTGAGATTTGTCAAGTTTAAATCAAGCCACATTGGCTAATATAAACAAAATCAAATATTTAATGGAAACAAAAAATATTTAGGAAACTTTTTGCATAAAAAAAGTTTCCTAAGTTCATAAAGTTTCTCACATTTGCAAGCGATTAAAGGTAAAATAATGGAACCTAAAGATAAAATATTGGTAGGTGCTAATGGCCTGTTTATGAAATATGGCTTTAAAAGCATCACTATGGACGATATAGCCAGAGAGTTAGGTGTTTCAAAAAAAACATTGTATCAGTTTTTTGAAGATAAAAATGATTTGGTTAATCAAACCATAGATTTTCATATAGAATCTGATATGCAAATTTGTTGTAGCCTTGAAAATGAAGGTCATGACCCAATTGAGTTTATGCTTGAAATGAGTAAGTCAATTACCGAAAAACACCGAAAAGTAAATGTTTCTGTACTTTTTGATTTGCGAAAATACTTTAAAGCTGCTTGGGATAAGTTTGATAATTTTAAATCGAATTTTATATACACCCAAATGTTAAATAATATAAATAAAGGAAAAGAACTTGGTTTGTATCGACAAGATTTTGTTTCAGAATTAATAGCAAAATTATATGTTCATAGCATTGACTTCATGATGAAACCCGAACTTTACCAAGAAATTAGCACCGATTTTCAGTATATACACCAAGAAATTTTAAGACATCATTTACGTGGAATTTGTACTGAAAAAGGATTGAAAAAATTGAATAAATTAATTGAAAACCAACATAATAACACAAAATAAATAAGTATGATTACTAGAAGTATTATCGTAATAGTAAGCGTTTTATTAGGAGTAAATTTAGCTATTTCACAACAAAACAATGAAACTAAAAGGTTTTCATTAAATGATGCAGTAAACTTTGCACTAAAAAATAACGACTCACTCAAAAATGCAGTGCTTGATGAACAAATAGCACAAAAGAAAGTAAAAGAAATTACAGCAAATGGTTTGCCTCAAATTAACGCAACCTCAAGCTTGAATCATTTTATTAAAGTTCCTTCTGTAGAAATTCCAAATCCATTTTTGTCTCCATCAAATCCTAGCCCAACCTTGTCATTTCCTCAAGGTATTCCATACTCGTGGAATAATACCATTCAGGCTAGTCAGTTGCTTTTTGATGGAACTTTCTTTTTAGGTTTAAAAGCCGCAAAAGAGTTTGTTGAAATGAGTAAAATTGATATTAAACGTTCAGAAATTGATGTAGAAAACAATGTAACTAAAGGTTATTACGCAGCATTAATTATTGACGAAAATATTCAATTGTTTGAAAACACGCTTAAACGTATTGAAAAAACATATTTTGATATTAACGAACTTTATAAAAATGGTTTAGTTGAAAAAATTGAAGCTGATAGACTAAGATTAACTTTAGCCAATACACAAACCCAATTTAGTCAATTAAAAGACCAAAAAGAATTGGTTTACTACAGTTTAAAAATGCAAATGGGCTTAAGAGTTAACGATAAAATAGAGCTAACCGATAAGTTAAACCAATTAATGGTAACCGATAATGGAACTGCTACTAATGAAAAAGCAAGCTACGAAAACCGCATTGAATACCGTAAGTTATTACTGGCCGAAAAGTTAAACAACTTAGATAAAAAACGCTACCAATATGGTTATTTACCAAGTTTGGCAGCATTTGGAAATTATACTTACAATACCTTTGGTGTGGAGTTTAGTAATTTAGGTAATAAGTTTTTTGATGGTACTTTGGTTGGTGCGCAATTATCATTACCAATTTTTGATGGATTACGTAAATCAGCTCAAATTCAGCAGGTAAAGCTTAATGCTCAAAAATTAACTAATACTAAAAAAATGGTAGAAAACCTAATAGACCTAGATAGAACCAATGCTCAAAGCCGTTATGAAAGAGCTAAAGAGCAATTAGTAATTCAAAAAGACAACTTTAGTTTAGCTCAAGATATTTACAATAAATCAAGTTTAAAACTAAAAGAAGGTGTCGGTTCAACATTAGAGTTAACCAATGCTGACAACGATTTGAAACAAGCACAAACCAATTACCTTACTTCAATTTACAATTGGTTAAATGCTCAGATTGAATTGAAAAGAGCCATAGGTAAATAATAGTTAAATCATAAAAAATTAAAACATAAATACAATGAAAAACGGAAAAGTAATAATTGCCATTATTTCAATTTTAAGCATAATTTTAACCTCGTGCGGAGGTGGCAATGCAATTGAAAAGAAACAAGCTGAGCTTGAAAAATTAAAGGCTGAGCAAGCTGATTTAGCTATTAAAGTTAAAACCCTTGAAGACGAAATAAAAGCTGGTGGTGCTACCATTGAAAAACGCGAAAAAATAGTAAACGTAGCCGTTTCAAATGTTGAAACCTCCAACTTTAAACATTTTATTGATGTACAAGGAAGAGTAGATGGCGATGAAAACACTACTATTAGTGCTAAAGTTCCTGGATTGGTTTTAAACGTATTGGCTAAACCAGGTTCAGTGGTTAAAGCGGGTCAAGTATTAGCTGAATTAGATGGAAACGCTATTCGCAAACAAATTCAATCAATGGAAACTAACTTAAGTTTAGTTACCGAATTGTACAACAAACAAAAAGCTTTATGGGAAAAACAAGTTGGTTCTGAAATTCAGTACAAACAAGCTAAAACCAACAAAGAATCGTTAGAGCAACAAATTGCAGCCATGCGCGAACAATTGGCTATGTATAAAATTACTTCGCCCGTTAATGGAACTATTGATGTAGTAAATTTAAAAGTAGGTCAAACTGCCGCTCCGGGAATGCCTTATTTTTCAATAGTTAACTTTAATAAATTAAAGGTAAAAGCCGATGTAGCTGAAAGTTATGCTAATAAAATTAAACAAGGAAATGATGTAATTATTACTTTCCCTGATATTGACAAAACTATTAATACCAAAATTACCTACAGCGGAAAAGGTATTAGTGCGTTAAACAGAACTTTTGCTGTTGAAGTAGCTTTACCAAGCGATAATAGCTATTTACCAAATATGATTGCCGTAGTTAAAATTATTGATTATGCAAAAAATGATGTAATAGTGATTCCTGTAAATTGTGTGCAAAATGCTGATGGTGAAAACTTCGTTTACCTAGCAGTTAAAGAAGGCAATAAAACTGTTGCAAAAAAACGTGTGGTAAATGTTGGTGTTACTTATAACGATAAGGCCGAAATTATTGGTGGTATTACAAAAGGAGATCAATTAATTACCGAAGGTTATAGTGACTTAAATGATGGTGAGCTAATTAAATTCTAAAATAGCCTCTAGCTTCTGGCAGCAAGCCTCTAGCTATTAATTACTAAAAATTAAATTATAAAAAATTATAGCTAAAGGTAATCTAGATAGTAAAATCCAAAAGCATTAATCATAAAATTATGTTAGATAAAATAAAAGAATTTAAGCCCTCGAGTTGGGCTATAGATAACAAAACAAGCATTTATATTATGACCATTATTATAACCTTAGCTGGTTTAATGAGTTATAATAGTTTGCCAAAAGAACAATTTCCGGAGGTAGTATTTCCGCAAATTATTGTTAGTACTGTTCAGGCTGGAACATCGCCTAAGGATATGGAAAACATTGTAACCAAACATTTAGAAAAAAGCTTAAAGTCTATTTCGGGTGTTAAAAAAATTACAAGTAATACCATACAAAACATTAGTTTAATTACTGTTGAATTTAATACCGATGTGCAAATTCCAATTGCAAAGCAAAGGGTAAAGGATCAAGTAGATAAAGCACGTAAAGATTTACCTCAAGTGCTTACCAGCGAACCTTCGGTAATGGAAATTGATGTATCGCAAATGCCTATTATGTTTGTGCATTTATCGGGCGATTATCCATTAGATAAGCTAAAAGTATATGCCGAAGATTTACAAGATAGAATTGAAGGTTTAAAAGAAATTACGCGTGCCGATATAGTTGGAGCATTAGATAGAGAGGTTCAAATTAACCTTGATATGTACAAAATGCAATCGGCTGATGTAGCTATGTATGATGTAATGCAGGCTATTGGTAATGAAAACGTTACCATTAGTGGTGGTTCTGTTAAAATGGATGGCTTATTACGTGAAATTAACGTGATTGGTCAGTATGCCGATCCTAAAAAAATTGGTGATTTAACTATACGTTCTGCTAGTGGTGCTGTTGTATACTTACGCGATATTGCTGAAGTAAAAGATGGTTTTAAAGAGCAAGAAAGTTTTGCCCGTTTAGAAAATAAAAATGTAATTTCCTTAAACATAGTAAAAAAGAGTGGCCAAAATTTAATTGATGCAAGTGATAAAATTAGAAAATTAACTGAAGAGTTAAAAGAAAGTCATTTTCCAAAAGGTTTAAAAATTACTATTACTGGTGATCAATCAGAGACCACCCGTGTTACTTTGCATGATTTAATTAATACAATTATTATTGGATTTATTCTGGTTACCGTTATCTTAATGTTTTTTATGGGTGCTACCAATGCCTTATTTGTAGCCATGTCAGTACCTTTATCAATGGCAGTTGCATTTTTAGTATTACCAAGTTTAGGTTTTACTTTAAACATGATTGTATTATTTGCTTTCCTACTCGCTTTGGGTATTGTGGTGGATGATGCCATTGTGGTAATTGAAAATACGCACCGTATTTTTGAAAATGGAAAAGTGCCAATTAAAAAGGCGGCCAAACTAGCTGCTGGTGAGGTGTTTTTACCAGTACTTTCAGGTACTCTTACTACTTTAGCTCCATTTATTCCATTGGCATTTTGGCAAGGTGTAATAGGTAAATTTATGTTCTTTTTACCGGTAACATTAATTATTACCTTGTTAGCTTCCTTAGTAGTTGCCTATATTATCAATCCTGTGTTTGCAGTTGGTTTTATGAAAACACACGAAGAAGAGGCTGAAGAGCGCAAAAATACTAAAGGTTTTAAAATTACCTCAGTTGTATTTGCAGTGATTGCTTTGGTAGCTTACCTGTCTGGAAATGTAGGTTTAGGAAACTTTACCATAGTTATTTATTTATTGTATTGTTTCAACCGTTTTGTACTTTATAAAACAATTGGTAAATTCCAGAATAAAACTTGGCCTTCAATTCAAGAAAAATACAAGAAGTTAATTACTTGGTGCTTAGCTAAAAATCGTCCTGTTTTTATTTTATTAGGGACCATTGGATTATTGTTTTTTAGTTTTTTCCTAGTTTCTGTCCGCACACCTAAAATAGTTTTCTTCCCTCAAGCGTCACCAAATTTTGTTTATACTTATATTCAAATGCCTGTAGGGACTGATCAAGTAAAAACGGATTCAATCACTAAATTAGTGGAAAAAAGAATTTATAAAGAAATTGGCGATAGCAATAAAATTGTGGAGTCAGTAATTTCAAATGTAGCTATTGGTGCAGGCGATCCAAGCCAGTTTGAAGCAGGTGCTCAATCGCATTTGGGTAAAGTTACAGTTGCTTTTGTTGAATTTGGTAAACGTAATGGCGAAGAAACTTTGCTTTATTTAGATAGAATTAGAAAAGTAGTAAATGATATTCCTGGTGCACAAATAACAGTGGAACAAGAAAGTAATGGTCCGCCAACTGGTAAGCCAGTTAATATTGAAATTATTGGTGATAATTTTAATGAATTAACAACTGTTTCTAAAGATTTAAAACGCTACTTAGATTCGTTACAAATACCTGGAATTGAAGAATTGAAATCAGATTTAATTACAAACAAACCTGAAATATTAATTGAAATTGATAGGGAGCGTGCTAACCGTGAAGGCATTACTTCAGCACAAATTGGTCAAGCTTTACGTGGTGCCATTTTTGGTATTGAAGTATCTAAATTTAAAGATGCCAACGATGATTATCCTATACAAGTGCGTTATAACGAAAGCCAACGTAATAATATTGATGCGTTAATGAATTTAAAAATTACTTATAGAGATATGAATATGGGTGGCATGTTGCGCTCTGTTCCATTATCATCTGTAGCTAAGTTAAAATACAGCCAAACCTATGGTGGTATTAAGCGTAAAAATCAAAAACGTTTGGTAACTTTAGGTTCAAATGTACTTACAGGTTACAATGCTAACGAAGTGGTTGATGCAGTTAAAAAAGCCGTTGCTAAATTCAATTTACCTTCTACCGTAACAACTGATATGACAGGTGAGCAAGAACAACAAGCTGAAACAGGTGCATTCTTGGTTAACGCTATGATGATTTCTTTAGGTTTAATTTTCTTGATTTTGGTAACACAATTCAACTCTATTTCAAAACCAATTATCATTTTAAGTGAAATTATTTTTAGTATCATTGGCGTGTTATTAGGTTTTTCTATCTTCAAAATGGATATGTCAATATTAATGACAGGTATCGGAGTTGTTGCGCTGGCGGGAATTGTGGTGCGGAATGGAATTCTATTGGTTGAGTTTACTGATATTTTAATTGACAATGGCATGGAAGTAAAAGAAGCAATTATTGAAGCTGGTAAAACCCGTATGACTCCTGTAATTTTAACTGCTTCGGCTACCATGTTAGGTTTGATTCCATTAGCTGTTGGTTTAAATATAGATTTCGTAACATTATTCACTCATGGAAATCCACATATTTTCTTTGGTGGTGATAGTGTTGCTTTCTGGGGTCCTTTATCTTGGACCATGATTTTTGGATTATTGTTCGCAACGGTTTTAACTTTAATATTGGTTCCAGTAATGTTATTACTCTCAGAATCAATTAAAAAGAAAGTTTTTCCTAAAAAGGCAAACAAAGTTCACTAATACTACGTTAATACTATTATTACACTTAGGGGTAGAGGTGTAATTTGTTTCATAGGCTAAACGAGGTTTCCGCAAGGGGGCCTCGTTTTTTCATTTTTATTAGCATTTTGTTTATCTTGCCATTGCTAATAGTTATTTTAAATATGATACAGAATAAAGATTTTAAGCAATACCCATTATCGTTTCCTGAAACTTTGGAAGCAGCGCACTTTGAAAACGTATCATTCAAAGTGAAAAATAAAATATTTGTTACACACAACGCCAAAGAAAACAGGTGTTGCGCAAAGCTAAGTGCCGAAGAACAACCCTTGTTTTGTATGATAGATAAAGAAATTATTTTTCCTGTTCCAAACAAATGGGGGAAACATGGTTGGACTTTGGTAAACCTAAAATTAGTTAATGAAGAATTATTGATGGAAATTTTAACCGCAGCATACTGTTGTGTAGCGCCACCAAAACTTTCCGCACCATTTTTAAAGCAAATTGATTCGTTTTAAAAAAGTTTAGTTTTTTTTAAATACCACTTGGGTATACAACCTAAACTCTCAATTTATCAACAATTAGCAGTTTAATTTTATTATATCGAAAAAATCAAATTAATTGCAGGCATGGAAAATTTTGTGGTTTCGGCCCGTAAATACCGTCCGGCTAGTTTCGATACTGTAATTGGCCAGGGCCATGTAGTACAAACATTAAAAAATGCCATTAAAAACAAACATTTGGCTCACGCATTTTTATTTTGTGGTCCACGTGGTGTAGGTAAAACTACCTCGGCACGTTTGTTAGCAAAAACTATAAACTGTACCAACTTAACTGCCGATTTAGAGGCTTGTAATAATTGCGATAGTTGTAATGCTTTTAATAACAATGCCTCTTTTAATATATATGAACTTGATGCTGCTAGCAATAACTCAGTTGACGATATCAGAGCCTTGGTTGACCAAGTGCGTTATGCTCCGCAAGGCGCTACTTATAAAATTTATATTATAGATGAGGTGCACATGCTAAGTGCAAATGCTTTCAATGCATTTTTAAAAACATTGGAAGAACCACCTCCATATGCCAAATTTATTTTAGCAACTACTGAAAAACATAAAATACTTCCAACCATTATTTCTCGTTGTCAAGTATTCGATTTCCATAGAATTAAAATTGAAGATGCGGTTAAACAATTAAAAGCCATTTGTGAAAAAGAAAATATAACTGCCGATGAAGATGCGTTACATGTAATTGCTCAAAAAGCTGATGGAGCTATGCGTGATGCACTTTCTATTTTTGATAGAATTGTAAGTTTTAGTGGAACCAATATCAAGTACCAAGATGTAATCAATAACCTAAACATCCTTGATTACGATTATTACTTTAAAGCCGTAAACCTTCTTTTAAATGAAGATTTAGCAGGTTTACTTTTATTGTTTGATGAAATATTAAACAATGGCTTTGATGCATTACATTTTGTTGGCGGATTTAGTGAACACATTCGTAACTTAATGGTTTGCAAGCATCCTGATACTGTAAAATTATTAGAAGTATCTCAATCGGTTTCTATAAAATTTTTAGAACAAGCCAAGGCCTGCAATGTAGCGCTGATGTTAAATGCATTGAATGTTTTAAATAAATGCGAATTTGAATACAAAACTTCGAAAAACTCAAGGCTACACGTGGAGCTGTGCTTAATGAAATTAAGTCATATCCAATCATATATCAACCTGCAAAATAGTGGTGTTGACTTAAAAAAAAAATAGTTGATTTTTCCGATTCAACTATAACAGTAACTACTGAAAATAAACCCATTGACGATTCATCCATTGTTAATTCATTAGTAAATACTGAACCCACCACTATACTAAATTTAGTTCAGGAACAGCCAATCGCTGTTCCTGAAAATAAAGTCATTTCAAATAATATTCTTCCAATGCCTAAAACTGGAGGTTTATTTGGCAAAAAATCGGGAGATTCAATTGCTCAATTGAAGGAGCAAATGGCAGAAAAACTCAAAAACGAAACTCAAGAAACTCAAAAAGAAACTGAAGAAAAAATTCTCGAAATTTTAGATACGAGTAAAGATGAATTTTATTCAGATTTAGATATGAACCGTGTTTGGGTTGATTTTGTGGTGCAGTTAAATAAAGGTAGTTTAAGTTTTTTGAAGGAGCGTAAGTTAAAAAACGATAGCCATAAAATAACGTTAATACTTGCAAGTAACCATGAAAGGAGTTTGTGTGAAGAGCATCGATTAAATGCTTTGCAATATTTCAGAATTAATTTAAAAAACACCCAAATAAATTTAGATTTTGAGGTGGATGCCACTTTAATTCCTGAAACAAAATCGCTTTCAGTGGAAGATAAGTTTAATAAAATGGTAGAACAAAATCCCGATTTAGCTACACTTCGTCAATTGCTTGAATTGGAAATTGAGTATTAATCAAATGAAATTAATACTTGAATTTATTGGTGCTCTCTTCCGTTTTTTATATGGAACTGTTATTAGAAAATTAAACATTTCCCAGAGTCCAAATTATTCTTTTTTCGAATACTTAAATGGTTCTGAAAAAAAGTTAGACAACCATTGGGATAAAAACCAAGGAATAATTGCATCAATAAATATTGTTGTTGGCGCAATTGTACTAGTGGTTATTTTTTTTTTTGTATAAATTATTTGATGTATTACATTTAAATATAGAAACATTTCCAAAAGCGTTTTTCAAATAAATCATCAACCAACTACTATCAACCGAGAACTATCAACTAAATTAACTTCACAAACAATTAACCTTTAGAATATAAAATAATGTTTTATTTTGCAAGGCTTTTATAAAACAATGAAGTTTAAATTCAAATTATTATATATTTTATTAATTACTGCCTCTTTTGCGCAAGCACAAATATTGCCAACCTTTGGTAATAGCCGCACAGGAGGAAGTGGTATGCAGTTTTTAAAAATTGCTCCTGATGCTCGTTCGGCTGCAATGGGCGGTGCAGTGGTAGGGTTAACCAACGATGCTGCTGCTTTGTATTGGAATCCTGCGGGAATTACCGGAATTGATACTGGCAAAGTTACTGCGCAATTTTCGCATACACGTTGGTTTGGCAATAGCCAAGTAAATTATGGTGCGGTGGCTTTTAAAGCTGGCAAGTTAAGTTATGTAGGCGTAAATGTAATGAGTTTAGGCTTTGGCGATACCAAGGAAACAACAGAGTTTGAACCAAACGGAACAGGCAGAAATGTATTGATGGGAAGCACTTCCATAGGTGTTAGTTTTGCTAAAATTTTAACCAATAGTTTTAGTTTTGGTTTACAAGCCAAATTTGCCCAAGAGGTTATAGCAAACGTATCCGTAAATAATGTACTTTTCGATTTAGGTTTAACTTATAATATTGGTATCAAAAATTCACGTTTTGGAGTTACTTTTTCTAATTTTGGCGTAAATGTTGCCCCAACAGGAAGTGTTACTATTTTAAAATTAAATGGCGAAACTCAAAAAAACGATTTTACACCAATTTCGGCACCTGCAGTGTTTAGGTTAGGTTTTGCCATTGATCCAATTAGCAATAAAACTCACGTATTAACTACTGCTGCGCAATTAAACCATCCAACCGATAATAACGAAACAGTAGGACTAGGAGTGGAGTATAGCTGGAAAAAAATTCTTTATGGCCGCAGTGGTTGGGAGTTTGGCTTAGACGAAGCTAATAATTTTCCAAGTTTAGGTTTTGGAATTAAATTGCCTCGTAGTTTTGGTAATTTTGGCATTGATTATGGTTTGGTGAGCAAATCGCGCATTGGCAATATTCATAGAATTGGTTTATTATTTACCATTAAATAATTAAAAAATGAAATCAACTTTTGTAAAATATATTTTTTTAACTGTAGCTGTAATTAGTTTAATGTCATCGTGTTCCGTTTTTGGTGGTAAACAAAACGATACCGTTGATCAGGTATTACAACAAGGACAAATTGATCCTAATTTGGTTCCTAAAGCAGTTAGTTATGTTCCGGTATTTCCATTTTTTAAAGGTTTCCAAAATCCGGTAGATGTATATGTGGGTTTTGATGAAATGATATATGTAGTTGACGATAAAGGACTTAATGTGCTTGATCAAAAAGGTACATTGGCATATACCATTGCCATACCAGGCGCAAAAGAAGTAACACAAGACAGAAGATTACACACTTATGTTATTGGAAAAGTATTTGATTCTAAACTAAATGCCACTGTTACTTGTGTATATCACTTAGAAGGAACAGGTCAAGGAAATTATAAATTCATTGATACGTTGGCTCATCCTTTTTGCGATGCTTCACGTCAAAGTACTCAGTTTAGAGGTGCTGCAGATCAAGAAGTAGAATTTACAGGAATAGCTTGTTTAAGCGATAACACGTTGTATGTAAGCAGAAAAGGTCCTCGTAATCAAGGCAACTCATTTGTAAGACCTGATAATGCAGTATTATTGTTTGACCAAGACGGTGTTAACACTAGTTATGCAATAGGATTGAATGCTACAGAATCGGGATTAAAAACAGCCATAGATATTTCTGGAATTGCTACATTTTCAGCTCCACCACAAAGATTGCAAGGAATGAGTACTTCTAAAAACTTTTTAATTACTTCAAGTAATCAAACCAATAATTTAGAATATAAGTCGCTAATGATTTCTGTTTTTGATGATCCAGATTTAGGTCCTCAATACACTGAAACTTCTAGTTTATTAAATTTTGATATTTCGAAGGCTAATAGTTTTATGTACGAGCCATTCAGATTTAAAAAACCAGAAGATTGTTTTATTGCGCCTGATGCCACAGGTTATTATTTTGTGGTTGATAGTGAAACAGATTCAGTTTACGTATTCACTAACCAAGGTTTTGAAGGAGTAAATCCACCTGCAAATTCAACCATTAAAAAGCAAGTAAATGTATCGTTTGGCGGTAGAGCTGCCGATGGAAAACCACTTGATGGTCCGTTTAATTTTAACGACCCAATGGGAATTTGTTATAACCGTAAAACGATTTATGTAGCCGATAAAGGTAATAACCGTATTTGCCGTTACAAACTAAATACTGATTTAGAATAATAAAATTCGGAGTTCGAAGTGACAAAAATGCGGAGTTGGGTTGGTGTTTAGCGAAGCGATTCTAACAATATAATTTGTAACATCATTGCGATTGCGCTTAAGCGTGAGCGGCAATCTCCATAACAACAATGAGATTGCTTCGTGCCTTGCAATGACGCAAAAATTAACTAAAAGAATATCCGTTTAACTATTTGGTACATCAATATGCCGGTAAAAAGTCCAGCTATAAAATTAAATGCGGTTGTTTGATAACATTTCTTTTTACGTTATAGTATTCCTGCCGCTGTTAGTGTTTTAGCAAAGCGACACCAACAACTTACTTTTACTTAAAGCAACACCAACCTTTTACAATGATTATAAATTTTTTATTAAATAATTTTGAATTGCAAATCTCAAAAGGCTGGTGTAATTAATATTAGTCAAAGTTTAAATTGGTAGGTTCGTTTAATATGGCAGAGCAAACATTGCAGTCTTTATTGGTTGTAGGAATTGAAGGGTCAACTATTTCAAAGTTAATATTACTGAACCAAACTTGCCCTTGCCCTACAAGCAATGAACCATAAGCAAGGTTACTTGCATTAGCCGGAACATCCATAATAATTTCATATTTTTTCCAATCAGTAGTTTTTTTAATTGGTCTATTTCCCATGTTGTCAAAACCTAAAGGTTTACTGCCGTATGCTGCTTCATCTACTCTTAACCACAAGCCAGCCCAACCTTTAACATCTTCCGTTTTTATATAACCAGTCATTTTAACTCTTTTACCCAAATATTTTTGAGCATTACAACTTTGCATCAATGTTCCAAAACCTCCCTTTGTTTTTTTAGAAATTGATTTTATGGTTGCAGCGTTTTTTCCATCAGGTCCTGCGCCTTTGTCTAAGCCCATATCATAACATTCTGGACTACTGCCAGCTTTGTGCCAACCGTTTGGCATGTCGAAAGAGAATAATGTTGCCGTTATCAAAACGATTACTGCATTTTTTAAAATTTTAGTGTTCATGTTTTTTGGTTTAAATTGTTTATGTTTAATACTGTTGAAAGTGTTATAACGAAGCGACACCAATAATATTGTATTTATACTATTTCAATTTGCCCGTAATTCTATTTCAATGCTTTTAAATGTTACGTTTTTGAGTAATTCTACTCTTCACATATTTCTCTTAACTTTTCTAGTGCCTTTGGGTAGGTTTCGTTCATATAATCCAAAAAATCTTCCGTTGTGTCTAGGTCAACTGTAACGGTAGTAGTTTTGTTATTTTCTTCAAACGTATAGTTTTCAAAACCATTTGCCCATTTTTCTACTTCTGGTCCTTCTGTTATTTCTTCATTTGCTTTTACAAGTCCGTAATGGCAAATAGAAATAAATTGGCTAGGTATATTTTCCATTATTTCCGAAACCATTCCCCCCTTTTCTCCATTTTCATCAGTTCCTACAAATAACATTTTGCTGCCCTTATTCCAATTCCCTTCGTAGCTAGATGTAGGATTGAACAAAGCAGTCCATTGTTCATAAGTTAGTTTTTTGCTAATGCCTAGCATTAAATCATATACTTTGTTTGCAGGGGCATTTATTTTTACAATGAATTGGACTCTTTTCATAAGCTTTGATTATTTACTAAATTTATTTTTTCTAATTTCCCTTTTCTTTTCACTATGTTTTTGTAGTCCCATTGAATTTCCCTTGATTTTTTAAGCCAACGGTTCAAATCATTTACGTTAATGTCAGAAATTTTGTTGATGAAAATAGACGCGTCTTTAAATTTTTCGCCCCTTACTATTAATTGTTCTTCTTCAAAGTCTGCACCGCTCCAAAACATAAGTCTGATACCTGCTTTTTGTTTGCTATATCCCACAATAGGATTGCCATTTAAAAACCAAACTGGATGACCATGCCAAATTTTATATTCTGTTTCGGTAAGTTCATTGCAAATAATGGTTGCCAGTTGGTTGCAAATTTCTTTATCGTCTAAAGTTTGTTTGTTATTGTATTCAATAATTTTATCGTTCATTTTTTCAATGTTAGGTGGCTAAATATTAAATACAAATTCATTAATTCCAAACATGCAATTTTAAATTATCAAGGCAAAATATTTAACTATTCTCAGCGTTAGTGAAGCGCTCTAAGGATTCTAAATAAATTGTAGTTTCCGATTGCTATCGAAAACTGATAAGGGCTTTTACAAATGAGCTTTGAAATCTTTTTTCATTTTAATAGCGCTGTCACAGTAAAGACTGAGGATATTAATTTTAACAATTTTAAAACAAATATTTTAAAATAAAAATAGGTCTATTAAAATGGCTAATTTCTTTACCTTGCCCTAAAAATATTGCCTAAATGCCATAAAAATGAAAAATTTAAAGAAAATATTAACCCTAGTTTTTGGTGTAATCATGATTATAGCGGGAGCAATGCATTTTGTTAATCCAGCAGTGTATTTGCCATTCTTCCCAAATCAGTGGCCTCAAGAAGCAATCATTTACGGAAGTGGAATTTTAGAAATAATGGTTGGTTTATGCACTTTAATTCCCCGTTATAGCAGGTTTGGCACTTTAGGTATTTTTATTTTGATGCTGGCATTTTTGCCACTTCATGTAATTGATGTTTTTAAAGAAAATCCTGTGGTAGGCAGCAAGTTAGTAGCATATATCCGCTTACCGTTTCAGTTTGTATTGATAGCTTGGGCTTGGTCTATTTTAAAAGAGAAGTGAGCAATTGGCAATGGACAATAGGCAATGAGCAATAAGCAATGAAAAATAGACAATGGGCAATAGACATTTAGCAAAAAATAAATTGCCGTTCGTGGTTACTGAGCTTGTCGAAGTATAGCCAACGGAAAACTAGCAATTAATTAATCCAACAATTAAACAATTAAACAATTAACTTTTCTTCACTAAAACAATTGATTTTTATTTGAGTTTATAATTGTATCTCTTAAAATTATATATTCGCAACAAACTAAAATACATATATGAATTTTCAATTTACCGAAGAACACTTAAATGTGCAACAAGCAGCTCGCGATTTTGCTCAAACAGAATTATTACCAGGCGTAATTGAGCGCGATGAGCACCAAAAATTCCCAATGGAACAAGTTAAAAAATTGGGTGAACTGGGATTTTTAGGTATGATGGTTGACCCAAAATACGGTGGAAGCGGAATGGATACCATTAGCTACGTATTGGCAATGGAAGAATTTTCGAAAGTAGATGCTTCGGCTTCGGTTGTGGTTTCAGTAAATAATTCATTGGTATGTTGGGGTTTAGAAACTTTTGGTAACGAAGAACAAAAACAAAAATACTTAGTGCCAATGGCTAGCGGAAAATGCTGGGGTGCTTTTTTACTTTCGGAGCCAGAAGCAGGTAGTGATGCTACAAGCCAAAGAACTACTGCTGAAGATAAAGGAGATTATTACTTATTAAATGGTACCAAAAACTGGATTACCAATGGTAACACCGCTGAGTATTACTTGGTAATTGCTCAAACCGATGTAGAGAAAAAACACAAAGGTATCAATGCATTTATAGTTGAAAAAAATTGGCCAGGTGTAACCGTTGGGAAAAAAGAAGACAAAATGGGTATTAGAGGTAGCGATACGCATTCTATTATGTTTACCGATGTAAAAGTGCCAAAAGAAAACAGAATTGGTGAAGACGGTTTTGGATTTAAGTTTGCTATGAAAACATTAGCTGGTGGACGTATTGGTATTGCTTCGCAAGCTTTAGGTATAGCTAGCGGTGCATATGAATTGGCATTAGCATATTCAAAACAACGTAAAGCATTTGGAACTGAAATTATGAATCACCAAGCTATTCAGTTTAAATTAGCTGATATGGCTACTAATATTGAAGCAGCTCGTTTACTTTGCTTAAAAGCGGCTTATTTAAAAGATACACATGGTGATTATGCTTTAGTTAGTTCAATGGCTAAATTATATGCTTCGCAAGTAGCTATGGACACTACGGTAGAAGCAGTTCAAATTCATGGTGGTTATGGTTTTGTTAAAGAATACCATGTGGAGCGTTTAATGCGTGATGCTAAAATTACCCAAATTTACGAAGGAACTAGCGAGGTTCAAAAAATTGTTATTTCGAGAGAAATTTTAAAATAATTTTTGAAACAGATATAAAAAACCTTGGTCTTTGGGCCGAGGTTTTTTTTTGAGTTCAATTTTTGAATTTAAATATAAAAAACTTAAATGTTTGAGGTTTAAATCAGTTCATAATTTTTAGAAAAAAAATAAAGTACTGAAAGCAACCTTTTTGCAATTAAATATTACTATTTGAATTATTCAAGCAATGGTTATATTTGCCAATATCTAACCTTATTTTTAAATAAATAAGTAATTTTAAAAATAAATACTAAAATATAATAGATGAAACACTTTAACATAATCAAGAAATCATTATTTGCTGTGATGGCAAGTGCAGTTTTTTATTCTGCCAATGCTCAAACGGCACGCTTTCAATTAATTCATAATGCTGCTGATCCTATTTTGGATACTGTTGATATTTATATTGATGGAAATAAGCTAGATAACGTAGCTTTTAGACAAGCTACTGGTATTATGACAGCTGCTTCATCATCGGTAAAAATTAATATTAACGATAAAAATAGTGCTGATAGTAGCGATTTAGTTTTGGTTCGTTTTAGTCAAAATGTAGCAGCTAACTCAAATACTGTAATGATGGTAACTGGAGTAGCTAATACTGCTAGTTTTGCTGTTAATCCAAACTCGCTAAGCACAGCTGTGCAGTTGGTTACTAAAACAATTACTAATTGGGCTGCTGCAGCTAACAGAGTTCAAGTAAATGTATTTCACGGTGTAACAGATGCTCCTGGTGTTGATGTAGTTTCTCGCCCCGCATTAGCAACTGGTACTTTACCAACTAATCTACGTTTTGCTCAAGCTAATGGTGGTGCACAAGCATTGTTTTTTAACAATACTGCTACTTATTTAGAAGCTCGTTTAACAGGAACGCGTTCGGTTATTAAAGCATACAGCGCTAATTTGGCCTTATTTAATCAGAAATTGATTACAGTTTTTGCTTCAGGTTTTGTAACTCCAGCTGCTAACCAAAACGGAAAAGCATTTGGTATGTTTGCAGTTGATACTAACGGAACAGTAATTGAATTGCCAGAAGCTACCAGAATTCAGTTTATTCACAATGCTCCAGATGCAGCTTTAGGTAATGTAGATATTTATTTTAACCAAGTTAAGGTTGTTTCAAATTTGGCTTATAAAGCAGCAACTCCATTTATCACTGCAAATACAGGTAATACTGAAGTATTGGTTTCTAGTGCTGGCCAAAATGATACATTATTCAGAATTCCTGCTGTTAATTTAGTTTCAGGAAAATCATATTTAGCCATGGCTTTAGGTTTAAAAGATACCACAAGTTTTGAGAGTAATCCTGAAGGTTTAAACAGAATGTTTAATATTATTGCGAATGATAGTATGCCTGAGGGTTCATTAGCTGCAGGTAGTTTTCAATATTTAGTAGCAAACGGTTGTACAGATGCTCCGCAACTAAATTTTAATAATGTAGCTAATCAAGCAAGTTTAATTGGTAGTTTGTCTTATTCTTCATTGTCTGCTCTAAAATCTACTAGTTCTAATGTAATATTTAACATAAGTAATAATGATAAAACAAAATATAATGGTGCATTTTTATTAAATGGCGCTACTTTATTGAATCAATCAGGTGTTATTTTTACAACTGGATTTTTTAACACAGCATCATTCAAAGTTATGTTAGCTTTAAACAGTGGTTCGGTTATAGAACTTCAACGTTTGAAAAATAAATTACAAGTTATTCATAATTCACCTGATACAACCATTCGTATGGTTGATATTTATGCTAATGGTTCAAAAATAGTAGATGATTTAGGTTTTAGAAAAACGACAGGAATTGCTTCAACTGATGCTTATGTTCCAGTAAGAATTAATATTGTGAATGGAAATGCAAGTGATACTTTAAATTCACTTTGGTCTACTAGTATGTTACCAGATTCTAATTTCAATATTGCTATTGCTCATGGTTTTATTGGTGCTGCTTACAGGGTAAATCCTGAAGCAATTTCAACTAATTTTAGTGTAAAACTAATTAGTCCTGCTAAATTGACTTCTTCATTCCCTAACCCAACTAATGAAGTTATATTTTTCCATGGAGGAACAAACGTTGGTAAATTAAATATGCAAGGCGATCAAGAGCCATTATTCGTAGCTAAAAACAATTCTTACGGATCTGTTTATAAGTACATGCCTACAAAAGGAAATGCTGGAGCTGCTTATACTGTTACAGATGCAAATACAAATACTGGTTTGTTTACTTATTCAGTTAATTTAGTAGGAAAAAATGGATTAGCAGGAGTATTATTTGCTTCAGGAGTTAATTTAAATTTAGCTGTAAATTATAAAGATACTACCATCAATATTGGCACTACTCAAAATCCAATTAATAAAACTTATGTAATAGCAAGAGCCGCTAATAAGGCTGACTCTATTTTAAATGCTTTAGACAAGAATTTGAATATAGGATTTTACATAGCTTGGAGTAATGGAAAGGTTGATACATTTACAAGGGAACGTGGAACTAATGTTAAAAACGTTAATTCAAATGAAAATGGTTTAGTAATTTTCCCTAATCCTGCAAGCGATAAAGTTTCAGTAATGATAAATGCTATTAGCAGCAGTAATGCTCAAATAAATATTATTGACATCAAAGGTGCCATTGTTAAATCAATGGATGGCAAATTAGTTTCTGGTGTTAATGCAATGGAACTTTCAGTTGCTGATTTACCTAAAGGAATGTATTTTGTTCAAGTAGCTTCAAACGAAGGAACAAGTACTAAAAAACTAGTGATTGAGTAATTAATCATTTCAAAATAATTAAAAACGAGCTAAGGTTTCTTAGCTCGTTTTTTTATTTAATACCATTTGATTTTCATGCAACGCAATAGAAAAATTTACTTAATGTTAATTCCCTTTGTAATGAGTTTAGGTATACTATCGCGAAAGTTTAGTTACTTAATGCCTGATATAATAAATATATATTTAGGCGATGCCATTTGGGCTGCTATGATTTATGTAATGATGGCATTTGTATATGCCAATAAATTATCAAAACAAATAGCAGTTTTTAGTTTTTTATTTTGCTATGCAATTGAGTTAAGCCAACTATACCAAGCACCTAAGATTAATGCCATTAGAAACACAACCCTTGGCGCGTTAGTATTAGGTTCGGGTTTTCTTTGGAGCGATTTATTGGCTTATGCCATTGGCATTCTTTCGGCTACTTTATTAGAAATGATTACAATAACTCCAAAAAACAAAAATTGATGGATAGGTGTTTTAAGGTGAATGAAATGGAAAATTTTATTTGTATTTCTACTAACTGTATTTAATCTATTTGCTCAGTTAGATAAGCCGCTTGAACTTAAAGGTTATACGCTTGGTTCTCATTATGGTTTTATTTTTGCGCATAGTGAAGATGTTCAAAATACTGCAGGTGCCAATCCTTTTGGGGTAGAGTTAATTTATACAACTCAAAATTTAACTGAAAAAGCATGGCAAAATTGCAACTGTTTTTTAAATACTGGTTTTGGCGTTAATTACTTTGATTTTGACAATGCAGTTCTTGGTAAATCCGCATCTATATTTTATAATTTTGAACCACAATTTAAACTAACCAAAAAATCTAAATTACTTTTTGATGCCTATGGAGGCCTTTCATTTTTAAGTAATCCTTATAATGCTAACTCTAATCCAACCAATAGAAGTTACAGTTTACCAATTAGCATTTATGTAGGTTTGGGAGTAGGTGTTCAATATGCCATTACCAAACAATTTCAACTATCGTTAGTTGGTAATTATTTGCATATTTCAAATGGTGGAATTAAAGACCCAAACAAAGGCATTAATTGGCCAACGGCTAATATTAGGTTAACCTATAATCCAGCTCATAATGAGTTACCCAATTTTACTAAAAAGAATGCGAGTTATTTAAAACAAAAAAGACTGGATATTGGCACTTTTGTTAGTTCTAAAACCATTGCAATTGGCGAAAAAGAACGTTTTTTAATTTATGGTGTAAATGTAAATTATAGCCATCAAATTGGTCGTATTAATGCATTAACTCTGGGTAATGAACTCATTATAGATAATGCATTGAAAGAAAATCTTAGGCGTGATGGTTCTAATAAAAGCAATATTCGATATGGGTTAACCTTTGGGCACGAATTTTTATTGGGCAATTTTATTTTTTCGCAACAATTGGGTTATTATTTATTTAATGAATCAACTTATTTTAGCAATATGTACCACCGATGGGGTTTGTTATATAAAACAAAAAGCAACCTGAACATAGGTATAAATTTATTGGCCCATGCCCAAGTTGCTAATTTTATTGATTTTAGAGTAGTTTACACCATAAAAAAACTACCTTATATTAAATAGTTAACTTATGATTTTATCATTTTAGTATCCTTCCAAAGCAAATAGCAATTTTAACTTTATTGATTTACTATGCAATTGAGGTAACCCAACTTTACTAAGCACCTTGGATTAATGCCATTAGAAACGCTACCCTAAGAGCTTTGGCACTCAGCTCAGGCTTTCTTTGGAGCGATTTATTGGCTTATGCCTTAGGGGTTTTAGTTGCTTTTGTTGTTAGATTATTTTTTTGAAAATAAAAAAGCCCACATTTAAAAAATGCAGGCTTTACTAGGGGTTGAGGTATAAATTAATATTTTAAAATAGTAAGTGCTCCAGGTTTTGGAAACACGGTAATACTTCCACTTCCGCTAACATTGGCAGGGCAACTTCCTAATCCGCTTGCTGAGGTAATGGTAAATGTTTTTATTCCTGCTGTGCCATAAGTTGGCGAGTTAAATGTGTAAGGACTGGTGGCTATACCATTTACAGTTACTGGTGTGGTGCCATCTGTGTAAGTTACATTCCAAGGGCTGGTGCCAGTAAATGTTATATTTAATTTAGAAATACTTGCGTTGTTTATACAAATAGAATCGGTTCCGCTAATTGATGCATTTACAGTTGGCAAAATAACAATGCTCATTTTTACAGTATCTCCAAAACAACCTGATGGCCCAATTTCAACCAAACGTAAAGTGTCGATTCCTGCAGTGGTTCCATAATTAATTAAAATACTATCTGTTCTTCCCGCAACAGTATTGATGGTTCCTAATCCATTTTTTAACGACCAACTGTAGGTTGAACCAAGTGATGGACTCACATCATAAATTTTATTATTTGCGCCCGAACATACGGAATCTGATTGGGCAAAAGCAGTGGTTGTTCCTATTAAAATAAGGACGGCAATTAAATTAAATATTTTTTTCATATAATTTTGATTTTTAAAATTAGTAAGCTTGAATAGCCGGTGTGGTAATAGCGGGACGAATATGAATAGCGTAATTAGTTGGAATAGCTGCTATTGTAGCAGGAGCATTTCCTCCTGCATAACTTCCAGGAGCAGGGTTTGATGCAGTAGCTGCTAAATTTGATGCAAAGCCTGTAATAACTAAATAATAGGTACCTGCTGATAAACTTGCTGTAGGAATGGAGGTTAATGAAATACTTCCAGTAGTGGTAGTCAATATAACGGGCGTTCCTAAAACATTTGTTCCTGATGTTGAACCGCTGCGTAATTCATAAGTAATATTAAACTCGCCTAGATTACTTGCTCCTCCAATGATTGCATAATTTGAAACTGTTAAGGTTTGGGTTCCTAGACTAGATCCAATACACAAAGTATCGTTATTACTAACCGACACAATAGGCTTAGGATACACATCAATTGGTTTATTTACTAAATTACTCGTACAAGAGTCTAAGGTTTCAAACGCTTTAATGGTATCTCTAATCATAGCTGCAGTGGTATTACCCCAGGTAACAGTTGTTAATCCACTTCTACCACCACCATCTAATTTTGAACTTGTACTACCTGCACCTAAAGTTAAAATCCAAGTTACTTGCGAGCCTGCATTTACAGTGGTATCAATTCTAAATCCACTGGTGTTACCATTCCATGTTTTTTGATTTTGTGCAAATGAGTTAAAGTAAAATGTGATTAAGATTGAAAATAAAAATATTTTACTTAAAAACGATGATTTTTTTTGTATCATAAGTTCCTTATTTTAGTATGCAATTTAAACTATAATTCGTTTTTTACAATAATTTTATAAAATAGTATATTTATTTTAACGATACGTTCAGGTAGTATTCAATTCGTACAATTTAGCTAACAAATTTTTTTTAAGTGTAAAATTAAATGTTTTCCTATTTGAGTATTTTCTATATTGCATATACTATTTTGTATTGATTAACTTATTTATTATTTATAAATGAATAGAAAAAAATTTATTGCTACTTTATCCATTTTAGGCATTGGGTCGGTGGCAGGTTATTATGGTTTTCAGTTTGCCAAAACCAAAGGCACGCCCGATTTAAATTTTTTGGATAATAACAAAGATTTATTGGCCGATTTATGCGAAACCATTATTCCTAAAACCAACACGCCAGGTGCTAAAGAAGCCATGGCGCATGAGTTTGTAATTTATTCATTAAAACATTCAAAAGAAGAAGCTTTGGTAAATAATTTTATCAATGGTCTTAAAGATGTGCAATCATACTCGTTAAGCAAATACGATAAGCCTTTTACACAATTAGCTAAAAATGAGCAAATACAAGTAGTGGCCCATTTCCAAGAAATTGGCAAAAATTTTAGTGGTAGTTTGGGAAAAGTGCGTAATAAAATTTTAGGCAAATCATTCTTTTCTATATTAAAGGAAAAAGCAAGCGTAGGTTATTGTACCTCTATGCTTGGTGCAAAACAAGGTTTGGCATACGAGTATGTTCCTACTCGTTTTATAGGTTGTACTGATTTATTACCGGGACAAAAATCGTGGGCTACTAAATAACAAAACAGATGAGCGATTCATTAAATGTAAACTTAAATATAAAAGCTGAGGCACAAATTACTTACGATGCCATAGTGGTTGGAAGCGGAATTACAGGCGGTTTTGCCGCTAAAGAATTATGCGAAAAAGGTTTGAAAACTTTGGTTTTGGAGCGTGGCCGTAATGTAGAACACATTAAAGATTATACCACAGCCATGAAACATCCGTGGGAGTTTGAAAATAGGTTAGAAATAACCGATGAAGATAGAACTACCAATCCGGTGCAAAGCATGAGCTATGACCCTGGAAACAAACATTTTTATGTAAACGATCAAGATCATCCATACATTCAACAAAAGCCTTATAATTGGATTAGAGGTTACCAAGTAGGTGGCCGTTCTTTAACTTGGGGCCGTCAAGTTTATCGCTTTAGCGATTTAGATTTTGAAGCCAATTTAAAAGATGGACATGGTGTAGATTGGCCAATTAGGTACAAAGATTTAGAACCTTGGTATAATTATGTAGAGCAATTTATTGGTGTAAGCGGCTGTGCCGATGCCATTCCTCACTTACCTCATGGCGATTATTTACCTGCCATGGATATGAATTGTATTGAAAAACATTTAGCAGAATCAATTAAGAAAAATTACGACCAACGTTGGCTTATAAGCTCGCGAGTGGCTAATTTAACCAAAGGTTTTAAAGATAGAGGTCCTTGTCAGTTTAGGAATTTATGTAGCCGTGGTTGCCCTTATGGTGGCTATTTTAGCAGTAATTCGGCTTCATTACCTGCCGCAAATGCTACAGGAAATTTAACCATTAGGCCACATGCTATTGTGCAAGAAATTATTTACGACCCACAAACCAAAAAGGCCAAAGGTGTTCGTATTATTGATGAATTGACCAAAGAAACAATGGAGTTTTATGCTAAAATTATTTTCTTAAATGCATCAACCATTGCTACTGCTTCAATTTTATTAAATTCAAAATCAAGTTATTTCCCAAATGGATTTGGCAATAGCAGCGGACAAGTGGGTTTAAATTTAATGGACCATCATAAAGGTGTTGGTGCTACGGGCATGTACGAAGGTTTTAAAGATAAATATTATGCAGGCCGCAGACCCGCAGGAGTTTATATACCAAGGTTTAGAAACTTAAATGAACAAACCAAACATCCTGATTTTGTGCGTGGTTATGGCTATCAAGCCGATGGCGAACGCAGCGAATGGCCTGATGTAATGAAAGATGACGATAGTTTTGGCGAAGGTTACAAACAAAAATTAAGTACTCCAGGCCCGTGGACCATGTGGATGGGTGCTTGGGGCGAATGTTTACCCAATAGTGAAAATAAAATTTGGCTAGATGCAGAGAAAAAAGACAAATGGGGAATGCCATTGGTAAATGTAAACTTTGAACATGGTGCCAACGATATGGCCATGCGCAAAGATGCCAAAGAAAGTGCACAGGAAATGTTAGAAAAAGCAAACTTCAAAAATATTAAGCCATTTGAGTTTTTATTTCCAGGAACTGCTATCCATGAAATGGGCACAGCCCGCATGGGACGCGATCCTAAAACTTCGGTTTTAAATGCACACAACCAAATGCACGATGTGAAAAATGTATTTATAACCGATGGTAGCGCTATGGCATCAAGTGGTTGCCAAAATCCATCGTTAACATATATGGCTTTAACCGCTCGTGCTTGCGATTTTGCTGTAAGCGAATTGAAAAAAGGGAATATTTAGTTGTTAGTTTTTAGTTCACAGTTCTTAGTACTTAGTTTGGTTGCTGAGCGCGGTCATTGAGCTTGTCCGATAGCTATCGGACGAAGTGCGGTCATTGAGCTTGTCGAAATGTGGTCACTGAGCGAAGTCGAAGTATGAGCTAAATAATATTTAAATTCGAAATTAGAATAACGAACATCTAATAACGAACATCGAAAAATGAAGTAAGAATGACTGTAATTTTAGGTGTTCTATTTTTTCCTGATTTGGTTAGCAATAAAGTTCCTATTTGATGATTTTTGGTTAAATAATATATTTGAAAAAATCCTTTTAAGAGACCTATCTCACCAAATAGAGGAGATAGGTCTTATGAAATGAGACATATATATAAGTTACCTATAAGTTTAGGCAGACCGCTGCCGACAATTAAACCTATTAACATTTTATTAGTCTAACCTTTTCAAAACTTAAAAAAATGCGAATATTATTTTCACTATTATTTTTTACAATTCTATCTTGTTCGAGAGATAATACCACAACAACTGAACCTATACCACAAGCTTTTGTGGGAACAAAATCCATAACATATAATGGTGTTAATGTTAACTTGGTAATAGATAAACCTGCTTTGAAGGAAGTGGATGTTTTATTAGTGTATCACGGAACTGTAATGTATGACAGTTTGATTTTAGAAGCTTCTACTTCACTAATAGACAAAGTAAAAACAATTTTAGACAGTGAAGACATGATGATAGTGAGTGTTGCCTATCCTGAACAAAATTTACTAATGGGCGACAATATTCGCGAAGCAGAAGCAGGATTACTTTGGGTGAAAAATAAAGCAAACCAAGAACTAAGCGTAACCGTCAAAAAAGTATTTTTACTTGGGCATTCGCAAGGTGGATATTTAGTAACACGACTAAACACAATGCATCAAACGAATGGAGTAATTGCCAATGGACCAGGACCATTAAACCTTGTGTATCGTTGTCAATTAGAAGAAAACGGAACAATTCCAAACGGAATAACTTGTTCGTTGCTAAAAAACACCTACGGTACAACAACAGCAAATCCAACTGCTTATTTTCAACGTTCTTTGTTGAATTTTACCACAGGTTTTAAGTCAGACATTTTATTTGTACAAGGACTTAACGACACACCAATTCAAATGTATTCTTGGCCAACTTTTAAACAAGATGTGATGAACTGTACCACTTGCCAAAATAGTCAATTTTTAGAGTTGGCAGGTGAAGGTCATGGTGCTTTATTTACGAGTTCAACAGCAAAAACAGAGTTTAATAATTTTATAAATAAACGATGACAAAACAGAAAACCTACAGCCAAAATGTGGCTTTATTACAAGGCTGAACTTTAGTACTTTCTAAACCCAACCTTCGCCAAGTTCCAAATAGTTACTACCAAGTTTAACGCTCATTCCCCCATAAATTATAGCATAACGCTACCTCAAAAGACACAAAACAGCGATTCGATGAATTTATTCATTGCTTTTTCTAGACAAGCTATGTCAATTAGCACTTATATATACCTACAACAGTAGAAATTTAATTGGCTCTCTAAACAAGTGATGAATAGTATCTCCAATGTATTTACTTTTTAGCTATAAAACCACACTTGTTTTTATATAAGGTTTTATGTTTTGTACACCACTTTTTTAAATTAGTTTACATACAGTATTTTAGGTTCTAAATTTACCCAGATCCGGTGGGCTTCCATTGGGTGATATTGTTATTCATAATATTATTTAGTGAAATAAATAATATTATGAATAATTTTGGCTCATCAATCAATGACTCTCAATAGGCTATCTAAACTTGAAAAAGTATTTCGGTTAAAATCAATTTCAGGCTTTAGTAAAAACTCAGTATTTAAAAGGAACTCAATAGGGTTATTATCAGGTTCTTTTTGATATTCGATTAACCCTTCAACTCTAATTTTCCAATTTCTTATTTGAAAGGTAATCTTTGATATACTTATTTCATTAAGTTCTACTGGGTCTTTACAAGTAACTGATTTGGTTAATAGGTCAATATAGAAAAAATTTATTTACCGCAGTTGAATTGAAAAAACGAACAGGTAATTTTAAAATTAGTTGTAGATTTTCAAGTTCTGTTTTTTAAAACTCAAGTGTTGTTTTAATTCGTCTTATACTTTTTGTCCATATATGTTCTGGATCGTTTCCATGGTAACGTTATCGACCTTCTCCTTCAAAACATAAAGCACTACTGCACGACATTCTTAAACTCATATTTGATTCGTTTTTAAGTTCATCCAATGTTCCCAAATAATTACCATAGCTAGGGTATCTAGTTTACAATATTTTAATAACGCATTCTTATAACGTTCTTTTATTTCATCATTCGCATTATGCGCACCGTAAAGCATGTCTTGGTATGCTCTCATGGCACCAGAACCATCTTTTACCGATTCGGCCTTTTCCATGATATCAATTTTTGGCAGCAAATCATAGGGATTAATGATGGCATTATTTTCAGTTGTATCAAACAAGTTTTCCGCAGTTAACCAATTTCTGATTTTAGTTGATGTGGTTGATTGAAGAACTGCCGGGAGCGTTACCTTTATGGATGTTCTTCCTCCCATTATTGGATGGAAATAATATTTAAGAGCCAACTTGTTCATGTCTAATATCATGGTTGGTGCATCTTTTTCTAACATAGCAATATGCTGTAACCACCTCAATAATTCAGGCTCATCAAGTTGAGTTTCCTCAAGTGTCTTAATTAGATTTTTTAATTGGGTGTTTTCGTATGGACTCCAAGTTAATACTGTACCTTCATACCCAATTAGATTTTTAAGTGATTTGGCAAACTCAATATTGGGATAAAACTCTTCTGTATTTATCCATTCATAATGCTCAAGTTCTGCTCCGGGTTTTCTAATGATATGGCAACTCCACTGAAAGAGCACTTTTTCATAAGGACGCATATTGGCATGATAAGGAATGGCCATTTGTGATGTTTCGAAATCAACAAAATACAAAGGATGCTTTATATCACGAATTGCAGATTGAAATTCTGGCAAAAGAAACTCTTCTTCTTTTGTAATTTGATATAATGGTCTACCATTATAGGCAGGCTCACCATCTTTGTTATTCAATAGATTTAGTGGAATTTCTTTAAGTACAACTTTCCTTTTTTGAATTAAATTATCAATACATCCAGTTTGATTTTTTAACCTATTGATGTTGCCAATTTGCCCCAGTTCAAGTATGTGAGGAACAATTTCACCTTGATTGTTTTTGGCTACGCTTAATTCACCCCAACAGGTTTCAAACCCTGATTTTTCAATTGCAACGTTTTTAACCTTATATTCACAGTTACGACACTCGTAATTAAGGGCTGTTTCAATGCGTTTGTTCTCCAATACAGCCGGAATAAGTGTATTGGTTACTTTTTGTTTAATCTCATTTTCAAGTCTAAGTACTTCACTGTTTACATTTACTTTGCTTAATATGTGGCCTGCTCTTAATTGTTCTTCGTTTCCAATAAAATCAACATCCACAGACCTGAATGTAGCTGTTTTTTGGACTTCTTTCAATTGGAACCATCTGATTAAACCATCAATTGGAGTAGTTTTGGCTTGATCTGGTAGTAATAAATAAGCATCAATTTTTGATTGAGGAAATTTCTCTTGTAAAACCATTTTCTGATAGGTAACATCTTCCAAATACGGAGTCCAATCGCTATCGAAATATTTTTTATTTTTTTGTTGAGCTAATAGCAACGCATCATTGTTAAATGATTTTGATTTTACTTCAATTAGCTCAAATGAATTCCCTGATTTAACTAAAATGTCGATTCTAATTAATTTGTTGTTTACATATATCGCAGGTTCAAAAAGTATACAATTATCATGGGCTAAATAATCTTCGGTTGCTTTAATGCATTCATCCGTTTTACCAGTTATTTCTATTCCTTCAGGATAAATTAACTGAGCCATTTTGCCAATCATATAGCCACCATCAGCTAATAATTGTAGGTATTCATTACTCTCTTTTAAGCTCGGATAATTATTTTTTTTATAATACAATTTAGTTGCACAATCCTGTGCCACCTTAAAGTCTGATTTCGATAAGAATGGATTCATTGATTAGTTATTTAGTAGTTTTTCAAAATCAATTTGTTCAAGATTCCAGTAGGTACTTGGTTTCATGTCAAACGTATAACAAAGCTGCTCAAGCCTATTATTGGTAATGCTAAATTTAAGGCAGCATTCATAAAAATCGTATTCGTTTTTCACTCCTTTTAATTTTATTTTACCCATCATAAAAATGTACCCATCTAGGAGTACTGTTTGTTCAATTAAAAAGCTTGTTCCGGTTTCATCTGTTTCGTTTGATACAAAACTAATATAATCTTTTACTTGGTGTTCAGTGCTTAGTTCGGCTAAATCTTTACCAGTAGGATTGTAAAACAGCATATCGAAATCTCTGTAGAGTTTTTGCATGATTAAATGAACCTCCATGCTTAATTTAGGTCGATTGGTTCTTACAATTACTTTATAATAATAGTTGTTTTGATGGTATTTGTAACGAACAGTTTGTTGGTATTGAATCCGTAAATTACCTTTAACAGATACTCCTCCGTTGCTGTGTGACTCAAATCCCTCTATTTTTCTGAAATTATTTTCCCAACATGGTATTCGATTAGCCTTACACAACTTCTGTAGGGTTGAATCTAAATTATTTTCATTCTCAAATTCACATATGATGTTAATCCTATATACCTCAGCTTGATCATCTTCGTTCCCATATACAAAATCACTTTTAAATACATCAGCATTGCATAGTAGGAAGCATTTTTCTGGTGTAATAAATACATGTTGAATTTTGAAATAAAATAATGTATTTTCATTGTCGGTTAAGTTATGCCCCGGGTTAAACAAATACCTTACTTCATCTAGATTTGCTAACTTAGTTTTAGTTTTAAAACGCAATTCGCCAAAATGTGGATCTCCCCAAGTGTCCAATACAACTGCTTCTTTCAACTCGTCATATTCACCAAAGTTAAAAGTCTGGTGTTTTATTGCATCATCTACCTTATTGGGATTTCTTGATTTAAGGCGAATGGTGCCCTGCCATTGATAAACCTGATTTTTCATGTGTTGTGGGTATTTAATGGTGCAATGTTAGGGGTGAATATTGAAAGGGAATTTCAATTTTAAATAAATTATTTCAATCATTCAAACACCACATTCATATTATAATATTTAATCTCTTGTCTGCCAAAGTCATTGTTAAATACTGCGCGCATAAATAAGGTTGCGGTATCTCCAATCATCTCGTTATCTACAAAGAAATTTTGGGTAGGTGTATAGGTATGTTTGCTGTAAGTGCCCATTAGTGTTCTTGCATAAGGTTGTTCCCAACCTGTAAACTTTTTGGGCAATTGGTAACCTGCAATATTAATGGGCCCGGCAATTTGTGCTATGTCTACCATGGTGTAAGTTCTACTGCCTATTGGTATAGGATCTTTAAAGCGTTTATCGGTATACAAACCCAAGAAAGAATAAACAGGATAACGATAACGAATGGTGTCGAACAACACCCAGTAATCACTATCGAAGCCTACTTCTACTGAAGGGACACCGTTAATAATGTACTCGCTATTCAGTTCATCCAGTTTTCCCTTTACCTGAAAATAGTTGTACCCTTTAAATTTAACATGATGGTATCCATTAGCATCAATACTATCTCCAGGTATTTCAAAAGTAGCATCGCAGTTGCCATCCATACAAGGGTATTTACCCTGCTCCGCCTCTTGCTTTTGGCAGGACAGGAGGAGGGCCAAGTAAATCAAAATTACTAATATTTTAACCATAAAGTATCTTTTCAATGATTTTACCTTATATAATTTGAATAGTCTAAACTAAATTTAAATAACTTTAGTTTGCCAATCCTTAAGCATAAATGAAAACTTGTTCACCCCACTCGGAACTCGTGCTGCTAAACTTGGAGATACCAAAGGTGTTAAACCGGCCAATTGTGCTGTTTCCTTTTTCCACTCTTTTAAAATTGCACCCTTTCCCCAAGTTGAGTAAATACGTATGTCGGAATTAGATTCAATTAATTTCTTAATATTGGATGTGTTATAAATACGTTTTACTGATTTATTAATGATTTCAGTGTCTTTGTAACCTTTACCTATTATCCTGTCAATTCTTTCATCAGGCGCAGCAATTTCATGAATCATGTCTATGCAAGCGATTTTGTGCTTTTTTAAGAGTGTCCAAAAGTTCGGAGAATTAGGGTCAAGTTCAACTCTGAATATTTCCGAGAGTAATCTCCAAGTCTGATTTTTAGTTCTACCATAATAATAATCAACTTTTTCTCCTCCCTCTGGATTAAACGTTCCTATTAATAAATATTTAACCTCCCAATCAGGAATATAAAATGGGTCGCTACTCAATTGATGTTTAATTACTTTCATAAATAGTAAATGTGTTTATTTTTTTAAAGGTGTATAATTTTTAATCACGATTCCTTGGTACCTAGCTTCCAGCATAGCTTTCGCATGCCCCCATTGGGTAGCTTCCACTGTTTCTTTAAACATTTTTGCGCCTTGATTGGGAAGGCAAAAGGTAACGATCCATTTGTACGTCATATTATATTTTTTTAGAAGCTATAGATTGAATTTTGATTTTTATCTGCTGCGAAAGGCACATCAAATTTAGCAACCGCAGTAAAATTTTCTGCATCATCGTCATCGGTCAACTCTACCATCAAAAATTGAACGAAGAAGGTATTGTCGTTAGGGATAACAATTTCTATACCATAAGGCTCCATTACTGCTTTGGGATTGATGTTGCCTGTTTGTTTAAAAACAACTTTTTCCTTGGTGGGCGATTCCGGGAATGAAAAATCAAACGATAATTCCATTTCGGGATTAAAGGTTACTTCAATGGGCAACCTTTTCTCATGCGATTGGTATGTTTCGCCATGGTATTTAAGAATAAGAGTTCCTGCATGTTTTGTGTTTTTCATGTTGATATTATTTGTGGGGATGGGAGGATTCGAACCTCCACGCTGTTTGCACAGCACCTTGTTTGAGCAAGGCACATATAACCTTCCGAAATCTGCAGCTTCCGTTTTTTTCGCCACATCCCCATGTTGTTTTTAAATAAAAATATTGTATTTTATTTTTACTTCCAAATATTTATTCATAATTTTCAGCATCCCATCGCTTATGGTTAAATAGGTAGGGTGTGCCTTGATGTGTATCTTCACATACGCTAAAGCTAACGGCACTTTGGTCGCTCATGCGCTCTGCTTCCCAATACCAGCAGCCATCGTTGGAGCGTTCAGGTGCTTTAGTTACTATACAAACGGTGCACCTCTGATATGTTTTGTATTGAACAAAATCCACAAAACGACTTTCGATTAATCGTCTGTATTCGTAAGTTAAGTCACCCACAGCCAATGTCCTTACGTCCAGGCGGCCTCTTGTCATGGGTTTTTTACTTTCTAGATATTCATGAATTGCTTTTGCTTGTTCTCTTGGCTTCTCAACAAAAAAATAACTATTAGTGTAGGCAGCCAACTTGATAATGAGTTCGCCCAATGTTACATTTTTTAATACTAAGCTATTGACTATTTCACGGGCCTTTTTGTCCTTTTTATTCCAGCTTGTAACCCAAGTTAATGAATCAACCTCACTCGCGCCAGTGTATAAACTATAAATAGCAGCCGCTTGATCTTTATAAATGATTTGGCCGTTTGTAGGCGCACAAACTTCTTTTATAGATTCGGGAAGTGTTAAATACCAATCGATGTTTGTGAAATCATGAAGTTTAATTTCCTCATGAAGGGCTTCTACAATCAAGTTTTCCAACTCTGTTATTGACCAATCAAACTTGGTGTCTAATACTGGTTGTAAATTCACGTTGCCAATCAACATTGGATTTGTTTTGTTCTGGTTATTCATTTATTAATCTTGATGCGTTAAAATAATTCGTTTAGCTAAATACAAGTTTACAATGTCCGTGTTGTCCCATCTAAATCCACCAATTCGATCAAGGTTTACCCTGATTTTTTTATTGATGTGAGGTTTTATTTCTTCCGGGTAATGAGCAGTGTTTTCAGGATCATAGTAATGTGTGTATTCATATGCGCCTTGGTATTCATTCCAAATAAAAAACCAACGTGTATTTAACAACTTGGAAACCGGATTGAGAAACTCTAACGATACATTGCCACACCCAAGTGCCGTGCCATCCCGTTTCCATATAAGGTGTGAAACTGGTAGTTTATGCCTTAATAATAATTGGTCGATTATATTAACATTTTCAGCAAACAAATAGATGCCATGAATAAAGTAATTGTTCGCATGATTGTCTAATGACTGAAACACCATTTTGAAATAAAACGCCCTGCCAAAGTATTCAGGGTTTGGCGTAAAATCCTGGTAAGCAGGATTTAAATGTAAGTTATACTCATTGGGGTTAATTTGAAGTTCAGCTATCTCTTCTATGCCAACTATTTTTTGGTTGCCTAAATCTAC
Organism: Bacteroidia bacterium; assembly: GCA_044239605.1. Classification (GTDB taxonomy): domain Bacteria; phylum Bacteroidota; class Bacteroidia; order UKL13-3; family UKL13-3; genus JAAFJM01. The sequence continues at coordinate 10,446 of JBIIBC010000013.1, read as the reverse complement.
TCCACCACGGTCAACAAATGCAGTGTCGTGGTGCGGATAATAATCAGAAAAAATATACAAATCTGGAGTTTCGTAGCTTAAGCCTGCGTTTAGCCCATTTCTATGTATGGTATCTATATGGGTATGTTCTATGCACAAAAAATCTTCATGAGCAGATGGGTAATACAGCACATTTTTAATGGTATGTTCTTCTATAAACTGCTCCCACAAGCCATTATTGGAAGAAAATATTTTTGCCAATTTTGAGTTTATTTTAGTTGCCATGTTGTTTAATTTTTATTTTGCTGCAATTTTACTTTCATCATTAAAGCCAATTGTTTAAATGCCTTATTACACAAATTATGAATTTATGTATTGCCGATAATTGTATTGCAATTCTAATTTCAATTTTTTGAAACATATTTCAAAAAATAAATTATTTTATAAATTATTGTAAAACAGCATAATAAATATTTCAATTTGAAAATAAAATGAAATAAACGTTCTTTGGCAAAAAGAAAAATATGCCAATTAATAAGGAAAAAGGACTTCGATTTGATATTACTGAACGTTTATTGAAAAAGAGTAGAGGGATAACAGTGAATGAAATTTGTAAACATGTTAATGATGTTCTTGAAGGCAAGGGAATAAAGATTATAACCCCAAGAACAATTTATAATGATATAGAGGAATTAAAATCGGATTATGGTATTGATATCATCAAGGAAGGGAATAGGCTGAGGTATGCAAATTCCTCTGTTAGTTATAAAAAGCCAGAAATTAATAGTGAGGAGAAGGATGCAATAGATTTAGGCATGGCTGTTATTTCTAGTATGAAACGAGTTAACCTAATTAATAAGTTTAGTGATGTTGTGAATCGATTTATGGCTGGAAATATTTTTGATAGTCTTGATGACGAAGAAAAGCCACGAGTTATTCAAATTGGAGAATCTTATAATGATAGCGGTTATCAATACATTGAAAAGGTTTACCAAGCCATCAAAAATAAAACTGCAATACGTGTGCTCTACACCAATAGTGCTGGAGAAACAAAGTGGCGTATCATATCACCCTATATTTTAAAAGAATACCGAAATCAATGGTATATGGTAGGCTACACGAAAGACAGCAGTAGGGGGCCTTCAAGCAGTGTATTTAATTTATCAAAAATAGATTCGATCAGGCCTGCTGATGAACAACCATATGTGATTGACCCAGCATTTGATGCAGAAAGTTATTTTAAATATTGTATAGGGGTATTTCATAATCTTTACGATTCACCAATTGTTGTGAAGTTAAAGTTTATTGGTAAATACTATTTACAACTATTTAGTTATTACAAGTTACACTCTACCATGCAAGTTGTTTCTAAAACGGAAAATGAAATAGTAGTAACCATAGAGGTTTATAATGAGCGAGAGTTAAAAGAACTTATTTTAGGATATCAAAGTGATTTAGAAGTATTAGAGCCACTAAAGCTTCGAGAAGAGATTAAAGCTATTATTGGTAAAATGGCTAGCATTTATAATTAGTTTAATTATTATTACATTTTGACATTGGCAACGGTGAAGCTAGGCTAATGGTAATAACGGCCTTGCACCATTGCCGTTAACTTACTAAAATTCAATATTTCGATTCGCATTTATTTTTATCTTAGCAGGATAAATTAACTTTCATTATTTTTCAAAAGTGCAAGGCTGCTAAATGTTATAAAATATTTTTGTATTAAAACCGATTATCGAACAACGAACATCGAACAACGAACATCGAACAACGAACATCAAAAACAATCTAAAAAAACTGCCCTTGTGAGGCAGTTTTTCTAATAAAATAATTGGTTTATTAAAAAGCTTCATCGTCTAAATGGTTTTCCATTTCAGGGTCCATTGCAGGTGTGTTTTTGTTGCCCTTGCTGCCTCTTCCTTTTCCTGCTCTTTTGTTTTTCATACTTTGGCGTAATTCTTTTTTAGCCGCTTCGTATTTTACTTTTTGGTCATCATTCAAAATACCATTTAAGCTCTTATCAGTTTTTTTACATTGCTCTTTTATAGCTGTTTTTGCTTGGTCGCTATTTGCTTTTTTTAGTTCAGCTTTTAAACCAACCATATTGTTAAAATGTTCAGTAAAAATTACAGTAGCTTTTTGTTGTTGGTCGGCTGTTAAAGCTAGCTTTTCAGTTAACTTGTTTACCATCATTTTGGCTTTTTTGTCTGCTCCTTTTTGAGCAAATAATAGGTTAACACCCATGGTTAACACTATGGCAAGGCTTAATTTAATTAACTTATTCATGGTCGTATTTATTTAATGTTTGTTATGGATGTTTTTTGTATTAAATAGTTTAATTAGGCTGAAATTTATTTTTACAATAATGAACCTATTTCACAAAATTAAACAAAACACAAAAAAATGTTTATTATATCATTGGTCAAAACTTGTAATAAGATTAATAAAATTGCTATTTTGAAAGTCAATTTAATTGTTTAGTTCTAAATAAAATGTTTATCAAAATAAAGTTTGTTTCCATTTTTGCCATTTGCTTGTTATTGTTTTTCAGTAACAAGGAACTATCAGCGCAAGTAGGTTTTGATAAGGTAGATAGCTTAAAACAAAAAATGGCAAGCCCCGCTTCAAACCTTAATGTAAACATAGTTGACACTTCTATTTTTGACATTAACCGAGACTTAGAAGATCAGTTAATGCCTCTAGATTCAATACTATTGCTTGCTACTGAAAATTCAGCAAATATAAAAATGGCAATTTCCGAAACAATGAAGTTTAAGTATAATCGAGAATATATTAAATGGTTATGGCTAAACTCTGTGCAATTGTTTTACAATTATGGTTATGGAAATCAAGTAACCAATCAAATTGCAAGTAACCAACAAGTTGATTTGGCCACACAAAGTTTGGGAATTGGCTATAGGGTTGGTGTTAATGTTGTACTGCCTATAGGAGAATTAGTAGGAAGAGCTGCAAGATTAAAATCGTTAAAATTTGAAACTGATTTGGCAATGCACAAACAAGATGAAGCCAGAAGAATTTATAAAAGATTAATTATTGACGATTATTTTGCTTTAATAGCTAATCAAAAGTTATTATTTGTGAAAAGTCAAGATTTAGAAACTAGCCGTATTACTGCTGAATTAGCATTTATTGAAATGCGAAGAGGTAAAACTCAACCAGCTGAATTAAGTAGATTGAGAAATATTATGGCTGTAGCAGAAGTTGGTTACGAACAAGCTAAACGCGATTTTTTGTCATCATATTATAGACTGGAATCTACTTTAACTCAACCATTGATAAATTTTAGAAAAAGAGAGGTTAAAAAGCCATAATGAGTATTATTTCATTTATAAGAATAATTGCACAAAAGTGGAAATGGTTATTGCTGTTTCCTCTATTACTGGCTACAACAGTTTTTTTGTTAACACGCGTTCAGGTGCGAGAATACCAAACTAATGCTACTATTTATACAGGCTTAGCATCAGGTTATAATATAACCGATGATGATAAAACAAAAATAGATTTGTTTGAAGTTAATAATGCATTTGATAATTTATTAATTACCGTAAAAAGTCGTGAAACGCTTGAAGAAGTTGGTATAAAGCTTTTGGCGCAACATTTACTTTTGGCGCAGCCAAGCGATGATGTGTTAGGCGAAAGAGCCTTTAATAAATTGAAAGAATTATTATCTGATGAAGATAGGGCCAAATTAATTGTGCCCGGTAGTTTTGAACTAACATTTAAACGTATTAAGGGTATAAAAGATAGTACATCTAAAAATGCTGTACGTAGTATTTTAAATGTTAAAGATGTTTATTACAGCCCAGAATATATCAATTCATGTTTAACTGCCAATAGAAAAGCAAGTTCAGATATGATTGAAATGAGTATAAAAACTACTGACCCCGGAGTAGCAGTTAATATGCTAACTTTTTTAATACAAACATTCAGTGAGAGATTTAAATCAATAAAAGGATCTGAAACTCAAAATGTTGTAAAGTATTTTGAAAATCAATTAAAGTTATCATCTAATTCGCTTAAGAGTTCAGAAGGTAAATTACGAGAATTTGGCATAAATAATAAAATTATTAATTATTATGAACAAGCCAGGTTTGTGGCCGAAAGTAAAGAGGATTTATCAACTGATTATTATAAAGAGAAAATGCGGTTTGAAGCTGCAAATTCTGCAATTACACGCATAGAGGAAAAAATGTCTAAATACACAGATGTTTTGAAAAATAATGATGAAATGATGAAGGTTCGTCAAGAAATTTCACAACTTAATATCAATATTGCTAACGCAAAAGCCTATAAAATGAATACAGGCCAAATTGATAATATGGAAAGTCAGTTAGAAGAACTTAAGGAAAAAATAAAGGATAAAGCACGAGATTACTATAATTTTAACAATAATATTGAATGGATTCCTCAAGAAGCATTATTAAACGAGTGGTTGGCTAAGTTAGTGGAGCTCGAAGAAAGCAGAGGACGATTAATGGTTTACGATTCGCGTTTAAAACAATATGATGGAATTTATGCACAGTTTGCACCAATGGGTTCTACTATGAGTCAATTGGATAGGGAAATTGGAATCAGCGAAAAAGAATATTTAGCCATTTTACACGGTTTAAATTCTGCCAAATTGCGTCAGCAAAATATTGAAATGAGTAATAGCCTTAAAACAATTGATGCTCCCAATTTACCATTGTCACCACTTCCCTCAAAAAGAGGTTTGTTAATTATAGTAGCTTTTATTGGTGGTTTTGTTGTGTTACTTTCTTATTACATAGCTGGTGAGTTAATGAATAATGCTGTAAGAACTCCAGAAAAAGTAGAAGAATTAATAGGCATTCCTTTGCTAAGTGCCTTGCCTGATTTATCTTTAGGTTTTGGTAATATAATTAATATTGATGAAATGAATGCAGCCTTGGTGCAAAGGGTTATCAATTCTATTTTTATTGAGTTAAAAAGAAATAAACCACACGCTGAACGTCATGTGATTACTGTTTTGAGTACAAAAACGGGTGAAGGAAAATCTTACTTTTCACAATTAATTGCATCAAAACTAGCTCAAATTAAAAATGATGTAATTTTGTTATATCCTGAAACTTCATCAAAAAGCAATAATTTAATTGTAGTAAAAAATCATCACGATTTACAAATAAAAGAATATAAGGTTTTAGATAAATTGGTAGATGCTGATGGAATTACTGATTTAATTGAGGCTAATAATAATAAACCTTTAGAAGAAGGGAAACATAGTTTTGTAATTATTGAATTACCAAGTTTAAATAAATATCCAATTCCAATTCAAATATTGGATAAGTCAGATGTTTCTATTTTAATTGTACATGCTAATAAAAGTTGGACAAGCAGCGATAAGCGAATTCTAAAAGAATTTGAAACAGTTCGTCAAAATCAAGCTAAAGTTTTATTAAATAGAGTTGTTCCTGATTTATTAGAGGGTATCTATGGTGAAATTCCTAAACAACGTTCAAAATTGCGCAAAAAAATGAAGTTAATGTTTGGAGGCCAAAAGTACTAACCTATGCAGTTTGCACCACATAAAAAAGGTTTGCAATTAAATGAATTGCTACAATCATTTTTAGTAGCTGCAATTGCTGTAACATTGGGAATTATGGTGGCTAAGCTAGGCATTGGCATAGCTGGTGCCATGATTGGTTTGCCTTTGGTTATAGCCTACTTAGTTTATATTTTTAAAAATCCTCGTATTGGGGTAATCACCGTTTTTCATTATAGTTTCATAGTAAATGGATTGAGCAGGTATTTACCGCCTTCAGTTCCATATGGTTTGGTTGTGGATGCTGTTTTTATTATAACAGTAATTGCTTGCGTTTTTACCATTAAAAAAGAGCAAGCTGCGCGCATTAATAATCCCGCATTTTGGCTTTCGTTTGCTTGGATGATGTGGATTATGTTTGAATTGTTTAATCCGGAAGCAACTAGTAAAGAGGCTTGGTTTTATGCCATGCGTGGAATTGGTTTATACCCGGTTCTGCAAATCCCACTTATGCTTATACTAATGCCTGATAGAAAAGATTTAACTTTTTTATTTAAATTGGTACTTGGATGGGCTTTAATAGCATCACTTTATGCATTTAAGCAACATTATATTGGTATAGATTCTTTTGAGCAAAAATGGTTAGACGATGGCGGAAAAGTAACCCATTGTATTCAAGGCCGGATGCGCATTTGGTCGTTTTACTCTGATGCTGGTCAATTTGGTGCTGGTATGGCCCATATGGCCGTTTTTTGTATCATTTTAGCACTTTCGCCTATTAATACCAAGAAACAAAAAATTGGATATTGGATTGCATTTGCCATGGTGTTTTGGGGTTATGCTTTATCAGGAAGCAGAGGTCCATTATTTGTAATAATTGGTGGTTTATTTATTTACCTATTAATGATTGGCAATATTAAAATTTTAGTAATTGGCGGATTAGTAGGAGGGTTGTTTTTTGGATTACTCAAATTTACTTCTGTTGGAAGTAGTAATTATCAAATTCAGCGAATGCGCTCCGGTTTAGATCCAAACGACCCTTCGCTATTGGTACGTTTGGAAAATCAAAAAAATTTAAAAACTTATTTAGCCTCAAGGCCAATTGGAGCTGGAATAGGAACAGGTGGAAGTTGGGGAGATAGGTTTTATAAAGGTCGTTGGTTAAGTACGGTGCAGCTCGATAGTTGGTATGTGCGTATTTGGGTTGAAATGGGTGTAGTAGGTTTAACTTTGCATTTATTACATTTATTTATATGTTTGGGGGTTGGAATGTATAACATTACCAAAATTAAAGATCCTCATTTGCGAACGCAAATTATAGCTTTGGCTGCGGGTTTTTTTGGGATTATGTTTGCCAGCTATGGAAATCAAATATTAGGACAAAACCCTACAGCTGTAGTAATGTATATGAGCATGGTTTATTTCTTTATATGCAGAAATTGGGTTGATAAAGATGGCAATATATTGCCCGAACACGACATTGATAAGTAAGGAAAAACTTAAGTTAACTAAATATAACTCGCTGCAAATTTATCAGTTTTTGCGTTATGGAAGTTTCTTTTTAATTTCTATAGTGTTGGCAAAAATTGCATTTTATCGCTTTAATCCTGGTTATGGAACCAGTATTATTGGACGCTATGAGTTTTTAATGGTGGTAAGTTCTAGCTTAACTTTTTTTTGGGTTTCGAGTATTTGTAACACTTTAGTTCCTTTTTTTAATGCCAGCAATGAGGATAAACAGAGGAGGATTTTATTCAATGCATTTGCATTAATGGTGGCATTTTCTTTATTAGCTGGCATCATTACTTTTTGTTTTGGTTTTTATAAAAAGGATGATGCTTACCTTTTTCATATGTTTTCATTGGTGGTTTTTTTAAACACACCTACCTTTATTGTAGATTACATTTTTTTTCTGAAAGGCAAGTATAAGTCGCTTATTATTTGGGGAATTGTAACTTTTACAGCTCATACATTAATGCTTTGTTTGCCCTTGTTTTTTAGGCAAACCTTAAACTTAGCGGTAAACTTATTGGTAATTTTGGCTTTGTTAAAGTTTAATTATACCATTATTTTATTAATGAAGTACTCTACCATTACCATTAATACCAGACTTATTCAAGAGTTTATGATTAAGGTAATGCCATTTATGTTTTCTATACTTTTAGCTGGCAGTATGGATTATATAAACAGTTTTATTGTGGTTCATTATTTTACTGAAGCCGATTTTGCAGTGTTTAGATATGGAGCAAAAGAACTGCCTATATTCTTAATTATGGCCAACTCGTTGAGTAATATTTACAGTGGCGAAATTGCCAATTTAAATAAACAAGGGCTTTTAAACCGAGGTTTAAATAAGTTAAAAAATAGTAGTCGAAGACTCATGTATTGGTTATTTCCTTTGGCTATTATTCTGCTATTTGTTAGTAAACCAATGTATATTGCTTTGTATAATAATGATTTGGTAGAAGGATATAAAATTTTCAATATTTCATTATTGCTTATCATTAGCCGATTAATTTTTCCTCAAACCGTTCTTACAGGTTTAATAAAAACACGTGCATTTTATTTGGTTTCTACCAATGTATTAATTGTGAATGTAATACTTGCTATTTGGTTTATTCAATTATTTGGCATTTCAGGAATTGCATATGCCACTGCTATTTCGTTCTTGGTAGAAAAAATTCAATTGGTAATTTATTGTAAAATTGAAGGAATTAGATTTAAAGAATATACGCCTGTGGTAGAATATTTTGTATTTAGTTTCTTAATGCTTGCAGCCTTTGTTATTTCTATAACTATTTAAACTTTTAAAATAAAACAATGCTATACACAGCCGATTACTTTATTAATAAATTGGGTTTGACCAAACATATAGAAGGAGGTTCGTTTAAAGAAACGTATCGGTCCAATTTTGAAATAAATAAGCAAAACTTACCAGGCGATTTTAAAGGAAATAGAAATATAAGTACAGGAATTTATTTTTTGTTAGAGCATGGGCAGTTTTCAGCTTTTCATAAAATAGCAAGCGATGAAATGTGGCATTTTTATTATGGCCAAACTCTGACTGTATATGAAATAGAGCCTGACGGAAATTTAATTACTCATAAATTAGGTACTGATTTAGATAAAGGCGAAACTTTTCAATGTTTAATAAAAGCAGGCAATTGGTTTGGCTCGCGTTGCGAAGAACCTAATGGCTTTAGTTTAGTGGGATGCACAGTTTCACCTGGCTTTGATTTTGCCGATTTTGAGTTAGCTAACAAGGAAAGTTTAACCAATCGATATCCTCATTTGACTGAACTAATTGCCCAAATGTGTTATTAGTAAATACTTAATAAACCGTTCATATAAATGGTTTGGTTAGAATAATTATAATATTCATACTTTGTAAAAAATTCTAAATTTAGTTTTATGAAAAAAATATACTCTTTAAGTTTTCTATGTCTTTTAGGTGCCAATACTTTATGGGCACAAGTACCTGCTAATATTGCCAATAAGCTCGATAGAACTTACGATAGTTTATGTGCCAAATTAAATATTAAAGGTTCGGCTGCGGCAGTGTTAATACCTAATATGGGCGTTTGGAAACGCAGTTATGGCGTATCGCACGAGGGTGTGCCTGCTACAAACGAAATGCTTTTTACACTTGGCAGCAATACCAAAACTTATACCAGTTCAGTAGTTTTAAAATTGCATGAGTTAAAGTTATTAAGCTTAAGCGATACTATAGGCAAATGGTTTACAAATAATCCAAACATAAACGGAAAAATAACTATTACTCAGTTATTGAATCACACCAGTGGAGTTGCTAGTTATACCGAAAATGCTGCGTTTTGGGAGCTTGTAAATGCTGATTTAACCAAAAAATGGACTCCAGAAGAAATTGTGCCATACATTCCTGCACCTTCTTTTGCCTTGGGAACTAGATGGGAATATTCAAACTCCAATTTTTTATTAGCAGGATTAATTATTAAACAAGTTACTAGTAAATCGTTAGCAAATGCTTATCAAACCTATATTTATACACCTTTAAACATAACCAATACCAAACTTTTAAGCGAAGAAACAACCAGTGCTGAAGTAGCTCATCATTGGAGCGTAGGTATTGGTTTTCCTAGGTTAACCGATTGGGAACAATTGGGTTTAAGTTATGATGCCATGAACAGTGTAGCTTGGGCAGCGGGCGGTTTATATGCCACAGCCGATGATAACGTGCAATATTTAAATGGACTTTTTAATACCAATAAAATAATTTCAGATAGTATGTTGGTTAAATTAAAAACTACCAGAAGTATAGGCAGTGGAGCGGGTTATGGTTTGGGTATATTTTCGTACAATAACTTTAACGGACGCACCGTATATGGACATGGAGGAACCAATGTAGGAGGTATAAACGAAAACATTTTTGACCCCATTACCAAAGTAAGTATTTCGGTTTTAACCAACCAAGATAGCATTGATAACAATACCATATTAACCCGAATAGTATTTAACTTACACAAAGATTTAGTGGCATTAAAAGTAGGTGTTAATGAGTTAAATAATGATACTAAAACTCAAGTTGATGTATTTCCAAATCCTAGCCAAGGTTTGGTTAATATTCAAAGCAATGAGCATATTGTTAATTTAACAGTTACTAACTTAAATGGAAAAACAGTATTAGAGTTAAATAATTTAAATACCAATAATTTACCAATAGATATTAGCCATTTAAACCAAGGCATTTATTTTATAAATGGAGTTACCAATCAAGGTACGTTTGTACAAAAAATTGTATTGAGTAAATAGTTGAAATTTAAATAATAGTGAAACTTAAAAAGGCTGCTTAATCAATTATAGTGCACCCAAAAGTTTAGACAAATTTATAATTAATTTTGATAATAATGAGCTCGATAATTTATCGGGCTCATTCCGTTTAAATTTAGTTTAATTCTTTCATTATT
>JBIIBC010000020.1:0-56368 GCA_044239605.1 Bacteroidia bacterium | reverse complement strand
AAATTCCCTATGCCCAATAATTGGGATTTTTATTTACAATATTACAAGCAAAGTAATAATCCGTTGTATTTAGATGCTGTTATTAAAACACTAGATGGCATGGCAAATGGCGGTATTTTTGATCAAATTGAAGGTGGCTTTGCGCGCTACAGCACCGATTTGTATTGGAAAGCACCTCATTTTGAAAAAATGCTTTACGATAATGGGCAGCTTGTAGGTTTATATGCCAACGCTTATCAATTAACCAAAAATAACCTTTACAAAGACATTGTTTACAAAACACACCAATTTTTACAACATGAACTAACCCACGAAACAGGTTTATTTTATTCGGCTTTAGATGCCGATAGTGAAGGTGTGGAAGGGAAATATTATATATGGACTCGCCAAGAATTGGTGAGTATTTTAAGCGATGATGAACCATTATTTAGCATTTATTATTCGGTAGATGCTTATGGAAACTGGGAACATGGGGCAAATATTTTATACAAAACACGCAGCCATGAAGAGTTAGAGAAACTAACAGGTAAAACCATTATTGAAATAGAACAAATCATTAAAAAATGTAATGCCTTATTGCTTGCCGAACGCAATAAAAAAAGCAAACCTGGGCTAGACGATAAAGTAATTACAAGCTGGAATGCTTTGATGATTTCGGGTTATTGCGAAGCCTTTAAAGCCTTTGGAGATATAGCATTTTATAACACAGCACAAAAGGCATTGGACAGCATTTTACAACACCTTTGGGTTGATAAAACGTTATACCGAATTTATAAAAATGGTAAAATTAGCATTCCTGGTTTTGCCGAAGATTACGCTTGTTTGACCAAAGCTTTGATTGATTTTTACCAAATTAGTTTTAACGAAAATTATTTAATAAAAGCCAATGAGTTAATGGAATTAAGCATTGCTTATTTTTATAGCGAAGAAAAGAAATTATTTTACTTTAAATCGAATACGGATGCGGCTTTGATAGCGCGCAAGTTAGATTTAACCGATGATGTAATACCAAGTGCCAATAGCCTATTTGGCCATTGCTTGCAAGCCTTGAGTTTTTATTTTAGCAATAGTCATTACGAAAAAATGGTGGATGATATGCTGCTTTTGGTACAACAAAAATTTGCCAAAACTACCAGTAGTTATACCAATTGGATGCAGTTAAGCTTAAATAAAATACAAGGCGTAAAACAAATAGTAATAGCTGGACCCGAAGCCAAAAATTATTTTGCGCAATTGAACCAAAACTATTTACCCAATACCCTTTTTGCATTGGCAGCGGAACAATCGGTTATTCCATTGGTAAAAGACAAATTACCTATAGAAAACAAAACCACTATTTACGTATGCCATGATAAAACTTGTGGATTGCATGTGTTTAGTTTGGAAAACCTCATCAATGGTTAAATGATAAAATTAATTCATTTGAAAAAATAAGACAAACCATGCCAAAAGGTATGGTTTGTCTTATTTAGAAAAGTTATAAATGTATTTGACATCGACAATTACAAAAACGAAGTTTCAAGAACTTTTTATATTTATGAGTTAGGTGCAAGCTTAGCGGACGAGACAAGACCAAACTAACAATAAAACGGACGACAAAATGCCAATGCTTCGTATTTCCATAAGAGCAAAAATTTTCCAACCGCACCCATACTGTGAATAATTTATCGACAGCTACTTGACAGCTGAAGAATAATTTTGGTTACATTTGACACTTGTTGACAAATCAAACTTTGTACAATGAATTCACTAAGAGAAAAAATAAGGACAATAAGAGAATCGATGAGTTTACTACTTCGACAGGTTGCTGCTTGTCTCGAAATCGACACTGCCTTAATTAGCAAAATAGAAAGAGGAGAAAGACGACTGACAAGAGAACAAGTATTTAAACTTGCGAAATTTTACAACGTGACAGACGAAGAACTTTTACACTTTGGCATAGTGACAAGCTTTTAGACACCATTGAAAACGAACCGTTCGCAATGCAAGGACTAAATAAAGCAAAAACCATTTTAAAAACTTTATTATGATATACAAAGTAGCAAAGCCATTTTTAAAATGGGCAGGTGGGAAAACGCAATTGATGAAATTAAGAGGTGTATATATTGTAAAATCAATACATAACAATGAATCTAGATTTCAATACTAAACTTGCAGAAGGATATTCTAGTAATTCTCAAATTGCACGAGTACTAACTGAAAATTGGGTAAAAGAAAATTCGTATTGCCCTTGTTATGGAGAAGTTCCTTTAATTGAATTTGAGAACAATAGACCTGTCGCAGATTTCTATTGTAAGAAATGTTCTGAGGAATTTGAATTGAAAAGCAAAAACGGAAAATTTTCCACAACAATTAATGACGGAGCATACTCCACAATGATTGAAAGAATAAACTCTAATCAGAATCCCAACTTTTTCTTTTTAACGTATTCAAAAAAATGGTCAGTTGAGAATTTCTTGATTATTCCCAAACAGTTCTTCACTCCTGAAATCATTGTTAAAAGAAAACCTCTGTCAGTAACAGCAAAACGTGCAGGTTGGATAGGATGCAATATTGACATTTCAAATGTTGCTGAGGCTGGCAAAGTGTTCTTAGTAAAAGACACAAAGATTATAGATAGAAAGGTGATTGAAAATTCATTTAACCAAACACTGTTTCTAAGAGAAAAATCAACCGATTCCAAAGGTTGGATTTTAGATTTAATGGCTTGTGTTGATTTAATTAAGAAAGAAACTTTTTCATTAGAAGATGTTTATAAATTTGAAGATAAACTCAAATTAAAATACCCTAGCAATAATTTCATCAAAGACAAAATAAGACAGCAACTTCAAGTGTTACGGGATAAAGGTATAATTGAATTTGTAAGTCGAGGTAATTATAAAAAAATCAAATATGGAAACATTTAAGATTGAAGTAAAAGAAACACTTTCAAGAATTATTGAGGTTGAAGCTAGTTCTGAAGATGAAGCATTTTCAAAGATTCAAGATTTATACAGTAAAGAAGAAATTGTATTAGATGCTGATGATTATGTTGAAACGGAATTTTTAAAATCAGAATAATAAAGGATGCCGAATATAACACAAAGTAATTCTGATTTTATACTATATACTTCACAAGATGGTGAAGTTAAAGTGGACGTTTTTGTTAATAATGAAACAGTTTGGCTTACTCAAAAGGCAATGCAAGAATTGTTTGACAGGTCAAAATCAACGGTAAGTGAACATATTAGTAATGTTTTTAAGGAAGGTGAATTAGACGAAAATCAAGTTGTTCGGAAATTCCGAACAACTGCCGATGATGGTAAAGACTATGAGGTTTCCTATTACAATCTTGATGTAATTATATCAGTTGGTTACAGAATCAAATCTCAAAGAGGCACGCAATTTCGTATTTGGGCTACCAAAACGCTAAAAGAGTTTATCATCAAAGGATTTGTTTTAGACGATAAACGTTTGAAACAAGGTGGTCAGGTATTTGGCAAGGATTATTTTGAAGAGTTACTCGAAAGAATTCGGGAAATTAGAGCATCAGAAAGACGCTTCTATCAAAAAATAACAGATATATATGCTCAATGCAGTATTGATTATGACCTTAAATCAGACCTGACCTTAAACTTCTATAAAACCGTTCAAAATAAACTTCATTGGGCAATTACAGGAAATACGGCAGCAGAAATTATTGATAGTAGAGCCAATGCAGAAAACCCAAATATGGGATTGACTTCTTGGAAAAATTCGCCAGATGGAAAAATTTTAAAATCGGATACAAACATTGCAAAAAACTATTTATCTGAAAAGGAAATAAATGAATTAAACAGACTTGTAGAGCTTTATTTGAATTTTGCTGAATTACAAGCAGAAAGAAATATACCAATGAAAATGAATGAATGGGTTGAAGCATTAGATTCGTTTCTAAAAATAAACCGTTACGATTTATTAAACAATCCAGGTAAAATATCTCACGAGATGGCAATTAAAAAAGCGGAATCAGAATATTCAAAGTTCAGAAGAATTCAAGACCAAAAGTTTATTTCTGATTTTGATAAAGTAGTAAAAAAGATAAAAAAAGATGGAACTAAGTAATGGCAATAATTTTTATATTATTCAAAATAACTCGATACAATTTTGGGGAATGGATATTCACTCAATAAATGTTGAACTAAATAACGTGTTCATTGAATTTATTGAAACGAACGAATTGCCTTTTAATGAAGTGGTGGAGATTTCCGAATTGGAAGATGAGGCCTTTTATTAATTAATAAAGAACAATAATTTTTAGTTCACAAATACAAATTAATGGTAAATGTGTTCTTGGCGTTTATCAAGGTTTTAATTCAGACTTTGATTTACTTTTAAGATACAGACAGCGTGAAAAAGCACTAAATCAGGTTGGTCGAGAATTGGAACACATAAACATATGCATTGGGCTCTTGACGTTTTACTTAAGATGAACGCAGATGAAGCTAAGACAAAAGAATTCCTAGATTTCTTAATTGACAATTGGAATAACAATATCACGCCTTTAAAAACAAAAGCAGCACGAACTAAATTATTAAATGTAAAAACCTTATCTGGTTAAATAAACTTGGAAGCAGCAAGTTATGAAACACTAGCCGACAAAGGTGAATATAGCATGAAATTATTAATTTTAATAGCAAGACTACTTATGATTCAAGAGAAGACAAATAAGGAGAAAGCATATATGTTTAAAAATCTTTTAGTCGCATTACGTGAAGGAAAGGATATTTTTAAAATTGTTTCAATAGCAACCCATCGTTAATGCCAACTATTCGTAGTCATAAACATTTGCAAGCCACACAAAGCCAAGCTTAAACCAAAGCTTGCAAAAGAGCATGCTTTTTTTCAACCCAAATAGAACTTCAATTTTTTTCTCCCCTCCCCAAAAATCCACTATCCGTAAAGTTAGCAAAGCGCTCAAGGGATTTATAATGAATGTAGTGTCCGATAGCTATCGGACTCCGACATTGGCCTAAAAAGTAAAGTTATTTGCATTTGTTTTACCGAAGCGTTACCAAAAGCATAGAAAACCAATTTTATTTACTTTGATTTTTATACTTCGCCCTCGCTCGCATCTTGAGAGGCAACATTTCAATATGCCTTTGGCCTGTAAAAATTTTAAACGCTTTAGCTAAAACTAAAGCGGTTTTTTAGGTAAGAATAACCTGTTTGGTTGCAGCAAAAGAATAATGATAGAAAAATAAGGAGGCCTTTTAATGGTATTTAGTGTAAAAAATTAAATTCGTAAAAATATAAAATGTGGTAGAAGTTATATAAAGCCAACACTAATTAGAAGGCTTTGTGTAGTTTTGTTACATATATAAACAAGTTAGCAGCAAGGCAACCACAGACCGAAACCTAAGATGAAATATCGACTGACACCATTAAATATTGTTTGTGGACTCACATTCGGACTTGCAATTTATTCTGCGGTAGAACCTGGACCTTTTGGTTGGGGTTACTTAATGACAATTTATCTCATTCCTTTTATTGTTATCGGACTATTAGCTGACTTGATTTTACAAAAATTACTTCCCAATTATCTTCTGACACTTGTAATTGAACTTTGCATTTTGACAGTTATTTACTTTGCATTTTGTTGGACACAGCGAACTAAAACACTTATCATACCTGACAAATTGCAAAGCCAATATGTTGCGACAATCTATGATGTAGAAAACTCAGCAAAACTCCCAGACGGCTGGAACTATGAAATTAAAGTGCCGACTAACGGTATTCTATTGACTTCATCAACCTTTGACAGCGACTTATCTGAAACAAAAATTAAAACTTACTCAGGAATTAATCTAAACTCAGACGAGACCGAATTAGGTTGGGTAAGAATAACACATGACAAGTTTAACTGCAATGGAAAGACTTATGAATATCAACTGTGGATGGTAGACAGTTCTTGCTGTTTGTATTCCAGTGAAGACTTAGACAGTTTTAAAATAACTTTACAAAAACAATTCTGTGGACAATAAACAAACATGCCCAGCTGCTAACAGCACATTTGCAATAGGCGTGCAATTCGTTTCCCTAAGCTACATTTGAGTTCAAACGCACGCCCATCGCAAATGTGCAAAACGTTATAAGCAACCTTAGAGATACTGCATCATGGACAAAACACTATCATATTTTGTTTATAGGCCACCCAAATCAAATTCACACGGACATGGAGTTCGGGACAAAAACGTAAGACGTGCAACTCAAAACCTTATTGACAGTTTTGTAACTAGTTTTAAAGCGACAACCGACAACAGGCTTCAATTGACGTTAAGCTACGATAAGAATAACGAATTGCAAAAAGCGCATAAGACAATTGAGAAGCTTAACGAATTCTTAGGTATTTCAAAAAGAGAATGGGACAACGTAGGTTTTGAGAATATGGACAATACAATTACCTGGGAAAATGAAAATACAAATATTCTAGAGTTCTTATATTATGTTGACAAACTAAAAGACGATAGTTATTTGCCGTTATCTAGATATTGGATTTCTTCCTTTTATCAATACGGGAAAAGTCCCGAGCCTAATGGACATATTATGTGTTCAATTGAAGTAGGAAGACTTTTTGTTAGACTGCACTTAATTATCCCTTACCCAATTGACAACGATAAATGTTACGAACTGATTTACAAATTTCACAAATCACTTCCTTTTAAATTAAATGGTAATCATTTTAGAAGACTTGGACCAAGTAAAAGAGGGTATGGACAATGGAAACTAGACGAAGAAACTCAAAAACGACTTGACGAATGTTTAATAAAATCGAAGGCGAAATAAAGGCTGCTTATAATACGGGTTTGGCAAAAGTGGTGGTTCAGTGCTCCGCAGACACATTTGTAGTTAATCAAAGTTTGGTTCTTCGCATCAATCCCGATGCATCGGAATGGTGAAAATCGCCAACTTCATATAGCTGCAAAACATTACTTATAACCCTATGTAGATGAAAACACCATTTACGTTTGCCAAGATTAAACTTGTGGATTGCCTGTGTTTAGTTTGGATGGGATTGGTTAGTTATTTTACAACATCAAATTCTGCTTTAATCATAGGGTTCAAAATTTGGAACAATTTAACATCTTTAGGAATAAAAGCCTTTTGCCATTGATTTTTATAATATAACGAATAGCTTTCATCGAACTCGTAAGTGCCACCTAAACAGTGACCTTGGAATTCAATTTCGCTCAATCCATATTTTATTTTGGTAACTTTATCTTCGGCAAGAGGCAACCATTCCATGGCAATAATTAAACCATTTGGGGGAAATTGAATAGCCGCTGAACTCAAATCAACGGAAACCCACTCCTCTCCAATTGCAGATCCTTGCCCATAATAATTGCTATCTAATAATTCTTTTTCGGGAATTCCATTTTCATTGGCACTAAATACCCTAACTCTAAATTTTGTATCAGGAAAACCAACGCTTCTTATGTAGAAGTGGGCTTTTTTTAGAAATGAAATTTTAGGGATTTCGTTTTTAATATGTAAGCCAACTATACAACCTGTTGTCATATAATAATTTCCTTTTACCTTATTTCCTTTTGCACCTAAAAACTTTACTTTACCAAAAGTATAACTAGGTTTTGATTTCACTATTACATCATTTAAAATTTTAGATGTTCTATTCAAAACAATAGTTTGCTCATTATTACTAACAAAATCTAAAACCATTTTATAGCTATTTTTAAAACCTAAGTATTTGCATTGAATAGTATCAAACTTTAATGAGTCGTGTATTTGAAAATTATAATGTCCCTTTTCATTCGACATACCAATAAATTTATTGTGGCAAATAAAACTAACGTATGGCAATACATTTAAACTTTCATCTTTGGTATAACCTTGAACCACGATTTGTGCAAAAGCCGCGAACCCACTTAAAATTAAAATAATTGACAGTATTAGAAATTTAAAATATGCTTTCATAAATTTTGAACAATTAAGTTCCTAGTATTTCCAAATATATTGAACAATTAACAAATTGACAAATCACAAAATCGGTTCAAGTAATTCTAGATAGTTTAACCAATAACATTTAAAAAAACTTTTACACACCGCTTTAATATAAAAAATAAAGTATTTTATTTGCCATATGGATTTGAAAGGAAAAGTAATTTTAACCATGCCATTAGTTACTGGCGAAGGTAAAAATGGCCAATGGCGCAAACAAGAGTTTGTTATAGAAACAGGCGATCAATACCCTAAAAAAGTATTATTTAGTTTAATGGGTGCTAAAATTGACCAAAACCCTGTAGTACTTGGGCAAGAAGTAGTAGTAAGTTTTGATGCCGAAAGCAGAGAATATAACGGAAGATATTATACCAACTTAAATGCTTGGAAAGTAAGTGCTTCAGGTGCTAGTAATGGTGCTCCACAAAATAATTTCCAACCAAGTGCTCCTCAAAATAACTTTGAAGCGCCACAAAATATGTCGTTTAGTGGTGATGATAGTGCCTCTGACGATTTACCATTTTAATCATTAAAATTAAGTAATATAGCTAAGGCTGCCTTTTAAAGGTGGCCTTTTTGCATTTTATAACTGCAATATTTTTTGCAGTAATTAAATGCTGTTTTTATTTAAATTGCACCCACTAAATGAAACCAACTGATATAGTAATTATAGGCGCAGGACCAGCAGGTTGCAGCACATCGCTTTTTTTAGCTAAAAATAAAATTCCTCATACCATTATTGACAAGGCTTTGTTTCCGCGCGATAAAGTTTGTGGTGATGCCTTGAGCGGAAAAGTGGTGTATGTAATGAAACAGCTAAACGAGCAAATGATTTATGATTACAACCAAAACAGCAATCAGTTTTTGCCAAGTTGGGGTGTAAAATTTGTGGCTCCTAATGGTAAATCAATTGATATTCCGTTTAAAAACGATATTAGTAAAGAAACGCATGCGCCTGGTTTTATTAGTAAACGCATTGATTTTGATGCCAGTTTATTTAATAAATTAGACCGAAATTATGCGCAAGTATTTGATGGAACCGAACTTATTAATGTAGAAAAAAACAACAATAGCATTACACTCCTTCTTAAAAATCAAAGAGAAGAATTTGAAATTAAAGATGTAAAAATGCTAATTGGCGCAGAAGGCGATCGCTCAATTGTAGCAAAGAAACTATCGACAATAAAAAAAGAAAACGACCATTATTGCGCTGGAATTAGAGCTTATTACGAAGGAGTTACCGAATTACATGCTCAAAATTTTATTGAACTACACTTTTTAGAAGAACTGTTGCCAGGTTATTTTTGGATTTTTCCTTTACCAAACGGGCAAGCCAATATAGGCGCGGGTATGTTAAGCTCATCGGTTAGTGCCAAAAAAGTAAATTTAAAAGAAGACATGTTGCGCGCCATTGCCAACAATCCTAAAATAAAACACCGTTTTGCCAATGCTAATTTGGTGGGCAAAATTCAAGGATGGGGATTGCCATTAGGTAGCAAAAAACGCGTAATAAGTGGCGATAACTTTTTACTTACTGGAGATGCCGCAAGTTTAATTGATCCATTTACTGGAGAGGGAATAGGAAATGCCATGTATAGCGGTATGTTGGCTGCAGCTCATATTCAAAATTGTATCACACAAAATAACTTTAGTGCTAGCTTTAACCAACAATACGACACTGCCTTTTACGACAGGCAATGGGATGAATTAAAATTGAGCCATACCATGCAAAAGTTATGTAAATACCCATGGTTATTTAATTTTGTGGTAAATAAAGCCAATAAAAACAAAGCTTTACGCGAAACCATAAGTTGTATGTTTGAAGACCTAGATTTGAGAGCAAAATTGCGTAATCCTTTATTTTATGCAAAATTGCTTATTAACGATTAATCAAATTAAAAATTATGTTTGATAATATTAAGAACTTTATCGGGAGAATAATTTTAAGCAATCAGGTTAGTGCTAAAAAAAATAGGCATTTATTTATGCCTTTTGATAAAGCGCAAGAAATTGGAATTGTTTATAATGCGAGCGAAAGCAATAATGAACAAAAAATCCAGCAGTTTGCTAGCGACCTAAGAAATGAAGGAAAAAAAGTTTATTTGCTTGGATTTGTTGATGAAAAAGAACTAAGTTATAAAAAAGTACCACACATAAGCAGCGAATTTTATTGGAAAGAAAAACTTAATTTTTTCAATTTACCCAGCGCTGAAAAAATTGGTAGATTCATTGATACCCCCTTTGATTTACTTTTTAATGTCTACCATGAAGAAAATATATCACTTCAAGGTGTTTCGGTTTTAAGTAAAGCCAAATATCAATTAGGAGCTCAAATGAACCTTGCTACTCAATTATTTGACATAACAATTGATACTGGTAATAATAAAGATTTATACTATTTAGCTAAACAAATGGAGTTTTATTTAAAGGCAATTTGACAAAAAAATACCAATTAAAATTATTCAATTCTAGTTTATAAGATATATTTGTGCCTATGTTAAAAAGCAACCATACGTTGTTATTTTTTTTATTATTGATTAGTAATTTGTCATTTGCACAAAAAAAAGGTGATGATTACAGTAATAAAATTTTTAACTTTCAGTTTATATACAATGGACAAAACCCAAGTGGTGATTGGTCAAAGATGTATGGTATAAGTCATGGCTTAGGCTTTGGTGTAAACTATAAAAGTCAAACAAATTGGGTTTTAAGTGCAGAAGGCAGTTTTATGCTTTCAGGAAATATCAAAAGTGAAGCCGTAAATTTGATTAATTTAACAAACAGTAATAATTATATTTTTAACTCAAATAATGGAACCCCCGCAACTGTTGATATTTCAATGAGGGGCTTTAATGGGTTTGCTAAAATTGGAAAGGTTTTTCCGATAGCAAGATTTAATAAAAATCATGGCTTTTTTGTTCAGGCTGGCGCTGGTTATTTAATGCATTATGTAAACTTTAATATTCCTCAAAGTACAGTTGTTCAGCTAAATGAGGCAAATCAGCGAGGATATGATAGATTACATGCAGGACCAGCCACCAATCAATTTATTGGCTATTATTATCAATCAGAAAATAGACTTGTAAATTTTTATTTAGGTGTAGATTTTACACAAGCATTTACGAAAAATTTAAGAGAATTTAACTACGACACAAAACAATACGACACTAACAGCAAACAGGATAACATAACTGCGTTTCGATTTGCATGGATGATACCCATTTATTTAAGTAATAAAAACGATGAGTTTAATTTTGAAACAAAGTAAATATGTGGTATTTAGGTTATCTACTTTATCTTGTAAGCACCAACAGCTATTTTATATTAGTTAAAATAATTTCACCCTTTAACCAAAGGGCAAAATTATTTGTTGAGGGTCGTAAAGGCTTAATAGAGTTAATTAAAAAAAAAATAGTTCATGATAGCAGAAAAAGTATTTGGTTTCATGTAGCTTCATTAGGCGAATTTGAGCAAGCACGACCTGTTATAGAACAATTAAGATTAGTTTGCCCTTATCATAAAATAATTGTTACAATATTTTCACCTTCGGGATACGAACCCCGCAAAAATGATTCAGTAGCAGATTACATTTTTTATTTACCCAATGACTCCAAAAAAAATGCGCAATTATTAGTTAAACTTTTCAAACCTTCCATGGTTTTTTGGGTTAAATACGATTTTTGGTTTCACTATTTAGTACAGTTAAAAAATAACAATATTCCTACATTTCTTATTGCAGCTAGCTTTCACGCTAATCAAATTTATTTTAAAAAGTACGCTACATTTTATAAACAGTTACTAAGTGACTTTAGCTTTATATTTACGCAAAACGAAACAAGTACTAAGCTATTAAATGGTATAAACATTAATCAAGTACAAACCACCGGAGATACAAGATTTGATAGGGTTTATAGTTCATTAAAACAAACTGGAGATTTGCCATTAATTAAACAATTTAAAGGTAATAATTTATTGATTATTATTGGAAGCAGTTACAAACTTGAAGAAGTAATGTTAGCTAATTTCTTAAATCAATATGCTGAACAAAAATTTAAGTTAATAATTGCTCCACATTTTATAAATGAGGAGCGATTATTGGAAATTGAAAAAATAATTCCACAAAAAACAATTAGATATAGCAAGGCTAATTCAACTAATATTTCCAATTACCAATCACTTGTAATTGATAATATAGGCATGTTGAGTAAAATATATAAATATGCCGATATTTCGTTTGTTGGAGGGGGATTTAAAGCAAAAGGATTACACAATATTTTGGAGGCTGCAACTTTTAGTAATGCCATTATTTTTGGTAATAAAATAACGCATTTTCCAGAAGCAGTAGAATTTGTAAAAATTAAAGGTGCTTTATGCGTTACAAACCAAGAAGAGTTTAACAATTATTTTAATAAATTGTTGACAGATGACCTTTGGAGAAACGAATTAGGTGGTATTGCGAAGCAACAAATTACTGCAAATATTGGGGCCACTCAAAAAATAATTCAATATATATCAAAAGCTTATTTACCTTTGAATTAAAACAATATCAATTATGAAAAAAATTTACTTACTTACGTTACTAACATTTACCACATTTTTAAGTTACTCACAATGTATTCCTGACCCAAACTGGAATACGGATGGAATTAGTCCAAGCATATTGCCAAATGGTAATATCAATACACAATATTCAACCATTATTTCATTTAAAACACCAAAGGATACTTCAGTTGTTTATTCCGGTCAAAATTATAATGCCACTATAGATTCTGCAAGAGCTGAAACCATTAAAAATGTTCCTCCAGGATTTACATGGGCATGTAATATTTCAAACTGTACATGGAAAGGAGGAGATAAAGGCTGTGCTTTGCTTTCAGGTAAAGCCGACTCTACAAATTTAAACTACTACGAGATAAAAGTTTATGTGCGCTCTTGGATTACTATTGAAGGTTTGGCATTTCAGTTGGAGCGCCTTGACTCAAGCACCATTGATTTTTACATAACAGGAGGTAAAAGCAGTGTTCAAAATATTGCACCTACTCCTAAATTTACTTTTTACCCTAATCCAGTAAAAAATACATTACAAATTGAAACTCAAAACTTAATTGAGAAAAACACAATAGTTACCATTACAGATTTGGCAGGTAAAGTATTAACAACTAAAATCTTACAGGTTAACAATGGTACCATTGATGTGGCAGATTTGCCAAAGGGATTGCATTTAATTAATTTTAAAAACAGCAATTACTCACATACTCAAAAATTGGTTATTGATTAATATAAAGCAGTTTTAAAATTTGCGATAAACCATTAATTTGCGCTTTTATTATTATTTTAAAAATAATAGCAAACAAATTTTTAATAATATCGTTTGTTAATTCAACATGGAAATAAAAGCCGGACAATATTTAGACCCCATTAAATTTCCAGCTGATTTACGTAAAGTAGATGAGGCTGATTTAGTTAATGTTTGTGCAGATTTACGTCAGTATATTATTGATACTGTTTCAGTTTATGGTGGACACTTTGGTGCAAGTTTAGGCGTAGTAGAGCTTTCGGTAGCTTTGCATTATGCTTTTAATACCCCATATGACCAATTAGTTTGGGACGTAGGTCATCAAGCTTATGGGCACAAAATATTAACTGGTAGAAGAGATAAATTTTACACCAATAGGGTTTATAAAGGTATTTCAGGTTTTCCAAAACGTGCTGAAAGTGAATATGATACTTTTGGCGTAGGCCATTCATCAACTTCTATTTCGGCTGCATTGGGCATGGCTGTTGCTTCGCGCTTAAAAGGCGAGCTAGATAGACAACATATTGCCATTATTGGCGATGGTGCTATGACAGCGGGTTTAGCTTTTGAAGGATTAAACCACGCAGGTGTTGAAAACAGCAATATCATTGTAATTTTAAATGATAATTGCATGAGTATTGATCCAAATGTAGGCGCTTTAAAAGAATACTTAACAGATATAACTACCAGCCCAACTTACAATAAATTTAAAGATGATGTTTGGAAAGCATTGAATAAATTAGATAAGGTTGGTAAATTTTCAGGTGATGTAATTTCTAAAATACATGATACTTTAAAATCGGGTTTGTTGCGTCAAAGCAATATGTTTGAATCGTTAAGATTCAGGTATTTTGGCCCAGTAGATGGACATGATGTAAACCATTTGGTTAAAGTTTTGGAAGATTTAAAGAAAATTCCTGGTCCAAAAATTTTGCATTGCGTTACAGTTAAAGGAAAAGGATATGCCTTAGCCGAAAAAGACCAAACCAAATGGCACGCTCCAGGTTTGTTTGATAAAGTTACTGGCGAAATTTTTAAAACAATTTCAGAAAAACCACAACCACCTAAATACCAAGATGTATTTGGAAATACTTTAGTGGAACTAGCTGAATCAAACAAAAAAATAGTAGGAATTACTCCTGCCATGCCTTCAGGTTCATCGTTAAATATTATGATGAAAGCAATGCCTGATAGAGCTTTTGATGTGGGAATTGCAGAGCAACATGCAGTTACATTTTCGGCTGGCTTGGCAACGCAAGGTTTGGTTCCTTTTTGCAATATTTACTCATCGTTTATGCAGCGTGCTTACGACCAAGTGGTGCACGATGTAGCTCTACAAAATTTACATGTGGTATTTTGTATGGACAGAGCTGGCTTAGCTGGCGCTGATGGTCAAACTCACCATGGAATGATTGATATTCCTTACATGCGTTGTGTACCAAATATGGTAGTTTCAGCACCAATGAACGAAGAAGAATTACGTAACTTAATGTACACTGCTTCGTTAGATAAAAATGCAGGACCATTCTCTATCCGTTATCCTCGCGGAAATGGCACTACTCCTAATTGGAAAACGCCATTACAAGAATTACCAATAGGTAAAGGCCGTAAGCTAAAAGATGGTGATGATGTTGCCATTGTATCGTTTGGAACAGCTGGAAATTTAGCAACTGAAGCCATTGAAAAATTAACTGAAGAAGGCGTAAACGTAGCTCATTACGATTTACGTTTTGTAAAACCAATTGATACTGAAATGTTGCATGAGGTTTTTGGAAAATACAGTAAAGTTATCACTGTAGAAGATGGAACCATAATTGGTGGAGCAGGTAGCTCTATTTTAGAATTTATGGCTGAAAATAATTACCATGCATCGGTTAAAATGTTAGGTATGCCTGATAGAATAACTGAACATGGCGAACAACCAGAACTGTATGCTGAGTGTGGTTTTGATGCCAAATCAATTAGAATACAAGTTAAGAAAATGTTGCTTGAAAATGCAGTAAACGCTTAACTACATTATTTTTCAATAAAAAACCTGCACTTTAAAAATTGCAGGTTTTTTTATGTTTTTAAAAATAAACTGATTTTATTTATTGTAACATTTTTTATTGTTGCAAAACAATACTTTTGAAAATTACTTTTTACTATTAATTACTAATTATAAAATGACAAAACATACAGATTTACACGCTGCCACTGGCAATACATTAAGTTGCAAAGGTTGGGT
Source organism: Bacteroidia bacterium (assembly GCA_044239605.1). GTDB lineage: Bacteria > Bacteroidota > Bacteroidia > UKL13-3 > UKL13-3 > JAAFJM01. The sequence continues at coordinate 40,871 of JBIIBC010000020.1, read as the reverse complement.
TCAAGAGGCTGCTTTGCGCATGCTATACAACAATCTAGACCCTGATGTGGCCGAAAAGCCAGACGATTTAGTGGTATATGGCGGAATTGGAAAAGCTGCCCGCAACTGGGAAAGTTTTGATTTAATAGTAAAAGCTTTACAAGATTTAGAGGAAGATGAAACGCTTTTAATACAAAGCGGTAAGCCTGTTGGTATTTTACCTACTCATAAAGACGCTCCAAGAGTTTTAATTTCAAACTCTATGCTAGTGCCTAAATGGGCAAATTGGGAAACTTTTCATGAGTTAGATAAAAAAGGCTTAATGATGTATGGCCAAATGACAGCAGGAAGTTGGATTTACATTGGCTCACAAGGAATTGTTCAAGGCACTTACGAAACCTTTGCCGAGGCTGCTCGCCAGCATTTTGGAGGAACTTTAAAAGGAACTTTAACCGTAACTGCTGGTTTAGGTGGCATGGGTGGAGCTCAACCACTTTCTGTAACCATGTGCGATGGTGTTTGTTTAGCTGCCGAAATGGTGGAATGGCGCATTAAAAAACGTATCGAAACCCGTTATTTAGATGTAATGAGTCGTGATATTGACCAAGCAATTGACATGGCTTTAAAAGCCAAAGCCGAAGGCAAACGCCTTTCAATTGGAGTACTTTGCAATGTTATTGATTTATTAGAGCGTTTAATAGAACGTAATATTACTCCTGATTTATTGACTGACCAAACCTCAGCTCACGACCCATTAAACGGATATTACCCTGAAGGAATAGCCGAGGAGGTAGCCGACCATATGCGTAAAGTTGAGCCAGATAAATATGTAGAAAAATCGTTAGATACCATGGCACACCATGTAAAATTAATGATTGAGTTACAACAAAAAGGTGCTATTGTTTTTGATTATGGAAATAACTTACGCGGACAAGCAAAAGACCAACGCCATGTAGAAAATGCATTTTCATTCCCTGGTTTTGTGCCTGCGTATATTCGTCCTTTGTTTTGCGAAGGAAAAGGCCCTTTCCGTTGGGTGGCTTTAAGTGGCGACCCTAACGATATATACGTAACCGACCAAGTAATGAAAGAATTATTTCCAGAAAACACTTCATTGCACCGCTGGTTAGATATGGCGCAAGAGCGTATTGCTTTCCAAGGTTTGCCTGCTCGTATTTGCTGGATAGGACAAGGAGATAGAGAAAAAGCAGCTTTGGCCTTTAACGAATTGGTAAGAACTGGAAAAGTAAAAGGACCAATTGTTATTGGAAGAGATCATTTAGATACAGGTTCTGTGGCTTCGCCAAACAGAGAAACAGAAGCCATGAAAGATGGAAGTGATGCTGTGGCAGATTGGCCAATTTTAAATTCATTAATTAATACAGCTGGTGGTGCTAGTTGGGTTTCAATCCATCATGGTGGTGGTGTAGGAATGGGTTACAGCATACATGCAGGAATGGTAATTGTAGCAGATGGAACCGAAGATGCTGCACGCAGGTTAAAACGTGTATTGCACAACGACCCTGCAATGGGCGTAATTCGCCATGCAGATGCAGGTTACGACATAGCAATTGATACTGCTAGGAAACACCGCCTAGACATCAAAGAAAGACTGAAAGATAAAGAAGATAAAGATGGTTATTAGTTATTCCTTCAAGTCAATTCGAGTGAAGTCGAGAATAATGTACAGTTCTCGACTCCGTTCCAACAGACCATAAAAAAATCCCGTTCAATTCTGAACGGGATTTTTTTGCTTTATTCTAAAATGCACTCATACATTATATTAATCAACTTATTGTTAATTCCTTCTTTAAAAACGGCTGTTTGTTCTTCTTCAAATTTCTTATCATCATCTAAGTAAAATATGCGTTCTGTTTTAATTTTATTCTTTTTACCTTTATAAATAAAAATATAATTTACATCCACGTTAACAGCAGACTTCTTCAAATTACTTCTTCTTACACCATTATTTGTGCTAACTTGATAAGTGGCTTTAACAACTAAACCATTATTATTATAAAGCTCTACCTCTTCTTTACTTCTATTGTTTTTTAAAATTACTTGATTGTCGTTTCCCAACAAAGTATCCTTTTTTGATAAAACAATCTTCAATTTACTTATTTTAAGGTTTACAAATTGGGCCTTAACTGCATAACATATATTTAAGGTAAGCAATGCAAATAATATTAGTTTTTTCATTTAATTTTTTCTTTTATTTGTTTTTCAAACATAATAAAAATATACATGAAAAACATTCTAAAAAACTTACTTCCGGCTACCATCATTGCTGTAGCCATCTTTGCAGGACTTTCTTTTAAGAACTCTACCAAACAATCAAACTCAACAGTTTATGAATACAAACAGTTTTCTACCGTTGAGTCAATCATTTCAGGCGGTATGGGTCGTTCAAGAATTTTAACAACCGATGAAAAAGGTACTTTGGTTGAAAAAGATTTATTGAATTTTTACAGTTTAGTAGGAATTAATTTTGGTAATATTGCCAATAACGACAGAGCGATAGTTGACAAAATAAATGAATGGACCAATAGTGGTTGGGAATTAACTGAAGTAACTTCAGGAGCACAAACAAACATGAGTAATGGCTCAACAAGTAACGGTATTTTTATTACTAGATATTTGTTTAGAAAGGCCAAATAGCAATACCCAAAAAATCCCGCTCAAGCCTGAACGGGATTTTTTGTTTAGTAATTATAAAAATTATTCTTCCATAAAATCATTATTATTTGATTTGGTTTCTGGTTTAAACTTATCGCAATCTAATTCTAGTGTTAATTCAGATTTAGGCTCAGACCAATAAGGAACAATTTCAGCTAGTTTTTGGGCTTGTACCGCTTTCATATAATTTCCAAAAATAGGCATTGCCATTGCTGAGCCACTTCCTAAATCCATACTTCTAAAATGAATGGCTCTATCCTCAAACCCTGTCCAAATACCCGTGGTTAAAGTTGGTGTAATTCCTATGAACCAACCATCACTATAATTTTGTGTAGTTCCTGTTTTACCTCCCACAGCGCCTTGCACACCATATTGATATTTAACTTTAGCTGCAGTTCCATGTGCAGTAACTTTTTCAAGCATTTTGCACATTACATAACTTGTTTGCTCGTTAAGTGCTTCTCTGCTTTCTACCTTAGGTTCATATATGATATTTCCATTTTTGTCGGTAATTTTAAGCAAATAATTAGGTTTAATCCAAACACCTTTATTGGCAAAAGTGCTAAAAGCCCCAGTCATTTCAAAAACCGAAATATCTGCAGTTCCTAAAGCTGTTGCTGGATATGGTCCCATAGGACTTTCAACACCCATTTTTTTTGCAATATTAATTACTTGTTTTATGGCATCGGAGCCAAGACTTTTCAAAACATTCAATGCAATTAAATTCACTGAAAACTGCAAACCTCTAAACATTGTCATATCGCCCGTAGTATATTGTTCATCTGCATTTCCTGGTTTGTAATCAGGGTAACCTTCAAATTGAACTGGTTTATTAGGAAAAATGGTACAAGGTGAAACACCATTATCTACTGCTAAAGTGTAAACAAATGGTTTAAAAGTAGAACCAACTTGACGTTTAGAATTTTGGTTCACATGGTCGTACTTAAAATATTTATAATTATTTCCACCTACCCAAGCCTTAACTTGCCCTGTTCTGGGGTCCATACTCATCATACCACATTGCATAAAATACTTGTAATATTTTAAACTGTCTAATGGGGTCATCATCGTATCAATTTCGCCACGAGCACTGCTATAAACTTTCATTTTTACAATGGCATTAAACTGCCTATCAATTTCCTCTTGACTCAAGTTTTGTTCTTTACAAAGTTTATATCTGTCGCTACGTTTCATAGCCATTTCTAATAGCTCTTTATGAGAGCCCCAAGGCTCTCTGCCTTTCCAATGCGCGTAGAATTTTTTTTGCATCGTTGCCAAATGTTCATCCACAGCTAATTCTGCTTGCGCTTGCATTTTTGCATTAATGGTGGTATAAATTTTCAATCCATCTTTGTATAAATTGAATCCATTTTCTTCCGCCCATTCCATTAATTCTACACGCAAATGCTCTCTAAAATAAGTTGCTAAACCTTCATTGTGGTCATCTTCTTGATAGTTTAATTTTATTGCTTCATTTTTAAACTTTAATGCTTCTTTTTCAGTTAAATAGCCGTTTTTTAGCATTTGATTTAAAACTGTATTTCTTCTGTTTAATGCACTAGCAGGATTTCTGTTAGGATTAAACTTAGTAATTCCTTTTAGCATACCAACCAAAAGAGCTGCTTCTGGTGCGTTTAATTCTTTTGGTGTTTTGCCAAAAAAAACTTTTGAAGCGCTTCTTATACCAAAGGCGTTTCCTCCAAACTCAACCGTATTAAAATACATTGTTAATATTTCCTGTTTGGTGTATCGCTGTTCAATTCTAATAGCCGTTATCCACTCTTGTAGTTTTGTAATTACCTTTTGGTGAATGTGCTTAAATCGTTTGCGGGGAAATAAGTTTTTAGCAAGTTGTTGAGTAATAGTACTTCCTCCTTGCCTGCGGCCTATTAAATTATAGGCTATAATGGTAAATAAACGGTTATTATCGATTCCACTATGTTCATAAAAACGGATATCTTCGGTAGCAATTAGTGCATTTAATAATTGTGGACTTAACTCTTCAAAATTAGCATTACTTCTATTTTGTAAAAAGTACTTTCCCATTAATACGCCATCGCTACTATAAACTTCGCTTGCTAGTAATGTTTTGGGGTTTTCCAACTCTTCCAATGGAGGTAGTTTGTATGAGGTAGGAACCCAATCTTTCCATAGAATTGTTATTAATAGTGATAAAACAAAAATGCCACTAAATGCAAAAATCCAAAGCCATTTAATGTATTTGTTATATTTCTTATCAAATATTTGATTTATTAAATTCATTCTAATGTTTCTCTTGTAATTTTTTGTAAAAATTGTAATATTTATCCATTTGTTTGTCGCGTATTACGTTTTTGTAATTTGTAATTGATATAACAAAATCTAGATAAGCTTGATTAACTTTTAGTCTTGAAGTAATTACATTGTTGGCAACAATTCCCTTATAATAATCTTCGGCTTTTTTCTGATTTGGAAACTCTCTGATCAAAATATATTGATAGCCTTCATTTCCCATTAAAGCATTAACTTTTAGGTTGTCTTCAGATGCATAGGCTTCATTATAAGAATATAGTTTTTCAACAAATTCAGTATAATTGGCTTTAGCATCTTTAACAGCAAAAATATAATAGTATTTATCATTTGCATCCATATTAAATTCTGCTATTATAGAATCTTTTTTCTGTGGAATCGTAGCTTCTTTAGCTTTATTTAAAATTGCTAAAATTTCATCGGCTTTCAATGCTACATCAGTTTTGGCAAATTCCTTCGACACTGATAACAAGGCTAGTTTATATTCTTCAATCTTATTTGTTTTGCCAATTGCTAAAGCATTAATAAGTTCAAATTTAGGTCGTAATAAATTACCGGGATATTTCTTTTCAACTTGAGCTTTTAAATCAAAAACAGTTTGATAATTACCTAATTTAAATGCGTTAAAAATGCTATCATACAAAACAACAACTTCCTTATTAGCATCCGTACTAGCTGTATTTATTGGTTTCCCCAAAAGTAATTGCGCATAAGTGTTATTTGGATAATTATTTAATAGGTCATCTTTATACTTACTAGCATTTTTTGATTCTTTATTTTCTATATGACTTTTATGTAAATAATACCAAGTTTCTGGCTCATATTCACTATTGGGAAATTTGCTTTGCAATAAGTTTAAATAAGTAATTGCTTCCTTATAATTTTTTATTTTGCTGTAATATATAGTGCCAATATTATGTAATGCCTCCAACATATTTAAATTAGAGTTTTCAATTGATTGATTACTATAAGGTATATTTTTAATCCATGCATCTTTATTTTTATCTCCAAATACTTCTGCTTGCTTTTCTGAATTTTTATTTGAAGCTAATTCATCCTTATTTTTTTCTTTAGCAGTATCCTTCGGTTTTACATTTTCGCCTTCATCAGTAGAGTCCTTTTCCGAATTTGGTTTACTTGATTTTTCTTTTTGTGATAAACGCCAATAATCTTCATTTAATCTGTTTCCCCATTTACGCGAATTAAAAAACTCATTGGCACCAGAATTGCTCAAATTGGTGTTGTAAAAATACCATTGTGAGCCATTGGCAGAATTGTCAAAAGCCACAGGAGCATTTGTATTATTGGCATTTTGATTTTGATTGGCAGCTATACTATTTTCAATTGTTTTTTGGTTTTTTGCCGCCTTAATTTCTAGTTCTTTCTTTTTATTATCTGCTAAAATCCATTCGTCAACTTTCCTACTTAAATCTTTTTTACTTAATTTACTGAGCATTTGTAAACTATCCTCTGTTTCATAAACAGTTAGATTATTAATTAAATCACTAAGTACATTTTTAGTACCAATAATTATTGGATAATTTTTTTCATTCTTGTCAAAAGTACTTGCTGTTGTATCATAGTAGGCTTTAGCAAACTTATACTCTTTTAAATCAAAATATAACTTGGCTAATTCGTAACATGATTTGGCTTTTTGGTTGGCAGCAGAAGCTGAATTTTGAATTGACTTTTTAAAGGAGATTATTGCTGGTTGATAATTTTTTTGTGATAATTCTAATTTACCTAGCTCAAAATAAATTTGACCTAAATAATCAGTATTTTTATCATCTTTAGCCATTTTTTTCAAGCTCTTACGAACCATGTTGACAGCTTTTTTATCATTGATATTATAAAGTCGTGTAATGTTTATATTGGCATTGAATGCAAATTCATAGCTAGGAACTAAACTAATTACTTTATTAAAATTATAAATGGCATTGATATTATCATTTGCTAATGAATATAATTGACCCAAAATAAACCTGTACCTAATTTTTTGGTCTTTGTTTAAACTTCCTTCTGCAAATACTTTATTCAGGTTTTCAATTGCCGATTTATATTTTTCAAGTTTAATATTCACATCAGCAGCTGTTAAATATACTTCCGTTATATCTTTTTTATCAATATTCTTACTTGATAAAACCAAACCAATCACAGCTTCTGCTTCCATTGGTTTTCCTAATCCCATATATGATTTAGCAATCCAAGCTGTACTTAAATTTTTATATTCAAGTGGGTATTTGCTAATCATGTACTGCATTGCCTCTTGACATGCATAATAATCGCGTTTAAAAAAATGTGTTTTTGCTATAGCAAACCAAGCTTCGTCAGTATAAGATCCTACTTTATGCAACTGAATTGTTCCTGAGAACTTTTTCATTGCTTCGTCTAAAATATTTAATACCCCTTTTGCTGCTGCATCATTGCCATAAGGGAAAATAGCTAGTATATTATTAAAATCGTTTACATGGCCTTTGTTTAATACCTCAATAGCGTCATTTAATTTTTGTTCTCCATTAAAGTAAATATTATAATGACCCACCAAACTATGCCATTTTTTATTCAGCCATTTTTCTTTATTTGGGTTACAAGCCAATACAATAAGCATACTTAAAAGCAGTATAGTCAAGCTGTTTACAAAATTTCTATTATATTTATATTTCAAAAGCAATCTATTTTTATATTTTTGGAAAAAATATGAGTTCACAATTTTAAGCATATTCAGTTAAATTGGAATCAAAAAGAAAAAAGTTTTTACGCAAGTTACAATTACCGCTGCGATTAGTTATCATCAATGACGAAACGTTTGAAGAAAAGTTTTCGTTTAAATTAACACCTATGAATGTTTTTGTAGGCGCAAGTTCATTTGTGGTATTATTTGGACTAGCCATTATATTGTTAGTGTTTTCAACGCCTTTCCGTGAGTTATTGCCTGGTTATGGTGATAATGATACAAAACAAAATCTTCAGGAGTTACTATATAAAACTGATTCAATTGAAAAGTCATTGCGCGAAAAAGATGTTTATTTAAAAAATAAAATTAATATTTTAAATGGCGGTGAAGGATTAAATGACTCTTTGTATGATTAACTAAATTTCTTTTATTCTTTTTTCTATAGCGCTGGTTGAATAACCTGGCAAAAAATCAATGGTTTTTACCGTGCCGCCTTTTGATGTAACTATGTCGTAACCAACTATATTTTCAGGTTGGTAATCGCTGCCTTTTACCAACACGTCTGGTTGAACCAATTTTATTAAATCGTAAGGAGTTTCTTCATTAAATAATACCACAGCACTTACACATTGTAAAGCAGCCATAATTAATAATCGCGATTGTTCATCTTGAATAGGACGATGAGGCCCTTTTAGTTTGCTTACCGAAGCATCGGTGTTTAATCCCATAACCAATACATCGCCAAGGTCGGCAGCACGGTTAAGGTAATCAATATGCCCTTTATGAACCAAATCGAAACAGCCATTGCTAAAAACAATTTTTTTACCTTGTGCTTGCCAAGTTGCTACTTGAATTTTTAAAGTTTCCCAAGTATGAATTTTGCTGTGTATGCTTTCAATATGATTCATGGATTATTATTTCGGATTATTTATTGCGAGTTGTTTATTTCGGGTTATTTTGCCTCTTTTTTACTGTTGGCTAATCCCGAAAGCTTTCGGGAGAAGGCTATTTATCTTTTGCTTATTGCCAATTGTCAATTGCCTATTTCAAATTAATAAGCCAATTAACCGTTTCCTCAGCATCTGCAATTGACCAAGAATGTGGGTTTTTTCTTCCTGTTAATTTGCGATAACCTTTGTTATTAGTCAAAACCAGTTTAGCATTTTTATTACCCATTAACCTGAGTGCATTAATAAGCATTGAGGCATCAAGTGTGTTTAAATCGTAAATACTTCTGTTTCTTTCTTCCATTTGCCACATAATGTCTGGTTCGGAAATAAGCAAAATTGGGCAGTCTTTTAAAGGCTGAATATTTGTTTGATTGGTGTCTGAAAATGAATAAGGAGAAATGATATGAAAAGGCGTTTTGTCAATGTAGGGAGCACTTTGAAATTCGTATTGTAATCGTTTTATAAAATAATCAGCTTCCATTTTTGCAATATTAACCGTGCTGTACTTTGCGGCATACTCCAAACTGTAATACATTTTTTCAAAATCTATTGGTGCATCAATGGCAAAAATTGCTTTTGGTTTGATTAAAGTTTTTGAACTGTAAGCCCTTTCAGCATATTTTATAATACCTGAACCACCTAGAGAAAATCCACCTAAATAAAGTGGCTTATTGGTTAAATTATATTTTTTTTGAATAGTTGGAATTAATGCATCTAAGTTAAATTGAGATAATGAATCAATAAAAAAAGTTTGTGTTCCATATTGCAATGATGCAAAAACAGTAATTAATCCGTTTTTAGCAGCTACAGTTTGAATAGTTGTTTCCTTGGCTGCATTTTGTGGTGTTTCTCCAAAACTGGTTAAAAGTAATAATAATCCTGTTGGTTCAATTGACGGTTTGTAAGCAATGTAGTAATTTGAATTTGTATCTTTTGGATTGTTATAAACAACCTCTGATTTCTGAGCAAGAAGATTGAGTGTTAAAAAAAACGCACTAAAAAAAACTGCAACTCTCTTCATAATTTGGTTATTTATATTTAAGATTCATGTTTATACTAGTTTATTAACCGAAAACGCCTTTTTATTTTTTTGCTTATTGCCTATTGTCAATTGCCAATTAGTCTACTTTTTTTTCAAAAATAAAATCAAGCTACTTATTAAACCTAAGGCAATTAATAAAACCATTTGGGCGCCATGCACCATGGTGGCATATGCTACTCCATCGGCTGAGGCTACACCAAAAAGTAACAAACTTTGGCTAATAAAATAATGGTAAGTTCCTGCTCCTGCTCCCGGTGCTGGTAATGCCACACCTATAGAACCAATGGCAAATACAGTTAAACATGCTGCAAAGTTTAAATGTTCGGTGCTTTGCAATGCAAAAAAGCAGAAATACATCATTAATATGTAACAAGCCCAAATACTAATTGACAGAAATACAAATAAAAATGGTTTTTTTACATTTTTGATGCTCAATAAACCATCGGTAAAGCCTTTTAATACACCTAGTATTTTGGTAAATAAAGGATGTGATTTTATTTTATTGCGAAGCACAAAAGCTACAGCAGCCATTATTACAATTACACCCAATAAAATCCATTTGATTGGAAAACTGTTGGTGGTAGCTTGTGCTTGGTTATTAGCTAAAGCTTTTTGAATAAAATCCCAAATTAAATTAAACTGAATTAGGAAAACCAAACCCAATAAAAACAGCATGATGATTACATCGAAAATGCGCTCAGTAACTACACTTCCCAACGATTTTTCAACTGGTAAATTATCTGATTTATTTAAACTTGCACAGCGAGCAACTTCGCCAGCACGTGGAATAAAATAATTCATCATATAGCCAATTAATACGGCATAAAAACTGTTACTGGTTTTTATTTTGTAATTCATGGCATCGTACATCAATACCGCGCGGTATGCTCGCAACCAATGGCTAAATATAGAAACTAGAAGGCCTAAGCTTAACCACCATAAATTGGCAGTTGCAATTTTTTGCCAAAGTTCGGCCCAATTTTGGTCCTTAAAAACGTAATACATAAACCCGCCACCTACTAAAAGAATGACTAAATATTGAATTACCTTTTTAAGCATTGAATTAGTTTAATTTGTTATTGTGGTCGGTGTAAACTGCAATTGGTTGGTATTTTTTTGCCTCTTCAAAATCCATGCTGCAATACGATATAATAATAACAGGATCGCCAACAGCAGCCTTGCGAGCCGCAGGTCCGTTAAGGCAAATCATGCCTGAACCTCTTTCGCCTTTTATAATGTAAGTTTCTAAGCGTTCGCCATTGTTTACATTAACTACTTGAACTTTTTCGTTTTCTATCATATTGGCTGCATCCATCAAATCTTCGTCAATAGATATGCTGCCTACGTAATGCAACTCTGTTTGCGTAACTTTTACGCGGTGTATTTTTGATTTTAATAATTGTATTTGCATAGCAATAATTCTGGCGCGAAGCTAAATCAATTTAATTGATATGCCAAAAAATAAGGAATTTAGCTTGAAAGTTTATTTTGAATAAAGGTTTTAAAACTAGTTAACTGCATTTCAATTATACATAGTCAATCAATTTAATTATCATATAAGGTATCATTTTTTAAGAATATCGGCAAAAGATCAGTTATTTTTTTCTTTGCTTTCTTTTTCCTTAGATGAAAAAGAAACAAAAAATCAAGGCAAAAAAATGCTTCCACCCACAGGCCAAGGCTGGCCCGCTTTTTTGCCGACCCCACGCACATCGCTAATGGAAAAATCAAAATATTAATTTCGACTTCAATAATTTGTTTTTTAATTCTACGGCAAAATAAATTTTACAAATTTTCTAAATTGGCTAAATAATAGTCGGCTTGAGCTAATGTTTTTTGTTTTTCATCGCTTGCCATTCGGTTTAATACATTGTACATCATGCCAATGCGGTTGTTTTTTTCGAGCAATGGACGATTGCGTTCGTAAAAATGCCAATACAAACTATTAAATGGACAAGCATTTTTACCATATTTTAGTTTTTTATCATATTGGCAATTACCACAGTAATCGCTCATTTTATCAATATAATTGGCTGATGAAACATAAGGTTTGCTGCCAACAATTCCTCCATCGGCAAACTGACTCATGCCGCGCGTGTTGGTAATTTCAACCCATTGAATGGCATCAATATAAATTCCTAAATACCAATTATCTACTTCACTTGGATCAATACCTGCCAAAAGTGTAAAATTGCCAGTAACCATCAATCGCTGAATATGATGCGCATAAGCATTATCCAAACTGTTTTGAACTGCATTTTTTACACAATTCATTTTGGTATTGCCGGTCCAAAAATATTCGGGTAATTTGGTTTGATGGTTAAAATAATTGAGGGTTTCATATTCAGGCATTTTCCACCAATAAATTCCACGCATATATTCGCGCCAACCAATTATTTGCCTCACAAATCCTTCAATTTGCGATAAAGAAATTAAAGCAGGCTTTGCCAACCAAGCTGCAATACATCTTTGAACCACATATAATGGCGAAATAATTTTTGTATTTAAAGCAAACGACAACCGTGAGTGAAAAAGCAATTGCGCTTTTTGGCTCATTGCATCTTGAAATTGACCAAAATAAGGCAGCGAATGTTGAATAAAATAATCTAAAATGGTATTGGCTTGTTCTTGGTTTATAGGCCAGTTAAAATCCTTAGCGTTTATATTGCCAAAATATTTGGCTCCACTAACTTTAACCTCCTCAAAAATACTTTCTAAATTGTTCGAAATGGCGTTGTGTTTTGGTTCACTAGGCGAGCCTTTCCATTTATTGCGGTTATCAGCATCATAGTTCCATTTGCCACCAATTGGTTTGCCATCGGGCTCTAATAAAATACCGTATTGCTTGCGCATTTGGCGGTAAAATGTTTCCATTAAAATTTGTTTTTTACCTTCAAAAAGTTGCGCAACAGTATCTCGTTCACTTAAAAAATGTTCAGTATTGGCTAAAGAATATGAAATGTTTAATTTACTACAAAAGTCCTTTAATTGCTCATCTAATCTATATTCATCGGGTAGTTGATATTCAAACTGTTCAATATTATTTTCATGGATAATTTGTAAAATATTATTGGTGAGTGATTGGGTATTTTTAGCATCATTTATTTTATAATAAACTACTGTATGCCCTGCTTTTTCCAAATTTTGGGCAAAGTGGCGCATTGCTGCAAAAAAGCCAACTATTTTTTGAATATGATGTGTTACATAATCGGTTTCTTGCCTCATTTCAAAAAGGCAAAAAATGGTATTATCATTTACAGTTTTAAACCACGAATGGTTCAAATTTAGTTGATCGCCAAGAATCAGTTTAAGAGTTTTCACACAGACTTAAACTTAATTTTAGGGATTATGTTTTGGCGTTTTCTTATCAATCCGTCTGACGCTGGGCAGCGCAAAGGCTTATTAATCGTCTGACGGAAGTTTTTGATAATTTTGGGTTGTTAGTCAATCCGTCTGACGCTGGGCTTAACAATGGCTTGTAAAGCGTCTGACTGAAGTGGTATTAACCTAAAATAGCTCTGTTTAAAAAATCGTTTAAAGGTTTCATGGCCTTAAAAGCACTTTGGCATTGGTTTAACAATTCTTTTTCGGTTAGTCCTTTGTCTTTTATCGGTAAATAAGCTAAAAAACCTTTGTGTTTAATAAACTCAATGGCAGGGTTTTCGGCATCGTAACCTTTTGGTGGACGTTGTAATTTATCACCAGTTAATGTGCCAAAATGTTTTACAAAATCTTTGTGTTCAATAATTCCTTTAAACTCTTCAAAGTTATAATCAATCTCTTGGCGAATGGCGGCTAGTTTATCGGGCATAGGTTGGTAAGAACCGCCAGCTATAAAGCATTCGCCCGGTTGTAAATGAACATAGTATCCGCAAAAATCGGCTGCTTTACCACCTTTACTTAAGCTTATACCAAAATTGTTTTTATATGGATTTTTATTAGCCGAAAAACGAACATCTCTATTAATTCTAAAAATACATTTTTTAGGATCTAAATCGCCCATTTCAGGTTCAAAGGCTGCTGTTTGGGTTATTAAATTCGATACCAACTCAAGCCAATCTTTACGCAATTTTTCGTATTCAGGTCGGTTTAAATCAAACCAATCTTTGTTATTGTTTTTTTGTAAATTATTTAAAAAACCTAAAAGCGCTTGTACATCCATTTTTGTAAGAATTAAAGTTCAATATTATAAAATATCAAATAAATGAAACAGAAAATTGTTTGATTGGAGGAAATTATTGCAACTAAATCTTTTTTCTTCGGGTTAAAAATTGTTTGTAGGCAAACAAACTTATAAAATATACCAACAAACCAATTGGAACACATATAACCATCCAGCCTAAAATGGCTGAAATTTGTGAATTTATCAATGAAAGTATTTTCTGTAAAAAGGCGTTTTGCGCAAATAATTCAATTTCTAATTTAATAACTTCTGCTTTAAATAAATGGATGCTGAAATAGTTACCCAATTGATAAAAAGGTACTAACATAATTAGCTGTAATGGAGAAACTAGCCAATTGACCAACTGAATTACAATAATATTTAATCTAAAAATAAACGCAAAAATAAAACACAAAACAGAGGTTAATCCAATAAAAGGAAATAATCCTAAAGTTACTCCAAAACTGATTGTTAGCGCTAGTTGAAAAGGCGTTAATCCGTAAGTGAAAATTTGAATAAATTTGGTTTTAAAGTTTTGGAGGAGCTTTTGCATGCCGCTAATTTTGTTTCAAAGGTAAATTGTTAAACGTTATTTAAAGGATAAAATAATTTTAAAATATACCATTGTACTAAAGCTTTAATGCATTTATTTAGCAGCATGAATGAATTAGAGGCTAAAATATTGATTGATGATTTATGCAGCCAAATAGAAAAGCATAATTATAACTATTATACCTTGTCAAATCCTAGTATTACAGACCTAGAGTTTGATCAACTTTTGAATCGATTAATTGATTTAGAAAAACAATTTCCTCATTTACAAAACCCCAATTCGCCAACTTTAAAAGTGGGTGGAAGCATTACCAAAGATTTTGAAACGGTAAAGCATAAATATCCCATGTTAAGTTTGGGAAACACTTATAACGAAGCCGATTTACGCGATTTTGATGATAGAATAAAAAAAGCCATTGGCAATAATTTTGAATACGTTTGCGAGCTTAAATTTGATGGATTGGCAATTAGCTTAAGTTACGAAAATGGTAAGTTAGTTCGCGCTGTTACTCGTGGTGATGGAACGCAAGGCGATGATGTAACTAATAATGTTAAAACCATCAAATCAATTCCATATCAACTAAAAGGAAACGATTATCCTGCTAGTTTTGAAATACGTGGAGAGGTTTTTATGCATAAAAAAACCTTTGAAAAACTGAATGCTGAATACCGTAAAGAGCTTGAAGATAAAGAGGTTTATACCGAAACTCAAATATTAGAAAGGTTGTATAAAAACCCACGTAATTTTGCTAGTGGAACCTTAAAAATGCAAGATAGTAGGGAAGTAGCCAAACGTCCGCTTGATGCATTTTTATACTTTTTATATGCCGATAACAAAGTAAGCGAAACCCATTTTGAAAGTTTAAAATTAGCCGAAAGTTGGGGCTTTCAGATAAGCGACCATTACAAACTTTGTAGTAATATAGACGATGTGTTGGCTTTTATAAAATACTACGAAACGGCTCGCCACGACTTGAGTTACGAAATCGATGGAATTGTTATAAAAGTAAATAATTATTTGCAACAAGAAGATTTGGGCTTTACTGCTAAAAATCCACGTTGGGCTATTTCATATAAATACAAGGCAGCAACGGCAGTTACCAAGTTAGAAAAAGTAACTTACCAAGTAGGTAGAACAGGTGCTATAACTCCTGTAGCCAACTTAACTCCTGTTCAATTGGCAGGAACAACTGTAAAACGCGCAAGTTTATATAATGCTGATGAATTAGAAAGATTGGATTTGCACGAAAACGATACCGTTTTTGTAGAAAAAGGAGGAGAAATTATTCCGAAAATAGTAGGTGTAGATACTGAAAAACGTTTGGCTGGTGCACATAAAATAATTTACCAAACCCATTGCCCTGAATGTAATACCGAATTGATAAGAAAAGAAGGCGAAGCCATTCATTACTGCCCAAATGTAAGCCATTGTCCGCCACAGATATTGGGTGGATTTGAGCATTTTGTTAGTAAGAAGGCAATGAATATTGATGGTTTAGGGGGAAAGTATTTAGAAATATTATTTGACAATGGTGAAATTAAAACTTTTGCGGACTTATTTAAACTTAAGACGAGGAAAGATTTTATTATTAATTTGAAAAGTAAGCTGGCTTATCCAGTTGAGGCAGAAGATTGTGAGATTTTATACGAAGGAAAAATCTATGTTCCTTTTCAAAAGGTTTTTTCTGTTTTAAAATACATAAATAAATCTGATAATGATAAAATAAAACACATTCAGGAAGTAAAAGATATAATTGCAAATTCCGATCAATTAAATAAAGATCAGTTACTCTTAAATGTTGATGTTTTGTCAAGAAATTCATTGTTTGGAAAATATATTAATCTATCTAAAGTTATTAGTTTCTTCCTTAATAAAGACGATAAATTAGAAGATAGAATTGATTCAGTTTTAAATGGAATTGATTATATTTTAAATATTGAAGTTTTCTTGGGAATAAAATTAAATAATACTTATACCATTACTTATAGTTATGAAGATAGAACTCTTATTCAAAAAATTTTAAAGATAACTTCTAAAATAAGGTCATTGAGTAATCTTAAACAAACTTCAATTCAAGAAAAAACATATCAAAACTTCATTGATGGAATAGAAAAATCAAAATCTAATGGTTTCGAAAAAGTTCTTTTTTCATTAGGCATAAGATATGTAGGAGAAACAACTGCAAAGAAAATTGCATATAATTTAAAAACCATAGATAATGTTATCAATGCTACTAAAGAAGAATTAATGGCAATTCCTGATGTTGGAGAAACTGTTGCAATTAGTTTGTTTGATTATTTTAAAGATGAAGAAAATATTTTATTAATAAATGAGCTTAAACAAGCTGGTTTAAACTTTGAGTTAACTTCGGACACAAATAATATTTCAAATAAATTGAATGGGCTTAAGTTTGTTGTTACAGGTAAATTTGCAAATTTTGAGAGAACAGAAATTCAAAAAATAATTGAACAAAATGGTGGTTCTTTTTCATCAAGTGTTTCTAAAAATACAAGTTTCGTTTTAGCTGGTGAAAAACCAGGTGATAATAAAATTAAACCAGCCGAAAATCTTGGTATCAAAATTATTTCAGAAGAAGAATTTAATGCAATGCTAAATGGATAAAAATATAAATAATTCTAGTTATATTCACTTCTGTACACCACAGCGAATTCAAAAAGATTTCAATAATATTATTGGAATAATAGAAGGCGTAATGGCGGATGAGGTTTTGCAAAAGGAAGAAATTGATGCGATTACTAATTGGATATTATCTACAAAAATTTATGAGAATCAAAATCCATATAAACAGTTAACTTTGATGTTAGCTGATGCAATTGAGGATGGTCATATATCTGATGAGGAGAAAAATGATATAATTTGGTTTTGTAAAAACTATCTGGAACAAAATCAATATTATGATTTAATAACCGGAAAAATTCAAGAATTACATGGTTTGTTGGAAGCATTGAGTTTTGATTCTATTTTGTATGATGTCGAAATTGATTACTTAGAAAATTGGTTAAATAATCATCAGTTTTTACAAAAAACTTATCCTTTCGATTTTATTTGTAATCAGGTTAATATTATCAAATATGAAGATTGTGAAGAATCAATAAAGTTGGAAGCAATTAATAAAATACTTGAATTAGGAAGGTGTTTTGAATCATTTAAGGTTGGTTCTGGTAATAATAATTCTGATTTAGTAGATCATTTAAAGGCAGATATTTTTTTATCTCCAAAAACAGAAATTGATTTTGATGGTAAATATGTTTGTGTAACTGGGGAGTCAAAAGAATTTAAGCGCGCAATAATTCATAAAAATTTAGAATCTAATGGTGCCAATATTTTGAAGTCTGTTTCTAGTAAGATAGATTACCTAATAATATGTGAGCATAAAAGTAGCTGTTGGGCTTTTTCTACGTACGGAAGAAAGGTTGAAAAAGTGATTGAATTGAAAAACAAAGGAACAAATGTGAAGATAGTTTATTTGGAGGAGTTGATTGGATTTTTTAAACATGATTAATTAAGCAAAAATGAAACGTATATTTTTAATATTATTACTGTTTAAAACGTTTGGCTTAATGGCTCAAAACGATGTGATTACAGTAAATTTAGATACTTGGGGTAAGGATGATAGGTTTCATAAATATGAAAACACTTTGGCCTTGTTTAAAGTGCAAGGCGATACCATAAAAAGTTTAGATTTTGAAGACCTTAGACCTGCTGTTGACATAATTATAAAAAAACCTCAAGGTTATAGAAATTATGCATATGGTTATTTGTTTTTTACAGGTTCTTCAAATTCCCTAAATCCCGGTTTTGTAACTGTGTTAGTAGCTGATTACAATACTGTAGCAGCAACACTTTGGGTTGATAATAACCAAAATTTTGATTTTACTGATGATGAAAAAAGAACTCTTCCTTATTTTTCTAACAAAGGAATTGAAATAGAAATAGGTGATGATAAGAATGGCAAAAACAGAATAGCATTAACAAGAACAATGTTGTTTGGAAAACTTGATTTAAGAAAATACAAAGATGAATACTATAATTATTATTACAAGGACAGAACATTTATAGGCCTTGATTACACTTATAGAGAACAGCGATATTTGGCCAAAAGCGGAATAGTAAAACTAAATGATGATAGTTTTAGAATTGCGCTACATGACGGTAACTCAAATGGTAGATTTAATGACAATGATACCGATAGATTGATTGTAATTAATTATAACGATTCTATTTTTGATACAACAAACGACTTGTTTTCAAGTAAATTAAGCGCTGATAAAAAGAATAACTATTTTGAAAAAAATGGTAAAATATTTGAAATAATTGAAGCAGACACATTAGGTAATTATGTGAAAATAAAATTATCTAATAGTGATTTATTATTTGGTAAAATAGCTGTTGGAAAAAAGATACCCAAAGTAAATATTACAACACACAGAGGTGAAAAAAAGAATTTAAAAAAATTAAGGAAGCATCAAATATTCATGTATTTTACCTCCTTAACTTCAAAAAACTTTGAAAAGGATACAGCTATTTTACGTAAAATAGCAGCCGTTGATTCATGTAGTATAAGGGTAATAATGTTTTTATATGCCAATAAAAGTTATACGGTAAGAATATTTGGTAGCCAAAGCAAAGCTAATTATACAATAGCTTTAGGTCATAAAATACTAAATAAAAAACTTGGAATTAGAGGTTTACCTCAAACACTTTTAGTGGGCAAACGAAGAAAAGTAATTAAATATGGCATTACACCGGAAGAATATTTAAAAACATTGACCCAATATACAGATTAAAAATAATACCCAAATAATTTCTTATTAATTCTGTTATAATGTAACTCGTTGATATAGCAATCAGATTAAAAAATAAAATGAAAGTATTAATAGTAGAAGATGAACCTAAAGTTGCCTCGTTTTTAAAACAAGGATTAGAAGAACAAGCTTTTGATGTAACAATAGCTTATGATGGATTTTTTGGCAAAAAAATGGCACTTGATAATTACTACGATGTAATTGTACTTGATTTATTAATTCCATACATTAACGGAATTGACTTATGTAAACAGTTGAGAACGGAAGGTTTAAAAGCACCTATATTGATGTTAACAGCTCTTGGAAGTACAGATGATAAGGTGCTTGGACTTGAAGCCGGGGCCGATGATTATTTGGTAAAGCCATTTGAATTTAGAGAACTTGTAGCGAGATTAAGGGCACTTTGCAATAGGTACACAGATAATTTACAAGACCAAAAAGTTTTGAAATTAGCTGACCTGGAATTAGATTTATATAAAAAAGTGGTTCGCAGAGGTGGCAAAAGTATTGACTTAACTGCCAAAGAATTTAGTTTATTAGAATATTTATTACGCAATAAAAACCGTGTTATTTCGCGTGCTGAAATTGCAGAAAAAGTTTGGGATGTGAACTTTGATACAGGTACAAATATTATTGATGTATATATTAACTTTTTACGTAAAAAAGTGGATAAAGAATTTTCATTAAAACTCATTTATACAATGGTAGGTATGGGTTACATAATGAAAGAGCCTGATTAAAAGTAATTAAAATAATATAAGCTGCTTAGATTCTTAGCAGCTTTTATTATTTTTACCCAAAAGATATTTATGAATATAAAAAATATAATTACATTAAAATTTACCGGAATAATATCCGTTTTATTGGTATTGTTTTCTGTATTTATATTTAAATTCTCCAATTCATACAGGGAAACTACATTTAACGAAAGGCTTAAAGCCTCTACACAAAACATTTTATTTACTATTTTAGACTCAAATAAAGTAAGTAAACAACTTGTTGAGTTAATTTTTAGGCATAATTTAAATATTTTTACTAAGCAAGTCCTGGTAATTTATGATGAAAAAGGTTTTGTTTTTCTTAAAACTAAAGATATTGATCCTTTAGTTGATAAGTATATTAAAGAAGAACTTACAATAAAAAAAGAAATAAACTTTGTAAAATCAGACACTGTGTATATTGCATATAATTACTTACACAGAGGAAGTAATTTTACGGTAATCTCATCAGCAGTTGATGAGATTGGACGACTTAAAATAGAGGCACTCGGAATCAGTTTAATTTCTTTAGTAGCACTTGGAATTGCAATTACCATTTTCTTGGGCAGGTATTTTGCTGAACAAGCACTTAATCCAATTAAAAAAGTAATCAATCAAGTTGAAAAAATATCAGAAACTAACTTGTTTGAAAGAGTAGGTGAGGGAAACGGAAAAGATGAAATTGCTCAATTGGCAATTACATTTAATCAAGTATTGGATAGATTAGAAAACTCTTTTAAACTTCAAAAAACTTTTGTTTCAAATGCCTCGCATGAGTTTAGAACACCTTTAACTGTTATGAAAGGTCAGATAGAAGTTTTATTATTAAAACAAAGGAATAATGAAACATACATTAAAACTTTTGCATCGCTATTGGACGATATTAACAATCAAATTAATTTAATAAACGGTTTGGCAGGTTTAGCAAGCGCAAATGCCAATTTCCCCAATACTAGTTATGAAAATATTAATATAATTGACTTACTTGATGATTGTGTTACTGAATTAGCAAAAAATAAAAAGTATAATGTAATTCTAAACATTAACGATATTTTAGAGAATGAAAGTACTTTATTTCTTAGGGGTAATTATGTTTTACTTCGCTCCGCATTAATGAATGTGATGGATAATGCATGTAAATTCAACAAAAATCCAACCTGCAATGTTAATTTTAACTGTAATAATGAGTTTATGACTATTACAGTTATTGATCAAGGTTTAGGTATTAGCAAAGAGGATATTTCACATATTTTCGAATCCTTTTACCGTTCAAACAATATCAGGCATATTCAAGGTCATGGAATTGGGCTTAGTTTGGTTAAAAAAATTGTAGAAACCCATCAAGGTAAAATCATTGCAACATCTGAAATTGGTAAAGGAACCAAAATGAGTATTTATTTTCCTAACATTAACTCTTTCGACAACTTTATTATTTAATTGTCGTATTTCTCAAGTTGCTTTATAAAAACAGCATAATCTTTATGGTATTCTGCTACAATATCGTAAGGCTTATCAAAAGCAGTAAAGCTTAACTCGCGTGCATGAAGTACTACTCGTTTAATTATAGGCTCTTCATTTTCCCATTTTCCTTCTTTAAACTTAGGTTTAAATTGAGATAAAAAAACATTTTTACCCCCGTAACTTTCATCAGCCACAATTGGGAAATTTTGCGAAGCTAAATGAATCCTTATTTGATGCATTCTGCCAGTTACAGGCATACAAGCAAGCAGTGTAAAATGTTTGTATAATTTTAAGGTAGAAACGATTGTTTTTGAAGGCTTTCCGTCCTTTTTATCAACAAATGCTAATCCTTTTTTAGTTTGTCCTAGCGGCAAAACAATTTCTTGGTTTTGTAACATTAATTGGCCTGCAACAATAGCATGATAAGTTTTGTTTACTTCGCGTTTTTCAAATTTTATTGCCATTTCTCGGTACGCCTCATCACTTTTGGCTAAAAGTAGAATACCGCTGGTTTCCTTATCTAATCTATGACAAAGCCTAAGTTCTTCATTGTATTTTTTTGCTAACTTTATTATACTTAAATTATCGTCATGTCTATCATCTAAACTAGAATAAAATGCAGGTTTATTTATAAAAATAAAATGTTCGTCTTCGTAAATTATGATTTCTTTAAGACTATGTATGTGTTTCATATATCGAGTTGCAATATTAATCAATTGTTCTATTTAAGTAATATTTAATTTACAGCCAACCTTGTTAATACTTAAATTCCATATAATTGCACCTAATAATTTATTTATGATAAAGCATTTTTATATACTCGCATTGAGCGTTTTAATTAGCAATATTGCCATTGCTCAACAAAGAAGAAATGGTCATTTGCCTGTTGCTAGAACCAAAGCTGAATACCAATTAATGATTGATAATGCCAAGAATAGAATCAATACTTTAGGAAAAGCAGTAGTTTTTCCTGAAAATATGCGCATGCCAGGCGAATTTGAAGAAAGTAGGGCAGTAGTAATTAGTTGGGCTTACGAGTATGATGCAGATTTTACTCAAATTTTAGGAATTGATACGAGCACTAGTTACGGTTGGATTTCGGCTCAATTGGCTCATTATATTTCAGAAGAATGCGAAGTTTGGATTAGACTTTGGGATAAAGGCGATGATAAAAAAGTATTAACTTTTATGGAAAGTTTGGGTTGGCCACTAACTAATTATCGTTTCTTTTACCAAAAAGGGGATGATTTTTGGGTAAGAGATTTTGGTCCAATGGCATTTTATTATGGAAGTAAAGATAGTGTTGGCTTTACTGATATGAAATACTATGATGGTAGAGATTCAGATAATGTTTTCCCTGCGTTTTTGGCTCAAAAAATGGGTTATAATAATTACGAAACGCCATTAAATGCTGAAGGTGGAAACTTTATGACTGATGGTTATGGAAGAATGGTTTTTAGCTCAGTAATCCGCACTGCTAATAACGATATTCAAAATTGGACAACTGCTAAAACTTATAGCACTATCAAATCAACTTTGGCTTCATCTGATTTACAAGATTTACCAACTTTGGTATGCGATGGTGGAACGGGTCATATCGATTTATATACCAAATTTATTGACGAAGAAACCATTATTGTATCTAAATATCCGCAAGAAATTACAGCTTCTGACCGACAAACCATTGAAGATAATTACCAAAAAATGGCCGGATGGAAATCAACCTATGGAAGACCTTATAATATATACCGTATTCCTCATCCAACAGGTGATAATGGCAAGCATGATAGTTTAACTTGTGAACAAATTAATAATGATGCTCGTAATTTTATTAATGGTATAACAGTAAATAATACGTTTTTATTTCCATCATATTCAGATGAAATTGATGGAAATAAACCACAAACTGATTCGGTAGTTGAATTGTTTAAAACAATTATGCCAGGTTACAGAATAATTCCAATAGATTCTCGTGAAATGAGCCCACTTGGAGGTGCTATTCACTGTATTACCATGCAAATTCCTGCTGATAATCCTTTAAGAATTTGGCATCCAAAAGTGCAAGTAAACAAGGTTTTTCAAAACGATTTTAAAATTGTTGCCAAATGTCAAAACTACAGTGGCATGAAGAATGTAAATTGTGTTTGGCGTAAAAATACTGGCACTTGGCAAAATTTTGCTTTAACAGATAGTGCTGGTTATCATATTGGAATACTAACCGTTCCTGGTTTAACTAGCTCTGATTTTGTTGAATATTATATTGATGCTGAGGCTAATAACGGTAGAAAAGCAAGAAAACCTTTAGCTGCTCGCGATGGATTAAATGGTTATTACCGTATTCAGTTTGAAAACGGAACCAATGTAAATGAATTTAAAGTAACACCTAAAAATTACTTATTTGCGGCTTATCCAAATCCAGCAAAAAATCAAATTCATATACCTTTCCAATTATTAGAAAAAGGCGAAGTTGCAATTAAAATTACCGATATTACAGGTAAAGTATTAGCAGAACAAACTTTTATGGCTAACAGCGGTCAGCAAGAAAACGTGTTTGATTTATCGGTAATTGCTAGCGGATTGTATTTTTATACTTTAAGCTTAAATGGCGAAAAAGTAAGTACTCGCAAATTCCTAAAACAATAATTTTTATAAAATAAATATTCTAAAAATGGCTGCCAATAAAAAGGTGGCCATTTTTGTTATTAAATATACCATAAAAGCTGCATTTTTGCTCAAAATGAATTTTAAAAAATATACTCAGTTTTGTATGCTATTTTTGGCGAGTTTTGCAGTCTTTGGGCAGCATACTTATTTGCCTTATAATACTTTTACAACCCATTTAATTGATAGGTTCGAAATAAAGAATAGTCAACTAAACAATAAATATTTTCATACTATTACCAAAAGTTATAGGCGACAAGCCATGGCCGATTATGCCAATGAATTAATGTTAAACGATTCTAATTTTTCGAAACAAGATTTATTTAATTTACAATACTTGTTAAACGATAACTTTGAATGGGCAAATTCAACGAAAACAATTGCTAAAAGGCCATTTTTAAAGGAATTTTATAAGCAAAAAGCGGCATTATATTCGGTTCAAATTCCTGATTTTAACTTAGTGGTAAATCCAGTTTTAAATTATCAAATAAGCACTATTGATTTCGAAGGAAAAAGGGCTTTAATCAATAACCGAGGGCTTGAAATTAGGGGGAATATTACCAATAAAATTGGCTTTTATACCCAAATAAGTGACGAAATTTTAAGGCCAGTTTCTGCATTGTTTGAAGAATCTCAGAGAATAGGAACCTTACAAGGTATAGGATTTACAAAATATGAAAAAGGAGAATATAATCATTTTCTTTCTAGTGGTTATATTAGTGTTTCTCCTAACAAATACATGGATTTTCAGCTAGGGCATGGCCGTCAGTTTATAGGAGATGGTGAACGTACTTTTATTTTATCGAATAACGCAGTTGATAATTTTTATGTTCGATTAAATACACGTATTTGGAAAATTAATTATACCAATATTTTTAGCGAATACCGCGATTTTACTAAAGGAGCTTACGCTATCCAATCTCGTCACTATTCAGCCACACATCATTTATCGGTTAATATTGGTAAAAAATTAAATGTTGGTATTTTTGAAACTATCATTTTTAATCGCGACAGCGGTTATGTAAACACTGGTTTCGAAATCAATTACATTAATCCAATTATTATGTATAAATCAATTGAGAATGGACTGAATAGCACAGATAAAGCAGTTTTAGGGGCAAATTTTAAATATAACTTTGCTAATCGTTTTTCAGCTTATGGACAATTGGTATTGAGCGAATTGGTGCTCAAAGAAATTATTAATAATAGAGGTTGGTGGGGTAATAAATGGGCTTACCAACTTGGTTTAAAATACATTGATGTGTTTGGCATAAACAATTTAGACGCACAAGCTGAATTAAATGTTTGTCGACCATTTATGTACACTTCTTTCTCAGCTTTGCAAACTTATACCAATTACAACCAGCCATTGGCGCATCCTTTAGGCGCTAATTTTTATGAAACAATTGGAATTTTAAGATACCAACCAGTTAATCAATTAACCATGCAGCTTAAAGGAGTTTATTATGCCATTGGTTACGATACTTTGGGTGGAAATGTGGGCCAAAATATTCAGAAAAGTTATAGAACCACTACAACTGATATTTATGGAAATTACATTACACAAGGTCAGCTTTCTAAAGTATTGTTTATTGATTTTATGTCAAGTTTTATGCTTAAGCATAACTTATTCATTGATTGTGGCTTTACTTATCGCTATTGTAATAGTGAATTAGCCGCACTAAAATCAGAAAATATCTTTTTAAATTTGGGAATAAGATTAAATATGGCTCGCAGAGAGTACGATAGATAAATTGAAAAAATATGCGATAATTTTTAGGAACAGAAATATATTCTAAGTTATTGAATTATTTTATTAATGTTTCTTAATTACATAGGCTATTTTAATAATTCAAATCTAAACAATCCTAACAATTTTGCTTATTTTGCACCTCATTTGAAAACACACGAATTGTATATGCAGCGTTGTATTGAATTGGCGCTAAATGGAGCTGGTTCAGTATCGCCCAATCCTTTGGTGGGCTGCGTAATAGTTCATAATCAAACTATTATTGGCGAAGGTTGGCACCAACAATTTGGGCAAGCTCATGCCGAAGTAAATGCTATTCAGTCGGTTAAAGATAAAAGTTTATTGAAAGAAGCTACTTTATATGTAAACTTAGAGCCATGCAATCATTTTGGAAAAACACCGCCTTGTGCCGATTTATTGATAAGTCTTCAGTTGAAAAATGTGGTAATTGGCATGGTTGACCCTTACGAAAAGGTAGCAGGTAAAGGTATAAAAAAACTACAAGATGCGGGAATTGAAGTTACAATAGGTGTATTAGAAAATGAATGTAAATTTTTGAACAGACGTTTTATAAAATTTGTTAGCCAACAAAAGCCTTATGTAATTTTAAAATGGGCCCAAACTTGGAACGGATATATTGCTCCTGATGCTACTAAGCTAAGTGCAGCAGATTTTGAAAATCAAAGGCATATCACAGACAGGATAGTTCAAAAATTGGTTCATAAATGGCGCACACAAGAAGATGCCATTATGGTGGCTACTAAAACTGCTTTATTTGATAACCCAGCTTTAAATGCTCGAGAATGGCCTGGTCGAAATCCAGTTAGGGTTTTGTTAGATAAAAATTTGCGTTTGCCAGCCGATTTAAAATTATTTGATAAAAGCACACCAACAGTCGTGTTCACACAAAAACAAAAACCAATGGAAGAAAATTTAACTTTTATTCAGCTTGATTTTACTAAAAATTGGCTAGATGAAATGTTAAATCATTTATATAAACTAAACATTCAAAGTTTGGTTATAGAAGGAGGTTCTCTGTTTTTAGATGCAGTTATAGCAAGTAAAATTTGGGATGAAGCTATTGTGTTTTCATCGCCTAAAACTATAAACGATGGTATAAAAGCACCTTTAATTTATGGTAATAAAATACAGCAAGAAGATATAGATGGCATTCACATGCAAGTGCTTTTAGCTGCTCACTAATTATACAATTTACTAAATGATATTTTTAATTTTAAGCATTATTGCTTCCACCATTACGGTTAGTTTTTTTAAAATTTTTGAACGTGTAGGTGTAAATACATTACAGGGCATTATTTTTAATTATATAACCTGTGCTGTTTTAGGTAATTTAATCACAAACGAAACGCCCGTAATTACTACTGATTTTTATAATCAACCTTGGTTTCCATACACGCTATTATTAGGTTTTCTTTTCATAAGTATATTTTTTGCCATTGGCCAAACCAGTCAGAAAATGGGAGTTTCAGTAAGTATGGTTTCAGCCAAACTTTCGGTAGTAGTTCCAATCGTTTTTGCATTATTGTTTTTTAGCGAAAGTTTAACAGTTTTTCAAATTGCGGGTATTGTATTATCATTATTAGCTGTTTATTTCATCAGCCAAAAACATAACGATGGTTCAACCAAAACAAAAAATATTTGGATTTTGCCAGCCATTGTTTTTATTGGTAGTGGCATTATTGATACTACTTTAAATTTGATTCAAAAGCGTTTTATTCCATCAGTTAGCGAGGCTTATGTAATTACTACAGTTTTTAGTATTGCATTTGTTTTAGGCGCTTTGTTTTTAACTTATTTAGTAGTTTTTAAAAATGAAAAAGTAGCCTTTAAAAATGTGTATTGGGGTATGTTTTTAGGTATTCCTAATTATTTCAGCATGTTGTTTTTGGTAAAAACTTTGAGTTATTTTCCTACTACTAGCGCTACCATTTTCCCAATTAATAATATTGGCATTGTAGCTGCAAGTACTTTGATTTCGGTATTGTTTTTTAAAGAAAAACTCAATACTAAAAACATAATAGGCTTAACTTTATCATTAATTGCCATTGCTTTAATTTCGTTACAATTTTAAAAATCCTACATGCTATTTACCGATACTTATTTAACCATAACCCAACCTGCCTCAGGCGAGTTTAAGGACAAAGGCAGTAAGTTTTTGGGTTTTGTTTATCCAGTAAAAACAGAGGATGAAGGAAAAGAAATTGTTAAACAACTTAAAAAAGAACATCCACAAGCCAATCACCATTGTTGGGCTATGATAATTGGCGCAGGAAAAGAGTTTCAAAAAAGTACCGATGACAGAGAGCCTGCCAATACTGCTGGAAAACCTATTTTAAGAGCTATTTTGCAAAAAGATATAACCAATGTAATATTAGTGGTGGTTAGGTATTTTGGGGGAAAACTGCTAGGTGTTCCTGGTTTAATTTATGCTTATCATGAAGCTGGAGTTGCTGCTTTGTTAAATTCAAATGTAGTTGAAAAACAAGTGATTGAGCAATATCAAGTAGAAGCTGAATTTATTTTGCACAATCAATTGTACAAGGTTGGTAAAAATAATGGCATTAAGGTTTATCCTAATGATTATTTAAATACAAACAGCTTTATATTTGAAGTTAGAAAACTAAAAGCAGATGATGTAAAGAAGCAACTAAAAGATGCCGGCATTACAGAAATAAAATTTATACAAACCCTATGAGAAAATTAGCCATTGTTTTAGGTTTATTGATTGGTCAAATAGTGCAAGCTCAAAATAATGAGTTTGTTAATTACTTTAAAAATAAAAAGGCCAAATTGATAATGGCTAATACTACATCGGTTTTGCCTAATAGCAATTCTGCATTAGCAAAACAAAACACAGATTTAAGCCAATTAGCCAAACAATATTTATTAGATAATTTAACTGAACTAAAACTAAGTAATGTTGATTTAGAATTGGTTCATACTTATCAAAGTTTAGTTGGTATTCATTATCAATTTACACAAACCTATTTAGGCTCAAAAGTATATCAATCAAATGTAAAAATTGCTTTAAATAGTTATGGTCAAGTAATTAATGTAGTGAACGATTTAGTTGATTTGCGTAATATTAATTTACCTACATCGGCTATTAGTACTAATCAAATTTGGGCATTTAATGGTGTTCAATTAGTTGTTGCTAATAAACAAATTACAGGTAATAAAGAACAGTATTTTGATATAGATAATCAATTGATTTTTGAAAATGTAAAAAGTTTAAGTGCTGGAAAAGATACCAATGCCAGAGTAAAAATATTTAATCCAGATCCTCTAACTACGGCAAGAAGCCAATATGTGGCACCTTACTTAAATTACAATAAACTTGATACTCCCTCGCTTAATAATGAAAGAAAAGATTTAATACTTAGTCTTAAATTAGATAGTGTTGGGAATTTTGTAGCTGAAAATGATTATGTATTAGTTAAGGATATAATGGCACCTATAGCAGAACCCTTTATAGTTAGCCATAAGGATAGTTTAGTGGTTACCCGTAATACCAATATTTTTAAACAAGAAATGGCTTTGTTTCATATACATCAATACCAAATGTATATACAAAGTTTAGGTTTTAGTAATTTAAAAAGGCAACTTTGGGTTGATCCAATTGGTGATTTTGGGGAAAATTCGAGATTTGAGTTTTCTACTGAAAATCCGTATATTTTGTTAGGAATAGGTGGTATTCCCGATGCTGAAGATGCTGATGTAATTACACATGAGTATTCACACGCTGTAGCTTTTTACATAGCACCTAATACTATTGATGGAGAGGAAAGAATAGGAATAGATGAAGGTAATGCAGATATTATGGCAGTGCTATATTCGAGAAAACTAAGTGATTATAACTGGCGCAAAGTTTTTAATTGGGATGGAAATGAATCATGGAATGGAAGAAACACATTAAATACCAAAAATTATTTGAATGATTTTGTTTTACAAAGATACTCTTTAGGTAATATTTGGAGTGGGGCAGTTACTGATATTGCTGAAGAAATTGGAATTGATACAACCGTAACGTTATTACTTACCGCTATGGCATCTTTACAAACTAATATGACAATTCCTCAATTTGCAAATTTGTTTATTCAGGCCGACAGTATATTATTTAATAAATACCATTATGGCTCAATTAAAAATTCATTTGTAAACAGAAAAATAATTAATGGGCTTTCAGCTGAAGAGTTATTGGATGAAAATTTTTTAAAAATTACAAATACAATAGGTTTTGCCAACGTCAATGAGTTTTTATCTATTCAAATACCAAGTAGTCAAAAATATAAAGTTTCTGTTACTGATATTCAAGGTAAGGAAATTATGTTTTTAGATAATCAATTTGAATCAACTAATATAAGTCCTATAGGATTTAATCCAGGGTTATATATTTTAAATATAACAATTGGAAATAAGAATTTTAATTATAAAATTATAAAATACTAAACTATTAAAAGAGTGAGAAAAACGGTTTTAATTACAGGAATTACTAAGGGAATAGGACGTGCTTTGGCCGAATTATTTGCCGAAGAAGGATTTAATGTAGCTGGTTGTGCGCGCAATGAAAAAGAGCTCAATACTTTTAAGGCGGAGCTATGGAATAAATATGAAAATCAACGTTTTTTATTAGCATCGGTTGATGTTAGTGATAAGGTAGCGGTTCAAGTTTTTGCAAGCGATGTATTAACGGAATTTGAAACCATAGATATTTTAATAAATAATGCTGGAGTTTTTATTCCTGGAACTATTTTAGAGGAAAATGATGGTGCTTTTGAAACACAAATAAATACAAATTTGGCGAGTGCTTACCATTTAACTAGGGAAATAGTGCCAACCATGAAAAAAAGAAAATATGGATATATTTTCAATATTTGTAGTACTGCAAGTATTACGGCTTATCCTAATGGTGGTAGTTATTGTATAAGTAAATTTGCTATGCTTGGCATGACTAAAGTATTGCGCGAGGAACTTAAAGAACATGATGTAAAAGTAACCGCTGTATTACCCGGAGCTACTTTAACTGACAGTTGGAATGGTACTGATTTGCCTGAAAGTAGGTTTGTAAAATCTAAAGATATTGCTGAAGCTATTTGGAATATTTTTACTTTATCGAAAAGCGCAGTGGTTGAAGAATTAGTTATTCGTCCTCAGTTGGGTGATATATTTTAACAAAAATGTAATCAAATTTTTAAACTAACGTTGTATGTATAATTTTAAAATAATATGAAAATATCAAAACAATCCGTTGGTAAAAAATTTACTTTAATTATTTGCTTAGCGGTGCTAAGTAATTTGGCAAATGCACAACTCCGTTCTTATATTGATTTTAATGATTATAATAGCTATGAAAATAATTTAGGAACATTATTAATTGACAATGAATACAAAAATCAAAATGTAAAAGAGGTTGTTACTATCAATTTTGACAAAAAAAATAGACAATTAAAAACAAAAGGAATTTACAAACTAAATAAAAATGGAATAGGATATTTTTACCAAAGTATAGATAAAAAAGGCAAAATTAAGTTAAGTAGAACCTATCATTTAATTGACACTTTTAGATTTGATAAAATGGAATCTGCTTACAGAAATGATACTTTTACCACTGTAAATATTTTTAATAATAACAATAAAATTTCGGAAATACAATACATAAGAAATCCCAACAAAATGTATTGGTCGTATAAATATACCTATAACGAAAAGAACAAAATAGCATCTTCTGTTAGTCTTAATAAAAAAGGAAAACAATATTTTAAGTACGAATTTGATTATTACGACAATGGAGGTAAGAAAGAGACTCGCTATTACAATAAAAAGAACAAATTAGCAAAAATTTATAGCTATGCATGTGAGCCTACAGGCGTGATTGAGAAAAAAGTTACCCAACAAAATTTATGTAAAAAAAGAACATATAATCCTGATAGCTCGTACTTTGAAATTTTTGAAGGTCACGATAATAAAGGACATTCATCAAGACGAATAGGTAAATATTCTAAAGATAGTTTACAACTTGAATTAGTATATTACAACAAACATGATAAGGAAACTATAAGATATGTTTCTGTTTATAAGGATAAAAAAGTTGTTACACTCCACTATTTTCGCAATGGAAACTTGAAAAAAACGTACTATTTAACTTATAAAACCAATGGTTTAACAGAAAGCTATAAAATTACAAATGTAAAAGGTAAAGTCAAAACCAATCAGGTTTACGAATACCAATATTTTTAATTTAGAGTCTGTATTTTATAGCCTGACAAACATTTTATTTAGCACTGAATTTTTACTAAACTAACTCCTAATGGTAAATAACGTCTAACAACTTTTATATTTGCAGACTTTAAATGAAAAAAAGTTAAAAAGTAATGGAGGAAGTGCAAACAAGTAATTGGACAATTTGTAACGAATGTGAAGGTAAAGGAAAACAAAACCGACTTGTTAAAGTAACTCCCAAAAAAGATCATTACTCCAATTCAAAACTAGCTGCTGAAATTGACTTTGCTGTTATTTATAAATCGCATTTAGAAAATTGCCCCAAATGCCAAGGAAAAGGATTGTTGCCATCTGCTAATCCACCCAAACCTAACGAAATTGATTACCCTCATGTGGCCATTATTGGCGGAGGTATTGGTGGTGTAGCATTAGCCATAGCTTGTTTACATCGTGGTATTCCGTTTACCATTTTTGAGCGTGATAATAGTTTTGATGCCCGTTCGCAAGGTTATGGACTTACTTTGCAACAAGCTAGTAAAGCCATTGCAGGACTTGGGATTTTATCTTTAAATCAAGGAGTAGTTTCTACCAAACACGTGGTTTTTAATACTGAAGGAAAAATTATTGGAGAATGGGGCATGCGTAAGTGGTTGGAGTCAAATCCAGTTGCATTGCCACGCAAAAGTAATATACACAATATTCATATTGCCCGCCAAGAGTTGCGCCACGCTTTGATAAACCAACTAGGTGGCCCTGAAATGATAAAATGGGGACATCAACTTACCGTAATAAAAACATTAGATAGTAATAAAGTAAACCTAACTTTTAATGAAAATGGAACTGTAAAAAATGTAACAGCCGATTTGGTGGTAGGTGCTGATGGCATTAGAAGTACAGTTCGTAAATTTATCATTGGCGATGAAGCTACTCCATTACAATATTTAGGTTGTATGGTTATATTAGGTATTTGTCCACTCAGTGCGCTTCAAGGAACTGAAAGTACTTTGTTAGACTCTGCCACGGTTTTTCAAACAGCAAATGGCAGTGAACGCATTTACATGATGCCTTACACTGCTGATTCTGTGATGTGGCAATTGAGTTTTCCTATGGACGAAGAAGAAGCCAAAACATTAAGTGCTAAAGGTGCACAATCATTAAAAGAGGAGGCAGTAAGAATTACTCAATGGCACTCACCTGTGCCACAAATAGTAGCTGCTACTCAAGCTTCACAAGTTTCAGGCTATCCTGTTTATGATAGGGAGTTGCTGCAACCCGAAATGCTTAAAAATGCTGGTTCAGTTACTTTAATTGGCGATGCCGCCCATCCTATGAGTCCGTTTAAAGGACAAGGTGCTAACCAAGCTTTGCTCGATGCATTGGCATTAGCCAGAGCCATAACAGAAGGTTGCAAACCTTCCATTAATTGGAGGGCAGATGGACTGCGTAATCGTATTCTGGAAAATTTTGAAGCAGAAATGATGACACGCAGTGCAGGAAAAGTAAAGGATTCAAGAGCAGCAGCGCAGTTTTTACATTCAGATGTAGTGTTACAAGAAGGAAATATAACCCGAGGTGGTTGCGCTCGACAAGGACTGTAGGAGGATACAAATATTTTTGTATCTATAATCCATAAAAAAGCCCAATCGAAATTTTTCGATTGGGCTTTAAAATAAAGTTTAGCTTAACTTACTATTTTGAAAACTGCAAACAATCATTTTTATTGGTGTGTTATCGTTTTATTTTCGCAGTGCAGTTTTTAAAACTGGTTAATTCTCAAAAATTTAAATTCATACATACACAACATGACAAAAGTATCAGTTATTGGAGCAGGTGCAGTGGGTGCAACCACAGCCGATGTTATTGCTTATCGCCAATTGGCCGATGAGGTAGTTTTATTAGATGTTAAAGAAGGTTTTGCTGAAGGTAAAGCGTTAGACATTTACCAAACTACTTCGTTACTAGGCATGAAAACACGCGTAAGCGGAACTACAAATGATTATAGCAAAACGGCTAATTCAGATGTGGTAGTTATTACTTCAGGTATTCCTCGTAAACCAGGTATGACCCGCGAAGAGTTAATTGGCACCAATGCAAATATTGTAAAAACAGTTGCTGAAAATGTATTAAAACATTCGCCAAACGCAATTATAGTAGTAGTTTCTAACCCAATGGATACTATGACTTACTTAGCTTTAAAAGCCACAGGCTTACCAAAAAACAGAATTATTGGTATGGGTGGTTTATTAGATAGCGCTCGTTTTAAAGGTTATTTAGGTTTAGCTTTAAACCAACCAACTGCCGATATTCAAGGAACAGTTATTGGTGGTCATGGTGATACTACTATGATTCCTTTAACCCGTTTAGCTACTTTAAATGGTGTGCCAGTTTCAAATACTTTAAGTGCTGAGCAATTAAAAGAAATTAGCGATGCTACTATGGTTGGTGGAGCTACTTTAACTAAATTATTAGGTACTTCGGCTTGGTATGCTCCAGGTGCTGCTAGCGCTTTATTGGTTGAAAGTATAGTACGTGATCAAAAACGCGTAATGCCTTGCTGCGTTGCTTTAGATGGTGAATACGGACAAAAAGATATTTGTTTAGGTGTTCCTGTTACTATTGGAAAAAATGGTTGGGAAACCATAGTTGATTATAAATTAACTGCTGAAGAGCAAGAATTATTCAACAAAAGCGCAGATGCTGTTCGTAATATGAACAATGTATTAAGCGAAATTGGCGTATTGTAATTTTTAGTCAAAAAAATCAATTTGAATTAATTCAACAGTTATTTTTTTAAAACAATAATATCAATTTTAAATAAAAGCTCGGAATTTACACCGAGCTTTTTTTATGTTAATTTTTATATGTATTACCCAATGCAAATTTACAGCGATTTTTAAAAACCAAGTAGTACAGCTTTTAGTTATTTCTAGTTGTCATGTTTTTAATATTGAATAATTAAACTTAATTCGCAACACAAAAATATACAAACCAATGAAAAAAAAGATTTTTACCATTATTAGCTTTTTAATAGCTGCCAAATTAAGTATAGCTACTGTTGTTATTACCGATTTAAATTACACTTTAAATGTAGCCAATCCCACAGTTAAATTAGATGTAACAGGTGATGAGGCATTTGATTTAACATTTAATTTTTTTGAAGCAAATGGTGCGATAAGTATCACTCCGCGAATTGGAAATGGAAACTCATTTTACATGGCTACTGGAGCAATTAATGGAAGTAATAATTATCCTATTAAGTTAAAGAATAGTAGCACTTTTGAAAATCAAACTACTTGGAAATCATCAGGAATTTTTATTCATAGTTTGGATTTAGGTTATACTGATTTTAAAGGTAAAGGAAAGCAATATATTGGCGGGAAAATGAATTTCACAGGTTCACCTGATACTTTGTATTACTGGGTTTTAGTAGAACTAAATGCTGCAGGAACAGATTTAAACATTATCAAATGCGGTTTTGAAAATGAGCCAAATACACCTTTAGCTACTGGTAACGAAGCAAAAGTTGAAACTACTTCTACTTCTTCTTTAAACAACAATCCTTCATTCCAAGTTTATCCAAACCCATCAAAAGGAGAAATTAAAATTCTTGGAATTAATAATAATACTCAATTAGAATTATTTGATTTGAAAGGGTCGTTGGTGAAAAAAGATTTAATCAATGAAAATAATATTGTTGATGTTTCTAATTTAAGAAATGGAATCTATTTTTTAAAATTAATTACAAATACAGATTTAATATTCACTCAAAAATTAATCATTGAAAATTAAGGTAATGAAAATTAATAAATTTATTTTAACTGTAATAGCAGGTTCAAGTATGGTTTTGACCACCTATGCTCAAAAAAGTAATAAAAAAGCTGCACCTAAAACAAATAAGCACATGGAGAAAAAGTTTGAAGTAGAGTGCGATAATTTTGCTGATTTACAGGTACTTCGTTATGAAATAGAAGGATTTAATGAATTAACACCTAAGCAAAAAGAGTTGGCTTATTATTTGTTTGAAGCCGCAAATGCCGGCCGAGATATCATTTATGATCAAAAGTACAAACACAATTTAACAATTCGTAAAACAATTGAAACTGTTTTTGAAAGTTACACTGGAGTTAGGGATAATAATGAGTTTAAAATGTTTGAAACTTATGCAAAACGAGTTTTTTTTTCAAATGGAATCCATCATCATTATTCTAATATTAAATTTGTTCCTGAGTTTACCTTTAAGTATTTTTCTGAATTAGTAAATGGAAGTAATGCTAAATTATTACCATTAAATGGTTTGTCAGTTGAAGATTTTTTAATTAACATAAGACCAATCATATTTGATGCTAGTTTTGAAAATAAAACAGTTGATTTAGGTTCGGGAATTGACAACGTAAAAGCATCAGCAAATAATTTTTATGAAGGCGTAACTCAAAAAGAAGTTGAAGACTACTACGAGGCCAGAATGAAAAAAGATGATGAAGAACCTATATCATGGGGTTTAAATAGTAAAATGACTAAGGTAAATGGCGAGATAGTGGAAAAGGTTTGGAAAGTAGGAGGTATGTATGGTCAGGCTATTTCAAAAATTGTTTATTGGCTGGAAAAGGCTGTTAATGTAGCCGAAAATGAAAATCAAAAGAACGCTTTAAAGTTGCTAGTGGAGTATTATAAAACTGGTGATTTGAAAAAGTGGGATGAATACAATATTGCTTGGGTAGCCGATGTTAATTCAAGAATTGATGTGGTAAATGGTTTTATTGAGGTGTACGATGATGCTATTGGCAAGCGTGCTAGTTTTGAAAGTGTGGTTTCTATTAAAGATATGGAAGCTACAAAAATGATTGCTAAAATAGCTAAAGAGGCTCAATGGTTTGAAGATAATTCACCGATAGAACCAAATCATAAAAAAGCGGAAGTAAAAGGCATTACAGCCAAAGTTATCACTGTGGTTCAAGAGTCTGGTGCTAGTGCCCAATCTACGCCAATTGGTATTAATTTACCTAATGCTAATTGGATTCGCCAAAAACATGGAAGTAAGTCTGTTTCTTTAGGAAATATAGTTCATAGTTATAATATAGTAGGAGCCAAAAGCCCTATGTTAAAAGAGTTTGCCGAAAATGCTAAACAAATTGAAAGAGCTAAATTATATGGCTCATTAGCGGGTGATTTACATACTGATATGCATGAAGTAATTGGACATGCTAGCGGACAAATAAATAAGGGTGTTGGTGATCCAGATCAAACTTTGAAAAACTATGCCAGCACATTAGAAGAGGCACGTGCGGATTTGGTAGCGTTATATTATGTGCTTGATCAAAAATTAATTGATATGGGTGTTATGCCAAGTTTAGAAGTAGGCATGGCAGAATACGATGGATATATAATGAATGGATTAATTACGCAATTAACCCGTTTAAATGTAGGTGAAAATTTGGAAGAAGCACACATGCGTAACCGCCAGTTAAATGCAAAATGGGCTTACGAAATGGGTAAAAAAGACAATGTTATAGAGTTTGTAAAACGCGATGAAAAAACTTATGTAAAAGTAAATGATTATAATAAGCTACGCGATTTGTTTGGACAGTTATTAAAAGAAATTCAAAGAATAAAATCAGAGGGTGACTTTAAAGCAGGTGCCGACCTTGTAGAGGGTTATGGTGTAATGGTAGATCAAGAGTTGTTGAGAGAAGTAAAGGAACGTTTCACTAAGTTAAATGTAGCTGCTTATAAAGGATTTATACAGCCTACTTTAGTGCCAGTTATCAAAAATGGAAAAGTAGTAAATGTAACAGTAACTTATCCAAATAATTTCTTGAAAAACCAATTGGAATTAGGGAAAAAGTATGGTTTTTTACCAACAGTTAATTAGATAAAATAATAGTAATTAGGAAAGCCAAGACAATTTATAAATGTCTTGGCTTTTTTTGTTTTATAAAGATAAATAAAGTTTGCGTAGATAATCTATTAAAATCATATTTGTGGTTATTTAGAATTTTTATTAAACAGGTTTTAAAGAACTAAAACGTTATTGTTTGAATTTCCTAAATCATTTGTTTATCCAAAATAATTTTTATCGTTGAACCTTTTCAAGTCAAGTCCATTTTTAGTCTAAGTTTATTGAAATTATTTTTTTATTATTAAGTAATAAAAAAAACGGATAGGTATTTAAAATACCTACCCGTTTTAATAGATTAATTATTCTAAGTTTAATGAGCCACTACTACTTTAATAGTAGCTGCTTTACTATTATTATTTTCAATTGATAACATATAAATTCCATTTGGTAAATGGCTTACATCTATTTTGTTATTGATTGATGCTTCCTTGTTTTCATCAATTAGTAATTTGCCTGTAATTGAATACAGTTTAATACTCATATTACCATTTAATTCATTGCTTTGAATATTTAATTCAGTTTGAGCTGGATTTGGATATACATTGAAATTATTTTTAAATTCAAGATTGGTTAAACCAACTCCTGCTCCGCGAACCAAAGTAATGTTAAATGTTTCGTTAGCTTTTAATGAATCGGTTGTTTCAAAAGCATACACTGTCCATTGTAATTTTATTGAATCGCCTTTTGCAATACCATTGCTAGCTAAAACTGCATCTAATGCATTGTGGGTTAAAGTTAATTTTGCATCAACACCAGCATTGTCTGAAGCTAAGTTTAATAAAGGATTGGTAAAATTACCTGTTAATGTAGCTCCTTTCCATTTGTAAGTAACTGCATTTGCAGCTGCTGTCCAATTAATAACAATAGGAGAAGTGCTGTTAGGTGTTATTACCAATCTTGCATTGTTAATTGGGTTAGATAAATTAAATGAACCTAAAATACGTTTGCGTATCAAAGTAATATTGAAAGTTTCAGTAGCTTTTAATGAATCAGTTGTTTCAAAAGCATAAACAGTCCATTGTAAAGTAATTGAATCACCACGTTTTATGCCATTTGTAGCTAAAATAGCATCAATTGCACCACTGGTTAAAGTTAGGTTGTTATTGGTACCTGAATTATCTGAATTTAAATTCAATAATGAATTATTAAAGTTGCCGTTTAAAGTAGTTGCTTTCCAAATATATTTAGTAGCAGCATTTGCACCCGACCATGAAATGGTTACTGTAGAGGCACTGTTTTGAACAACTTCCACTCTTGCATTATTGCTTGGAGCTGTTAAGTTAAATGCACCTAAAATGCGTTTGCGTACTAAAGTAATATTCCAATCTTGGTTAGCCTTTAACGAGTCGTTATTTAAGTAAGCATAAACTGTCCATTTTAAAGCAATTGAATCATTACGTTTAATACCTAAAGTGCTTAATACATTGTCAATAGTTCCACTTGTTAAAGTTAATACAGAATCAGTTCCATTATTGTTTGAATTTAAGCGTAATAAAGGTGCTGAAAAACTACCATTTGGAGTAGTAGCAAACCATTTATAGTTAGTAGCATTGGTTGATTTATTCCAATTTATATTAACCAAAGCATTGCTTGCTTCTGCAACTTCAACTTTTGAATTATTAGAAGGAGCGATTAAACTGAAGTCATTTAAAGCTGGTTTGTTTCTTACCAATGTTAAGTTAAATACCTGAGTAGCTTGTAACGAGTCGCTAGTGCCTTTGTAAGCAAATACAGTCCATTTGGTTTTTACAGAATCGCCTTTGGCAATATTTAAGCTAGCTAAAATAGTATCAATTCCTCCCGATGTTAAAGTTAATATAGTATCAACTCCAGCATTATTCGATAATAATGTTAATAATGGAGTAGTAAAATTACCAGTTTCGGTAGTTAGCATCCATTTGTAGCTAATAGTATTGTTAGATTTAGTCCAGTTAATTTGAATAGGGGCTGTACTTAAACTATCAGTTGTTACCTTAGCATTGGTAGCAGGATTTAATAAACTGAAAGCTGTTAAAGGCATTTCAGTTATGTCTTTTTTGCGCACACCATATATTTGGTAACCATTAGTACATCCGCTAGTTGGCGATGAACAGAATTGGGCTAAAATTCCTTCAAAAATAAATTCGCCTTTAGGTATGCTCAATCCTGGGGCATCTTCTATTTCTGTGTCTTGACTAGCCAATACTCTTAATATAGTTGTATCGCCTATACTAGTACCATCCCAAACAGTGTTATTACTACTTGATTGAAAAGTGGTACCAATTGCATTGGTTTTTAATCCAACTACTCTCACTAAGCGGCTTTCAAACTGTTCGCCATTTTGGTTTATTTGTTTAATAGTTAGTGATATAGGTGTAATATTTTTATTAGAAGCTAATACTATTATTGTATTAGTGTTGGTATAATTTCCACTTGCTAATTGAATTTGCTGGTAGTTATTAAAGTCGTTACGCGGTGCTATTACCTCCACACTATCTCCTTCTTTTAATGCGCCAGAAGTTATAGCATTTACCATAGCACCTGATATTTGGCGAACTCCAATTCCTGCATTACCATCTTGAAAATAAATAAATCTTCCCCATGCACGTGATACAATACCTCTAACCCTTACCATATTTGGAGCTGAAATAGCTCTGGCTTGGCTTATGGTAATGGCAGGATTTGTTTCTGGGAAAATTGCATCTAGGCGAGCGTTTAATTGTTGAATTCTTCTATCGCTTATTAGTGTTGTATCTCTAACATTAAATGGATTAGTATTATGAAAAGTTCCCATATATTCAGCAAAAGCATCTTGCTCGCTACCAATTGCAGCAAATGTAGCAAGACCTGAATTTTTAACAGCAGTATCTAAGTTTACTCTATTGGTTGCATTGGCTGGGAATGGATAACTATCGCCACCAGTAAACAAGAAGTTTAAAGTAACTAGTTTAAAAGTTCTAGTTGTGTCACCTACT
>JBIIBC010000065.1:0-7033 GCA_044239605.1 Bacteroidia bacterium | reverse complement strand
ACCATTTCTTACAATGGTATCAATACGATTTAAAGCAGAATCAGTAACCACCAACGATATGATTTCGCTTCCTCTTGCTCTTGTTGTATCATAACTAAACTGCATTCCTCCCACTTGCGGGAATTGACCAGGAGTAGCACCAGGAACTGTGGCTGAAATACCATGTTCCATTATTCTTTTCAAACCAGCAGCATTAACTGATCCAATTACTAACCCGTTGTTAAAGCGTAATGAGTTTTCAATATCTAATTGCGAAATATCACCTCTTGATTTTCCTGCCGAAATATTAGCTTGTGTTGGCTCTAAAATTACATTTGAACCAACTGCATTAACAAAACCAATAGCCGAGCGAATACCACCACCATTTTTTATCGAAATTCTTACCTGATTATCATATTGACGTGCATACCATAAATTGGCATCTGCAGTCAAGTTTCCAAAATTAGTTTCTTCTGTTCTTACTAAGTTTCTTCTTCCTTCTAAAAACACATTTGATTTACCAAATTTATTTCCATCTTTTGCAATAATAACACTACCAATTGCAGAGGCTAATGTTCTTACATTTGCGCCTTTAGTTCCAGGAGCAAATGCAGCTGAGTATGTTCCCCAAAGCGATGTTACCATTGCAGTATCTGAAACATAAGCACCATTAACTACTGAATCTAATAAGTTTGGTAACAATACTCCAGCTGTATCGAAATCACACACAAAACGACCTACATACTTCCATTCGCTTGTGGTGTTTAAGATAGCCAAAGGTTCTCCATTATTATTTGTTGTCATTATTGGGTATTTTTCTGTAGCCACATGGCCAGGAGTTAATCTGTCGTTTCCATCAGCAGTAAATGCATGGTTACCTCCAGATATGATAATATCAACATGACGTAAAAGTGGTGCCAATGCTTTTTCATTTGCTAATTGTTGTAAGTGCGAAAGCAAAACAATTTTGTTAATACCTAAAGCTCTTAGTGAATCAACCACAGGTTGAATAATGCTTGCAAGCAATGGCATATTATCAACAGGACCACCAGTTACTGATGTAGCTCCAGGAGATGAAATAGCAGCTAGTACTTGAGTAGTAGCACCAACAATACCAATAAGTTCGCCACTGCGTTCAATAATTACAGATGGTGCAATTCCTCTTTTTTGAGCATTGGCAGTAATAGCAACAGGAGTGCGGAAAGCGGTATCACGTAATATTTGGTTTGTATAAAGATAGTTTAAATTTACATCGTTACTAAAATTTAAATTGCACGATACAAAAGGAAACTGAGCTCCAATCCAACGTTTATCTGCTCCATTACTTCTAATGTCCACACCAATTTGGCTGTTCAATTCTGATGTTCCTAAATCAAATTCATGGTTACCCATGGCCGAAGCATTGTAACCAATAGCGTTCATGATAGCAATATCAGGACGACCAATAGCTGCTCTTAATGCCTGCGTTCCGGCATAATAGCTTGAAGCAGTATTGCGCAAAGGAGCTTGCAAAGAAGCATCTTCGCCTGATGACATAAATGGCCCAGGAAGAATATTATCTCCTGATGATAAAATCAATGTATTTACATGGCGTTCTTCTAATTCATCAACAACAGCAGCAAAATTAGGCGCATCTGTAACAGCAGCTAATCCGCTTTCCATATCCGATGCATGTAATACTTGCATTTGGAATGCGCTGCGAGAATTTAATTGAATTAAAGTAACAGTTCCGCTTATTTCGTTAGATAAAATTAACATATCTTTTCCATTAGGACTTTCATTTCTTGGCACAAAAACTAAGCCTTCAGGGCCTAAATCACCAACAGTAGCTAAATTAGCCTGACTTGGAGTAACTGCAAAATTTCTTGTATTGATATATTGAACAAAATATGGACTATTAGGATTGGTAATATTATAAATCATTACACCACCAATTCTTTCTAAACCAATAAATGCATAAGTTGAATCTAAAATTTTACCAATTGTAATGGCTTCTGGCTCTGGCCCTTTGTCATCGCTTCTGTTTTTCTTTGTATTGTTAGTATTGCTAGCATTAAAATTATTTGGAAACAATAAAGCAGTACGTTGTTCAAAATCGTCTTTACTATCCCAAACAACAGCACCTGTGGTAGCGTTCCAAATTGTAAACGAACGACCACCAAAACAGAAAATACTATCAAATTTGCCATCACCATTAAAATCACCATATTTGCTCGATACTTTTAAACGGCCTATACCAGCATCCGATTTTAAAAATGCAACGTTAGCAGCATTTACAAATTTGGTTGTATCCAATACATAAGCTGAATTTCTAACATCTATTTCTTC
Source organism: Bacteroidia bacterium (assembly GCA_044239605.1). GTDB lineage: Bacteria > Bacteroidota > Bacteroidia > UKL13-3 > UKL13-3 > JAAFJM01. The sequence goes on along the minus strand of JBIIBC010000065.1, from coordinate 4,726 downwards.
ATCATTAGCAGATCCCCAATCAGCTCTCACATCACCTTCGTTTGCAGTTACTAAATAAGTATTACCTCCAACAGTGTAGTTCGAAATAGCATCAGGCATGTACATACCAAAAACTGTATTGGTAGCAATATTAATAGTTGAACCTTGGTTAGAAGCGTCTAATCCATTTCCAGTTAAACTATGGTTTTTGTATCCTAACGGAATTAAGCGAGTAACTGTAGCTGTATTTAAGTTTACTTCAGCTATACAATTATTTTCTTGGCAAGTAACCCATGCCATTGATGAGTTCGCAGAAACAGTAATGTATTCAGGTTCTAAATCTTCTGCAACAGTTGAGTTTCTTAAAAATACTCCACCTGATTGAATTTTGCCAGTTATTTTTATTTTAGGGTCTAAAGCAGTTCCGTTAAATGAAGTAAAACCTACAGTTTGTACATTGGCTTGTGTTAAACTTCCAATTCCACCAGATATATTAACAATACTAACAGAACCTTCAGGGTCAATTGTGTATCCTACATTTGGCTCACCTTCGTTTGCCACCAACACTTTAGTACCATCTGGCGAAAAACAAATCATATCAGGATTTGCTCCAACATCTACTTGGTTGATGTAAGCCAAGGTATTTGCGTTAAAAAATACTACTTTTCCATTTTCAGTTTTACCCAACGAGTCAATAATTGCTACTGCTATTATATCGTTATAGCAAGCAATAGAAGTTAAGTCAATACCATAAGGTTTAATTGAAATAGAAGAGGCCAATAAAGGCGAAGCAGGATTGCTGATTTTTACAACTTTTACCGTTGTATCGGCAGCATTTAAAACAAACATTTGTTTGCTTTTTGAATGGTAAGCAGAAATTTCTGCCGCAGCTTTATCGTAAAAGCCTGTAGAGTAGCGCCCTAAAAACACAGGGTTTATTTGCGCTTGGGTTAAAATGCTTGCTGTACAAAACAGCAAAGCACCTAATAATTTGTAAAAAGAGTTGTTCATATTTTAAGTTAATTATGAACTACAAAAAGAGGGTTTTAATACAACCGAAAGGTTAACAGTAAATAACTAATACATTAATATAATGGAAACAAATTGTTAATGGTTTTGGTGTGTTGAAGTTTTTTAAGTGTTAAAGTACGAAGTGTTAAAGTTCGAAGTGATGAAGTTTTAATTGTTAGATGGTTGTTGCGCAAGGCGTGATTGGATGGTTATATTGTTGAATTGATGATATTGAATTTGTTGAATTGTTGTTAGATAAAATGCTGCTTAAAAAGTCATTTGGCTTATTTGTTTAATATTGTGATATCAAGAATAGTTTTTGATTTGTAAAAATCGATTAAGTTTTAGCTGGAGCCGTTTAAGTTATAGGCTTATTGAAATGCTCACTAGCAAGATGCGAGCGAGTGCGGAGGATACAAACCAATTTTCCCGCTCATTGTCTGAACTATGATTTATTTGATTAAGATGATTGACATGATTTTAACTTAAACGTTAGGGAACCTCATTGCGATCATTTATTGCGAGAGCAATAACCAGCAATATCAAACCAATTTTTCCCGCAGATTACGCAGATTACGCTGAGTTTCCCGCACATTGTCTGAACTATGATTTATTTGATTAAGATGATTGACATGATTTTAACTTAAACGTTAGGGAACGTCATTGCGATCATTTATTGCGAGAGCAATAACAGCAATATCAAACCAATTTTTCCCGCAGATAGCGCAGATTACGCAGCGTTTCCCGCACATTGTCTGAACTATGATTTATTTGATTAACTAAAAACTAAGAACTAAGAACTAGATAATGCAAAGCTCCATAGGAGCGACATTATGGTAACAAAACTTGCACTCCTTAAACAAAAGCCCCGTAGGCGCGATACTTTTTCTTGTTGGTGATGATTTGCTAAACACCAACATGGGCAAAAAGCCAGAGGCTTATTGAAATGCTCACTAGCAAGATGCGAGCGAATGCGTTGTGAAAAAATCAGCCAGTGTAAGCTTACAATTTACTAAAAAGTCAAAAAAACGCTCAGTGTAAGCTTACAATTTGCTAAAAAGTGAAAAAAACGCTCAGTGTAAGCTTATAATTTGCTAAAAAGTGAAAAAAACGCTCAGTGTAAGCTTACAATTTGCCAAAAAGTGAAAAAAATGCTCAGTGTAAGCTTACAATTTGCTAAAAAGTGAAAAAAACGCTCAGTGTAAGCTAATAATTTGCTAAAAAGTGAAAAAACGCTTTAGTTTTAGCTAAAGCGTTTAATATTTTTACAAGCCAGAGGCTTATTAAAATGCTCACTAGCAAGACGCTAGCGAGCAATGTCATTAAGTTAAGGAATTTATGACCTTGAAAAGGTCAAATGTTTATAGCAATCAAAATTAATTCGCGGGTTCGACCCCGATGGGGTCGTATGTTTTATGGCAAATTTTTTCTATAAATATGTGACTCCTATGGAGTCGTTCGCTTAACTTAATGATATTGCACCAGTAAGTGCGGACACGAAACCCCGCCTTTTGGGTAGGTGCTGTAGTAAGCTTCCCCCTTTTTCATCTACCTTATTGCAGTCATTTTGTTTTTCAGTTCTTCGGCTCTTTTTCGTCCAGCGTTATAGTTTGGGTCTAATTCAATGGCTTTGTCCAAGTATGAAATTGAAGTGGTTCTATACTTTTTTGATTGATGTTGAATAGCCCAAGCCCAATAAGTAAAACTCATTATTTTGGCTGTTGCATAACTGTTATCTGCCTCATGTTTTCTGATGATATTATCAAAGTCTATCTTAGCATAACTTCTTTTTTTGAACATAAACCAAGGCAGATTTTCAGAAACACTACCCCTCATAAATTCGGGGGCATACGATACAGATGAATAATTTGCAACAGCTTCATTAAATAGTTTAAATGCCTCACTTAAATATCCAAGTTTGCGTGTTTCACCTGATAGCAATGAAAGTGAAGATGCTTTGTATGACAGAACGAAGGGTTTAAAATTAGCTAAGTCACTATTCAATTTTGGCAATGCAGCATTTAGCATATCCAAAGATTTTTGAGGATAACCTTTGTAAGTTTTATCGAAAAATCCGAAGTTTAAAGCAACTTCGTGGTAGATAATTCCTAACCGTATTTGATTGATTGTGCTACTATCGTGTTGGTATGCCTTTTCTACTTCAATTAAGTGAGTTTTAAGAAAAGTTGTATCAATTATTTCCATCACGTCTTCTAATTTTTCGTGAGCTTCTTTAAGTGTCATATCTTTTGTTTGTGCGTTTGAGTTAAAATTAATACTGGTTATAAGTATGAATGATAAAATTATGCCTTTCATTTTTTTTATTTTGTTAGATTAAACCTTGCTCCAACTTGAAGAAAATAAATAAAGCCTCCCGCAGAAGCGTTGTAACTTGTTTGTCCTAAAGTTTTTGTTTCAGTGCCACTTAAATTGAAACTCCAACCAAAACTTGCGTCAGCATATAGTATTTTTTTGAAAGGAAATACTCTTAAACCGAGTTTGGGTACGATGTAACTTTTCACAATGGTTTCTCTCGTACCGCTTATTTTGTCCTCTAACATAAACCACTCTGGGCCACCTAATATTCCTGCATAAATTCCTTTTCTGTCTTTACGCAAATAGTAGTTTGCAAAAAGTTCAACAGCATTGTTTCGTCTTACTTTGAGATTATCGGCATTCACAAAAAATGTGTTTTTGATATAGTCGGGCGGAGCTACACTAAAACCAATTGCTCCAACTTGCCAATTACCAAATTCAAGCCCTAGACTTCCACCGCCACCGCTAGCAAGGAATAAAAATGGAAAAGCGTCAATGCTTAACTGTAAAGGAGCTAGGTCTTTACCCTTGCCTAAAATTTGGCTTTGAAAGTAACTTGTTTTGTCTTGTGCAAAAAGACTTGTTGTTATAGAAACAACGGCTAAGATTAAAATGGACTTTTTCATTGTGCTAATTTTTTAAATTATTTATGGCACAAAGTTCAGTCGAGGAGCGTCTATTTTTTGTTGACTATTGTTAAGATTTTTGCCTAGCTCTAATGCGGCTCAAACTTTCAGGACTTATACCTAAAAGATTAGCCAAATATCTTTGTGGCACTTCTTGAAATAAATCAGGTCTTTGCTTAATCAATTTTTCAACCCTTTCTTCGGGCTTTTCAGATGATAATGACATGGCTATGTCTATTGTCCTTTGTGCCACCTGCTCCGCCATTATTCTACCAAAAGATTCTATATTCCTATTTTCAGTATAAAGCCTAAATAAATCGTTCTTTTGAATTACAAATAATTCAGCGTCTTTAAGAATTTGAAAGTAATAATTTGTAGATATGTTTTGAGTGAGACTTTTAAAGTCGGTTATAAAATTATTATGCAAAGTAATATCACACGTTATTTCATTTCCATCTTTTATGTGATAATGCCTAATAACTCCGGAATTTAAAAATGCAACAAAATCACAAACCATACCTTCTTTAAGCAAAAAGTCCTTTCGTTTGAGTTTAATTGGTTTAAAATTCTGTTCAATAGCTTCTTTGTCCAACTCTGTAAGTTGAATAAATTTTGAACAGTAATTTAGTAAATTGTCAATCATTCTTTGGCGTTTATGTTTGTCGTCTTAGGGTTACAGCTAACGTCAGAGTGTGAAAAAACTATTCACAAACTGGATGTAAACATGCGGATAAAAGAATAAAAAACAAAGTAAAAAAAATTGTTTTTTTGAGTAGTAAAATTAATGGAATACA
>JBIIBC010000044.1:0-21061 GCA_044239605.1 Bacteroidia bacterium | reverse complement strand
ACGGAAATATTTAGTTTATAGACCAACAGGAATGACAGCTGTAAATGCTGTTGTAACAGTTTTGCACGGTGGCGGTGGACTTGGTATTGGAGTTTCAGAAATAGGCGCTCATCCATTATCCGTTTTTAGGACAATTGCAGACAATGAAAAGTTTTTAGTAGTCTATCCAGAAGGTTCACTCGACATTCAAGGAAATCCTGGATGGAATGATTGTAGAAGTGATGATATATCAGGAAGTCAAGGTGATGATATTACATTTTTAAAACAGTTAAATGCTAAACTACAATCTGAATTAAATATAAATTCAACCAAGATGTATTTAACAGGAACAAGTAATGGCGCCTTAATGACCTATTCTTATGCTTTTCAATTTCCTGAAACTATAAAAGCAATAGCTATTTCAAGCGGAAATTTACCTCAATTTCCTGAAAGCGGACTTTGCACAAATGGTTCAACTCTTCCTTTACCAATTTTAATTACTCACGGAACAAGCGACCCTGCAATGCCAGCTTATGGCGGTTGCGTTGCAGATATAGGCGGAAATTGTAATCGTGGAAAAGTAATATCTCAAACTGCTACTATAAATTATTGGCTACAAAGAAATGGATTACAAAATGTTACTCCTACAATAACCAATTTTGATATTAATACAAATGATGCAGGAAACGTAGAAAAAAGAGTTTATAATGGAGCAAAACCATTAGTATATTTTGTTTTAAATAACGCTGGTCACGCTGTACCAAGTAAGACGGTTTATGCCAATTCTTCACCAGCAAGCGGAGTTCAAAATAGAGATATAGAATATGCAGAGGAGGTTTGGAATTTTTTCAAAGGACTTCAATAAAAACAGCACACAACACGGGTAACTGTTGCACAACTAGTTTTTAAATTTAAAAAAGGAAAAATAACCAAGAAAACGAAGCATTTTAAAGCTGTTAAAGGGCTTTTGGTTTTTGTATTAAGTAATTTTAGGTAAAAAATAAAATGGCTTAAAAATGAGGTAATAGCTTTTTATATGTTTGAATAAACAAAAAAATCCATTTGCTTCTATTTTGGCAATGGAATGACAATTGGTAACTTCTGTTTTTCGGCTAAACTTCATTAGTTTTTTAAGATTATAAGCCAGTGCACTCATTAAAACATGCTTGTTTGCATTTTTCATTCCTCGAGTATTCACTCGTTTCATATTTAAAAAATTTATGAGTGTACCAAGTACGGGTTCAACTGTTCGGCTTCTTATTTTCTTTATTTTTCGAGCATAATCGGCTTTGCTAGTTAGCTTTTGGTGCATTCTATCATAATAAGGTTTATCAATGCTATCTTCTATTTTTTTAAACTTAGTAGCTACTCCACAGCAATTAAGCCTTAGAGGGCAGTTTTTACAATCGGTTTCACTGCTTCTGTAGCTTTTCTTTTGATAACCTTTGCTATCTGTTTTTATGCCTTTAAAACTTAGTATGGCTTTGTTTCCGTTTTCTTTTTTACATTCATATTGGTTTAGTTCTTGGTTGTATTCAAAGCCTTCTCGTTCTGATTTGTATTGGCCAAAATTGGGTATATATGCATCTATATTGTTCTGTTCGCAAAAGGCCAGCGACTCGCCACTACTATATCCAGCATCGGCTGTAATTTCTTGTATGGTTATATGATGTTGTTTTAAGTTGTTTATAGTTTGATGTAATATCTCGGACATGTTCTGGCTGCCTTTATTTCCTGCACTACTAGCGCATGCTCCTGTAATAACATGATGGGCATCATCTACTGCTATTTGTCCTGCGTAGTTTAACTGGCGTGCTTTGCCTGGCTTGGTACTAATTTTTGAATCGGGGTCGGTTGGTGAATAATGAGTGTGATTACTTAAAAACTTCGGTCTTATTAATATCCCATTTTCATCTACTTGTTTGGGGTTATCTACATGGCCAGGCATGCTTTTATATTCCTCTTTTTTCCATGCATGGTGACGATCAACAGCTTTTTTAATGCTTGCTTTTACCTTATATTCACTGCCTTCATTTAATTCGTTTGCATAGTCTGATACATCATCTATTATTTCTTTTTCTAGTAAACTATCCATACTTGCATTGGCTTTTATGTATGCACTATCTATTGCTTGTCTTTTACCTCTTAACATACCTTTTTCAATACACAGGCTAAGCACTTTTTGAAACAATGATAAAAATACATCTTCTCCATATAACTGTCTTGTTCTGCTTATGGTACTGTGCCATGGTAGCTCTTCATCAATATCATATTTAAGGTACCAACGAACATCTATACAATTGCTACAATAGGCTATTAAACGTCTATCGGAGTTAATATTATTAAGGTAACCTATTAAACATATTTTGAAAAATACTACTGGATCAATGCTTTCTTGACCTTCGCTACCATAATATGGAGCGGTAGCTTTGTAAAGAAAAGTTAAATCAAGTGTTTGAGATAGTTTTCTATAAAAGTTATCAGACCCTACCAACTCGTTTATATTTACTTGGTACATCATTTTTGGTTGAATATCCTTGCGTCCTTGCATAGCACAAATTTACTAAAAAGCAGATAAAATATTTGTTAATCAAATAATTATAAACAAAATTATACCTTTTGTGAATATTTTTTTTAATGTATTATTGTACTAAAAGTAAGTTGTGCAACAAGCACACGGGTTTGGCAAAATTGGCGGTTCAGTGCTCCGCAGACACATTTGTGGTTAATCATCCCGAAAGCTTTCGGGATAGTTCTCCGCATCAACATTTGTGGTGAAAATCGCCACCTTCGCCAAGCCCGAAACCGTTAAACACTTTGTATTTTTCCATTTAAAAGAGAATGTTTTGGTAGAATTAAAAAGTATTTACAATTCAATAAAAAAGCTTGCAAGTGCGGCAACACTGCAAGCTTAAGACTAATAAAGTGTGAAATCTATGCTAATTAACTCCACCCTATTTGAATGAAAATTAGAAAAAAGAAAAAATATTTGCAACACTTTTTTTAGGCTAGTAAAAATTTTTTTTCTGCTGAAACCGTCAACAAGAAATTATCTATAATTTAATAAATGGTTTTCAACTGCATTAAGGCACTCATTAAATATTTCTTGCCTAACGCGTACATTGTATTCATTGTTATTTGCGGGGAGCATACCTCCAAGAACCAAATGTATATCTGATTTATTAAGCTTGAGCCGAACTTTTCCCATTGTTTTGTTCCGGTATTTTATAAATACCTTAGCCAACTTATTGTTTAAATCAATAGCCGTTTCGGCATGGTGTATGTTGTCAATATTTTCGAAAATGGAAATATGATCACTGGCTTGTTTCCAAGCTTCAGTTTTATAATATTTTTCAGCAGCATTTACCATACTAGCAAATGCACTGAGCTGATGGGGCTGTAAGATGATGGTGTGCTCTAACATAATTTTTTACGCTAAAAAGTTAGAAATTGGCCACAATTGTTTTTCGGAATCAGGACGTTTATCTATTCGCACTCTACCCTTAACAATATTAATTAAAACTTCATCTTGTTGATACTTATGCTTATTTTCTCGCTTATCGTAAATGATAATTTGTTCTGCATTTGGAGCGCAATCCTGCATTTTATTTCATGCTTTATATTTCCAAAAATCAGGCTATATTTACCCACTGAAATAGTACTAAATAAGCATGAGGTTTTTTCAACATTTTGGTGAGTATTTACTGTTTTTAAAAGCAGTTTTTACCAAGCCCGAAAAAGGAAAAATATTTGTTAAACAAATATTTATCGAAAGTAATAATATAGGTGTTGGCTCTTTTGCCATCATTTCGTTAATAAGCACCTTTATTGGTGCAGTGTCTACCATTCAAATTGGTTACCAATTGGTTAGTGGTATTTTACCCGATTATTTAATTGGCCGCATTGTGCGCGATAGTAATATTTTGGAATTTGCTCCAACAGTTACAGCCTTGGTTTTGGCAGGAAAAGTGGGCAGCAACATAGCTTCTGAAATTGGTACCATGAAGGTTACTGAACAAGTAGATGCTTTAGAAATTATGGGTATTAACGCTGCTAATTATACCTCGTTAGCTAAAATTGTTTCGGGTGTAATTACCATTCCCATGTTGGTTTTATATGCTATGATGTTAAGTTTAATTGGTGGTGCTATTTCTGGTTGGGCATCAGGAATTATTAGTGTAGAAAGTTTTGTAAAAGGTTTACGCACCGATTTTATGGGTTATAACGTGGTATTTGCCTTAACCAAAGCTTACACTTTTTCGTTTTTAATTACTTCTGTATCCGCTTTTCAAGGATTTAGAACCGAAGGTGGTGCATTAGAAGTAGGTGAAAGTAGCACCAAAGCAGTGGTTTATAGCTGTATGAGCATCATATTTTTCGATTATATAATTTCACAATTAATGTTATTTAAGTAAAATGATAGTAATTGAAAACGTAAACAAAACTTTTGGAACCAAGCATGTTTTAAAAGACATTTCGGCCAACTTATACAAAGGCAAATGTAATTTTATAATTGGTGCGAGCGGTGGCGGAAAATCGGTATTGATGAAATGCATGGTTGGTTTGGTAACTCCCGAAACTGGCAGCATTACCTTTGATGGACGCGATTTTTTAAAACTTAACTACAAAGAAAAAATTAATGTGAGAAAAGACATTGGTATGTTGTTTCAAAATACTGCTTTGTTTGACTCCTTAAATGTAGAAGAAAACGTAGCTTTTCCGTTGCGTATGTTCACCGATTTTTCCGAAGAACAAATAATAGAAAGAGTAAACTTTTGTTTAGGACGCGTAAACTTACTAAACTTAAACAAACTATTTCCTTCTAATATTTCGGGTGGTCAAAAAAAACGTGTTGGTATAGCTAGGGCAATTGCCTTAAATCCTAAGTATTTATTCTGCGATGAACCTAACTCTGGACTTGACCCTTTAACCAGCCGTGTGATTGATGAGCTCATTAAAGACATTACCAAAGAATACAATATCACTACTGTAATAAATACGCACGATATGAAAAGTTTATTTGTAATGGGCGAAAATATTGTATTTATTCACCAAGGAGCTAAATGGTGGGAAGGCGAAAAAGAAGGTATTAGAAGTAGCGGAAATAAAGAGCTTTTGGCTTTTATGGAAGCCAGTGAATTTTAAAAACTTAATTTAAAAACAATTTGATAAAGCATAAAAATAATTTGCCAAAATACTATTTTATAATAGTGCTGATTTTTGCTAATATTCTAGCAAATCCAATTTATGCTATCAATGATAATGAAGAGTTAAACAATTTATTGAGTCAAGTTGATCATTACGAATCAGAAGGAAACTCAAATAAAGCAATTGAAACAAACGCCAAGTTACTGGAAGTTGCCAAAGAACAAAATGAACTTGATTTTCAAATAAAAGCCTTAAATAAAATGGCGCATCGTTATATTGATGCCAATAAATTTTTAAGCGGTTTTGATGCCATTGAACAATCAATTGCATTAGCCCATAAACTCAAAAGCGATTCAATTTTAGCCTATTTATTCATTTATAAAAGTAAGGTATTACAAAAAATTGATAATGTAGATGGAGCAATTTTTTATTTGTTAAAAGCAAAAAAAATTATTGATAAACAAAAAGACAACAACGCATTAGCATTTTATTACAACTCATTAGCTAATTTATATTTTAATCAAAAAGAATTTGATAAAGCAATCGATACTTACCGGTCAGCCGCAAATTGTTATTATTCAATCAATGATTATTATTATTATCGTGGTTGCATAGATAACATTGGGATTTGCTATAGAAACTTAAATGATTTCGATTCGGCTGAATTTTATTTCAATCAATCTATTGCAATCGCTCAGAAAAATAATTCGAAAGTTGGTGAAGTTAACTCACTAATCAATTTATCTAAAAATTATTTTTTAAAAAATCAGTTCAAACAAGCCATTGACATAGGTAATATTGTAAGTGGTGAAATTTTGAAAAATAATTTATCAAAATATTTTTTATTTGAAAATACAATTAGCATTGCTAACATTTATTCAGCCATAAATGATTTGGCAAAGTTTGATTCTACTTTGATAGCCCTTAATTGGGTTATGAAATCAATACCAACTTCCTTAAATGAAAGATTGTTGTATTATGAATTACTGAAAAATAATTATAAAAAGAGTAATCAAAAAGAGGCTTATATCACAGCTTTTGAAAACTATATATTGATTAAAGATTCAATTAGCAATTTAAAATTATTAAAATTAGAAAATGGCATAAATGATAAATTTGAAATTGCCAATAAAATTGATAATTACAGTGAATTATTACAAGATTTAAAGATAAAAGAAATGGAAAATAAATGGATTATCATATTTAGTATAGTATTTTTAATTGTTGTAATAATTTTGGTTTACCTTTTTTACAAAGCCAAAATAAATATCAACCAATTAAAAAAATTACAGGAAGAAGTAAATAAACAGAACAAGGAATTATCTCTATTTAATAAGCAAAAAGACTATATTTTAGCCACTGTAGCTCATGATTTAAGAGGACCAGTTGGTAATATTAAAACAATTACGGGAGTAATAAGTATGGATGATGAATTGAATGAAGAAAATCAAAACTTGGTTCAATTGATTAATCAAAGTGCAGACTTATCGCTTAATATTATTAACGACTTAGCTGATGCAATTAATGTTGACAGAAAAACAGAGTTATTAAAGCAAGACAAAGTTGTTTTAAGTGAAGTTTTAAACTCAGCAATTGTTATGCAAAAGGATTTTATTGAAAGAAAAAAAATAAACATTCATACAGAGTTTTTTGCAGGGCTAGAAATTAAAGGAGATAAGAGTTTAATTATACGAGTATTTTTTAACTTAATTTCTAATGCAATTAAGTTCAGCAATGTCAATTCAACCATAGATATTGAAACCTCTTTATATGATGAAAGTAATGTATTAGTGAGAATTACAGATCATGGTATTGGAATTGATTCAGATAAATTATTTACCATATTTGAGCCATTTACTCAAGCATCCAGACGAGGAACTGCTGGTGAAAAATCAATTGGATTAGGGCTATCAATTTGTAAGAAAATAGTAGAATTGCATAACGGTAAAATTTGGGTTGAAAGTAAAACCAACGTTGGTTCTGAGTTTTTTGTTGTTTTACCTCTTAATTATCTAAATCAAATATTGAAAAATATTCCATTTGATATTTAATAAAACGTTACTTAATTGTTGAAATATAATTTAGCTATCCAACTCAAGTTTTTTTAATTTTGGTACATGCTAAATGTATCTCAAAAAGCCGCTCATTTAATTGGCTCTGAAATTATTAAATTGGGTAATGAAATTAACCAAAAAATAAAAGAAGGACAACAAATTTATAATCTTACTATTGGCGATTTTAACCCAAAGGTTTTCAATATTCCAAGTGTTTTAAAAGAGTATATCATAGCTGCTTATCAAAACGATGAGACTAACTATCCGCCTGCTGATGGTATTTTTGAGCTAAAAAAATCAATTCAACAATTCATTTCAAAATTTGAACATTTAGATTTTGCAGATGATGAGATAATGGTTGCAGGCGGTGGACGCCCTTTAATTTACGCCATTTACCAAACGATTGTAGATGTTAATGATAAAGTTTTATATCCTGTTCCTAGTTGGAATAATAACCATTATTGTCATTTAAGCGATGCGCAAAAAGTAGAAATTCAAACAAAACCTGAAAATGGCTTTATGCCTACTCCTGAAGAAATTGCACCACATTTAAGTGATGCTGTTTTGTTAGCTTTGTGCTCTCCATTAAACCCTACTGGAACTACTTTTAAGAAAGAACAATTATTGACTATCTGCGAATTAGTAATAGCTGAAAATAAAAAACGTGAAGGTATTAAAAAACCTTTATATGTTTTATATGACCAAATTTACTGGATGCTAAGAACTGATGGAATTGAACATTATAATCCTGTGAGCTTGGTACCTGAAATGAAAAAATATACCATTTTTGTAGATGGCATCAGTAAAAGTTTAGCTGCAACCGGTGTGAGAGTTGGTTGGAGTATGGGACCAGCCGAAGTAATTGGTAAAATGAAATCAATTTTAGGCCATGTAGGAGCTTGGGCGCCAAAAGCAGAGCAGGTAGCTACGGCCAAGTTCTTAAACAATGAAGCTGCTTTGCAATTGTTTTTATCGGAGTTAAAACAAAAAATTGACATTCGTTTTAGTGGATTGTTTAATGGCTTTAAAGCACTAAAAGCAAAAGGATTTCCTGTTCAAATTATTGCTCCGGAAGGTGCTATATATTTAACAGCACAATTTGCATTAATGGGTAAAGAATTACCTAATGGAAGTATAATCAAAACAACAGAAGACATTACCAGCTTTTTATTAAATAATGCCCAACTTGCAGTTGTACCATTTACAGCTTTTGGTTGCGAAAATGGAACTGATTGGTATCGTATTTCAGTAGGTACGTTAAAGGAAAATGATATTCCTGAGTTACTGCAAAAACTCGAAATGGCATTATCTACTTTAAAATAGAACTTTATTACCCCCAGTAATGGGGGTAATTTTTATAGTTTAAAATTTTGATCTCCAATCTAGCATTCCGCCCAGTAAATTGCGGACATTGGTAAAGCCATTGTCCTCTAAAAACATTTTTGCATTTGCACTTCTTGCCCCGCTTCTGCAATGAACAATTACCTCTTCATTTTTTAGACCTTCAATTTCACTTAATCTACTAGGCAATAAGCCTAAAGGTATTAAGGTTGCACCTATATTATACTCATCATATTCATGTTGCTCGCGCACATCAAATAGATTTAAATTTTCGCCAGCATCCATGCGCTGCTTTAACTCGTCAGTAGTTATATCGCTCATATATTAATTAAAAATTAGTTTTTTTATTTGATTAGCTCCAGTTTTAATATTTGTTATTTTCACTAAATAAATACCTATATTTAAAGATGGTAAATTAATTGTATTTATATTGTTACTAATATTTGTTTCAAGAATTTGATTACCCATTAAATCAAATAATTTCAAATTTAAATTATCAGTTTCTTCTGTTTCAATAGTAATGTTGCCAGTAGTTGGATTTGGGTATAAAGAAAAGTTAATTGAACTTTCCTTAGTTATTTCTTTAGTATTGGTTGGAACATCTTTAAATTGGCCTAATAAAGGTCTAATCATTAATGCGCCTGGTATTTCAGTAGGTAACCAAAATCCATCTGTTTTATAGAACATATTAGGATTTGTAACAAATTTATTCCCAACATAATAATTTTCATCTAAACCAATATTCAGAACAAATTGGCCTAATTGCTCCCAACCAATATAAAAGCGCTTTGGAACTACTATTGCTGAATCAAAAAGTATGGTGGCAAAACCATTAATGGTGTTGGTGTAAATAGGACTAATGCCATTTTTACGATATAAAATCCTATCTAAAGTAGCAGTTTGATTAATTGGCGTTAAATTATCCCAAATAACTAAGTCAAATTTACGAGTGCTTACATTATTTTCTGATTGATTGAAGAAAATTTGAGCACCATAAATGGTATCCACTTGTTCTAAATCATAAGCTAATGCAACTGCACCATTGTTTTTTAAATATATACCATAACCCGCCTCCGCAGAGCCATCATCGTAGGCAAAGTAATTACTAAACTTGGTTGTAGTTGTGATTGAATCATTAGTTGAAACATTATCAATTCCTGCAAAACCATTATTACTTACACTAATGTTGTTACTAAAAGTTTTAACCAAATTAGTGGAGGTTGTAGTTAAATTAGTAGGAGTGGGGCTGCTTAAAATTAACGGTGTGGTAACTGAAAATGGAACACTTCCTAACGTGCTATTTTTAGTAAATACAATGCTTTGTTCGTTATCAATAAGTTGTCTTTTGTAATCAACAGAATAATTTCTATTGTTATTATTAAACACCGAGAAATATAACGAATCGTTGGTATAGGCTACTTTGTTTTTTATAAAGTGTTTCCATGGCATGCTTCTGTATTTTTTTAACATAGAAGTTGGAGTAGCTGAAATGGCTAAATCATCATTAAAAGTATCTTTCAGACTTCTGCCTGCATCAAGTTTTATGTAATCAATATGCCAATGACTAACATTGCCACTTAAACTGCCAACATTTCTAAATTTAATTTGAAAGTCGTCATGTAAATATATACTAGGCACTGCAAAATGAACCCTATTAAAAGTGTCGTATGGTAAAGTATCTAAAGCCGATTTTTGCCAAACAATGTTAAATGAGTCCGCATCATTTGGTGTGCTTTTAAATTCTAATACTAACGAATCTGTTGGATATATTTGTCCAGTTGTTCCTTGTAATTGATATTGATAATAAAAGCTAAAGTATATTGAGTCTTTAAGTGTAAAGGTTGATAGATTATATCCTTTACTAGTTAACACATCGGCAGTTCCTTTTATGGGTAATTTGCTGTAAGCATTGCCAAATTCATCTAAACCATCAAAAGTGGCTACATTTATACTAGGTTGGTTTTTTGGAAAATTATTGTTAACGAATACTTTGTTGTCTATCCAAGTTTCTTGATTTGGGTAATAATCATTTTTACTGGAAAAATCATCAAATAAAGGCAATTCTCTTTTAGCCGAAATTTTTATAGCAGCTATTGCAAAACTTGCTATTTCTGAATTTAGATAAGTACCTTTGTTAATAAATCTAAAGGCAAAAAAAGGATGACGTAATCTTCCACCATTAATTGAAACTGAAATTTTTCTGTAATTGGTATCAACTTTTGCGCTAGCCCAAGAACGTTGCCATCTGCCTAAATTATCCAAAGTTTCAATGTAAATTGAATCATTTGCCCTCATTTGTTTGAAACCTCTTATCCAAAAACTCATTACAATTTGTTCTGTTGGGCTTGTTTTAGATAAATCAATTGGATTTGATAATAGTGTATCAGCATTGCCATACAAACCATTGTTATTATTGTAGCTCGAATCATTAATATCGGTAATGCTATTAAAGATAACAGAATTTCCCCAAAGCATAAAGTTGGAATCATTTGGAGTTACGTTATTTGTAAAGTTTATCCATTTGGTATTTAATGGCGTTTTATTTGTGACATTATATTGCCTAAATGATTCATAATAAGGTAAAACATTTTTATAAGAAATCACTAATTTATGAACTTTAAATACTTCTGGTTTATCACTATTGGTATTAAAATAACTAACAAATCTGAATTGAAGTAAATTACTTTTTAAATCATCAAAAAAATTAATATTAAAAAATACATCTTTATTTTTATTGACATCATTGCTATTTACCCATAATGTATTCCAAACGCCCGAATTTCCTTTAACTTGAAATACCAATGAGTCGTTTGTTTGCCAATCATTTCCTGTTGAAAAATTGATATGAACAAAGGCATTTCCTCCCGCATTTGTGGTGTTTAGTATTTTAGAAGTCAGTAAATCGGCCTCATTAAAGCCGTTATTATAATTTACTCCTAATTCACTTTTAGAATCGAAAATAGCATTTAAATTATTAATCACTACATCATTATCAAGCCAAAGTAATGCATTGGGTTTAGTACTGTTTTTGTTGTTAAAAAAATCTATAAATGGAATATCCGATGCACTTTTTTTTCCTAAGGATTTACTTTCATTTTGTTGATAGTATTTACTATTTTCAATTAAAAACACATTATTGCCAATTGGCATTTTTCTTTCTTGTGCTTTAGATAAAATTGAAAACACCAAAAAGGAAATAATAGCTAGATTGAATTTCATATAAATATCTTAAAAGTTAACTGGTATTTTTTGTTGTTATTAATCTTACTAACGCTTTTGTTATTTAATTAGTTGAAAAAATAAGTTATTTATCACCTAAAAATAAATCAACCTGTTGGCCACTTTTTATCGTTTCACCTTCTTTGTAACTTGGCGATTGTCTTTTAACAGTAGCATTCAATGAATCATTTTTTCCGTCATAAACAATGCTACCAACTTGCAGCATGCTGCTTTCTAAAACACCACGAGCTTCATTTAGTGTTAAATTTGTTAAATCAGGAATTTGAACTATGGAACTTCCCATTCCATCGCCAACCACTAAATCAATACTAGCACCTTTTGGAATTTTTATATTGGGTTGAATACTTTGGTTTCGATACAATTGGTCTAAAACTGCACCTGCGGCCACATCAGGCCTATATATGACACTGCCTAATTTTAAACCTGAGCTTAATAATACGGTTTCTGCAAACCTAAGTGAACTATTAATCAAATTAGGCATTTGCACGCCAATGGTAGAATTAGAATTAATTGTTATGTATATAAATCGTCCTTCTTTAACTTTTGTATTTGGTGATGGATTTTGTTCCACTACACTACCTTTTGGCATATCATCAATAAAAGCGGTATCTGTAATAATATAACGAAGTTTTTTTTCAGATAATATTTTGTCAACTTCCTCAAAACTTAGCCCTTTTAAATTAGGTAAAGTCAATGATTCACCATGCCTTGTATACACGTTTAATAAAAAGGCTCCTAGCCAACTTAACAAGTATAAAACCAGTCCAATAAGTATTATATTTATGGCTAACGATTTAAATAATTTCATTAATAATTTGTATTTTTTGAAGTAGAGAAAAACAACTAACTACATTTTTACAATACTAATAAAATTTAGGAATGATTTTGAAAAAAATATTCCAATTTTTAGATCTAATTTGTTATTTGCCATCAATAATCATTGGGTTATTGCCTTTACCTAAAACAATAATTTTTGCGTTAGGCGATTTGGCTAATTCTAAATTAGCTTTAATGCTCTCATATTGTAATTGTTTATCGCTTAAGCCTGTTGAAATAATTCTTTGGTAATCGGCTATACCTTGTGCTTCTACTCTTTTACGTTCTGCTTCTTGTTTTTCTTTTTGTAAAACAAACTGCATTTTTTGGGCATCTTGTTCAGCATTAATTTTTGATTCAATACTTGCTTTTACGGAAGTTGGTAATGTAATATTTCGAACTAAAAGCTGTTCTAAAATTAAACCACGACTTTTAAAATCCTTTTCAATACTATTGAATATTCGCATTTGAAAAGTATCACGTTTGCTACTGTAAAGAGCTACAGCATCGTAATAAACTGCATTATCTCTAATTTTTGTTCTTGTTAATGGCCTAACTATTTTATCATTATAATCTAATCCAGTTTCTCTCAACAACCTTGGCGCTTCTGAGGGAACCACTCTGTACAACACCGTCAAATCGATAGTTACTTCCAAACCATCGGCTGTTAAAACCCTAATGGCATCATCACCGGCTTTTGTTCCTTCATCATGAATGCCACTCATGGTATAATTTTGAGTTTTAGTATCAATTGTTTTTACTTCAACCAATGGATTTACGAAGCTTAATCCACTTATTAAAATATCATCTTCAATTTTACCAAATAACGATTTTACTCCAATCTGACCAGCATCAATTTGTTTAAAGCAAGAGTTTAAAACACCTATACCAATTAACACAACTCCTATTATTTTTATAGGTTTTCCAAATTTTGCATTTATGTTATTTGCATTGAATACAAATGTTGCAATTGCAATAAAAACTACTCCAAGAAAAATAAGTACCATATTTTTTATTTTGTTTATTAAAAAGTTGAATAACAACTTTTCAATTCAAGATTACTACTTAATAATGAATTTGTAAGATAAAATTTTTAAATGGTATAAAGTATGTTTAAATGTAAATAATGAAGTTTGAGAATTAAGCATTTTGTTTTTTACATAATACCAGAAATAATTTGCTCAATTTTAATTCCTTCTGCTTCCGCACGGTAATTTTTTATCATTCTATGACGTAAAATATTTACAGCAACAGCTTTTACATTTTCTATATCAGGAGAATATTTTCCATGTAATAACGCATGTGCTTTAGCTCCAATAATTAAAAATTGTCCAGCACGTGGACCTGCTCCAAAGTCAATATATTTTTTTATTTCATCTGTTGCAAAACTACTTTGTGGTCTTGTTTTACTTACTAATTTTACAGCATAGTCAATAACATTATCAGCTACTGGTGTTTTACGCACCAAATCTTGAAAAGCTAAAATTTCCGTACCGTGAATAATTTTATTCAACTGAACTTTATGATTGCTAGTGGTTGCTTTTATAATATCTACCTCTTCTTCAAAACTTGGATAATCAAGAAATACATTAAACATAAAACGATCTAATTGTGCTTCAGGTAATGCATAAGTTCCTTCTTGTTCTATAGGATTTTGAGTAGCTAATACAAAAAAAGGATTTGGTAATTGGTGCAATTTTCCGTTGATAGTTACTGTTTTTTCTTGCATAGCTTCTAGCAATGCAGCTTGTGTTTTAGGAGGTGTACGATTTATTTCATCTGCTAAAATTATATTTGCAAAAATAGGGCCATGCAAAAATTGAAACTCACGTTTTTCATTTAATATTTCACTTCCAGTAATATCACTTGGCATTAAATCGGGTGTAAACTGAATGCGGTTAAAACTTAAGTCCAATACTTCACTTAATGTTTTAACTAATAATGTTTTGGCTAATCCTGGTAAGCCAATCATTAAAGTATGTCCGTTACTAAATATTGAAATAAGTAAGGCTTCAACAATACTATTTTGCCCTACAATTACCTTACTAATTTCTTTTTTTAATTCACTATATTTTTGGTGTAAAGCATTAGCTGCCTCAACATCGTTTTGATATAACATATTGTAATGGTGTTAAATTATTGATTTTTACTTTCCCATGATTGTAAACTTGGACAAGTTTTATATTCATCAGCAACTTGAACATAAAATTGTTTTCTATTCTTTTCAATCCAACGTGCTAAAGTCTTTTGTTTTTTATCTTCCTCAGCAGCTATTTGCATTTTTTGATAATCATCTTTTAAATTAGCTATATGCGGTTTGCTTTCAGACTTTAAGTAGATTATTCTCCAAACTTTAACGGCTTCACCTTGTGCATTTTGAATGGTAGTTAATTCCGCATTACTCATGTCACCTGGTTTTAAATTTTGAATTAATAAAAAAATATCTTTTGGTAATTCATCTATTGGAATTTTAGTATTACCATTTTGTGGGTTAGATAAAAATCCTCCTCTCGCACCTGTTCGTTTTTCGGTACTGAATTTTTTAGCGGCTTCTACAAATGAGATAGTATCTAATTTGATTAAATTTATGATTGAATCTATCTTTACTCTAGAATCTTCAATATCTGCCTTGTAAATCTGTGGCTTAATAAGTACATGTCGAGCATGAACTTCTTCTCCACGTCTTTTAATTGGTTGAATAATGTGGTAACCAAATTTTGTTTCCACTATTTTTGAAATACTATCTTGTGGGGTCTTGAATGCAGCAGCCTCAAACTCGGGAACCATCATTCCACGACCAAAGAAACCTAAATCACCACCTTGAACAGCACTACCTTTATCATCACTATATATTTTAGCAATTGTTCTAAAATTATCACCATTAATTAATCTAGTACGTAACTCTGAAATTTTTTGGTAAGCAATGTCTTTTGCTTCTTTTGAAACTTTGGGTTCTATAATAATTTGAGCCACTTCTACTTCCGAACTATAATAAGGTAAACTATCCTTGTCGATTGCGTTAAAATAGGTTTTTATGTCGGTAGGAGAAACTTTAATATCTTTCAATATTTTTTGCTGCATTTCCTGCATTAATAAACTCGTTTTAATTTTATCGCGGTAGTTTTGCTTAATTTCTGAAATGCTTTTACCATAAAATTCTTCTAATCCCTTTTCGCCACCAAATTGACGAGCAAAATACTGAATTCTTTGTTCTAATTCTCCGTCAATTCGTTCATCGGTTAATGGTAAACTGTCAATTTCTGCTTTGGTTGAAAGCAATTTTTCAGTAAGTTTCTGTTTTAAAATATCACATCTAATTGTATCGCTTCTTTTATCAGGATATTCTTTTAAAAATTGTTGGTATTCAAATTCTATTTCTGAATGCAGTATTATTTTATCAGCAAAAACTCCAACTATACCATCAATTGTTTCACCATTACTAGGTTGGGCAGTCACTAAATTTGCCAACACTATAAAGGCAAAAAGTATTAAAAACTTACTTAATTTGAACACGCTAATTTTATTTATTTGACCAATTTTAAAGCTATAAAGCTATTTGAAACTTGTTTCAAATAGCTTTATAGTAAATGTAATTTTATAATATTTTAGTTTAGAACAAACCTTTTACAGTTTCTTCGTTTACTATAATACTGTATTTGTTTCTTAACTCTTTAATCCAATCTTTTTCCAATTGGTTTTGATATTCGCTTGTTGCAATACCTTTTGCTTCTTTTAACGTTTTAACTTCACTATTTACTACACCACTTACAAAATAAAATTTAAAACCTCCATCAGTAATAGTTATATCAACTATTCCTTTTTTATCCCAAAGCTTATCAGCGGTAGCATCTGAACGCTCACTTTTAATTTCTTTACTACTTATTGTACCAGCTACTTTTTTATTTAATTTAGCAAATATTTCTGTTTCGGTTTTTCCTTTGTTAAACATTTTGACAGCCTCAACTTTGGTTTTTTCATTTAAGCAAGTATATGTTTTGTAGGTAACTCTATCTTTCCATTTGTAATTATTTTTATTAATTTCATAAAAATTTTCTAATCCAATTGTATCACTAACCGCTTTACTCCATACTTTTTTATCAGTTAAATCAAATAATAAAATACCGTCATTATACTCTTGCATTACGTTTCTAAAATCTTCATATTTCATATCCAAAATTGATTCTTCATAAGAAATACATTTATTATCAGCCCAGGCACGGAACATATTTTGAGCAGCCATTTGAGCAGATGCTTTTTCTAAAGGCTGTTGGTTTGATACTAAATATTCAGCAAAATCTTTAACTGTGTAAGTAACAGTACCAATTGTAAATAATGGATTTTTATTGATTTTACCTTCATCATAAGTCCAATTCCCACTGATAAAACTTGAGTCTAAAGTAGCAATAAATGATTTTAAGTTAGCTAAATTTTCTTTGTAGTTATTTTCTTTTTTAACACGCGCTATTACTGCAGCTTTTGAACTTTCCGAACGCGAATCTTTGTTAGTCTTTTGTTTAATAACATCTTGAACATCTTTATATTCTCCCAGTGGACGTTTTTCAATTAATTTAATAATATGAAATCCAAAATTTGTTTTAAATGGTTTAGATACTTCGTCTGTTTTTAAAGAAAATGCAGTTTCTTTAAATTCTTCAGGATAACCACTTAAACTTGCCATCCAATTCATTTCACCCTTGTTTTTTGCACTTCCTTCATCTTGGCTATAATTTTCAGCTAAAGTGCCGAAGTTTTCACCTTTTTTAATCATTTCATAAATCGAATCAATTTTATTTTGTGCGTCTTGAACTTGTTCAACGCTAGCTTCATACTGATTTCTTATCATGATATGAGCTAACTTAACTTCTCCTCTTGCCTCTCTTTTTTCATTAACCTTTAAAATATGGTAACCAAATTGTGTTCGGAAAGGCATTGAAATTTCACCTTTAGCAGTTTTGTAAGATTGGTTTTCGAAAGGATATACCATTTGGAAAACAGTATACCAACCTAGTTTTCCACCCATTTTTTTTGCAGAAGGGTCTTCAGAATATTTACTTGCTAATGAGTCAAAGTTTTCGCCTTTAAGTGCACGTTTTCTTAAATCTATTAATTTAGTATAAGCAGCTAAAGTATCAGCAGGACTTGCATTTTCATTACAAAACAATAAAATATGGCTACCATTAATTTCCGTTTTCATACGTTGGTATGCCTCTTGCATTAATGTTTCACTTACTTTTTTATCAGTCAAATATGGATTGCTTAACTGTTTTCTGTAACCTGCTAATTCTGTTATGAAATTATTGTTTGTATCTAATTTTAAAGCCTTTGCTTCCTTCACTTTTAATTTAAAGTTGATATACAAATCCAAGTATTCGCGAACTTCTTTTTCGTTTAATTTATCTTTACTAGTTTTGTTTTTATAAAGTAAACGTTCAAATTCATTTTGGTAAACAGTGTCCGTTCCATAAATAAAAACTACTGGAATAGGCTTAGCTGCTGGAATTAATTTTACTGCCGGGGCTGAAGCCTTTTTGCCTTTTTGAGCAAAAGTTTGATTGGTAATTGATAATACTAAAATTGATAATGCTAATGATGCAATCTTCTTCATATATTTTTCTATTTTCTTTTTGATTAAAAGGATTGCAAAAATATAAATTTAAAGCATGCTCACAAGTTTTTAATAGTATTTATAAAACTCTATTTTGTTTATTTTTAGGTAATTGTAAAAATTACAATTTTCAAACAAAATTTAATTTTATTTGCAAGCTGTGGAAATAGCTGTAACCCTCTTACTTTTTTGCTTTGTTTGTTTACAATTTACCTTATTATTTTCAATATTGAATTTACCTAAACAAACGAGATTTTTTAGGAATGACGAAAGTTTACCTTCTATTTCCATATTAATTGCTGCAAGAAATGAAGAAAAAAATATTATCAATTGCTTAAAATCACTCGAGTTACTGGATTATCCCAAAAATAAATTAGAAATCATTATCGGTAACGATCAATCAACTGATAGAACAGCTGAATTAGTAGCAGAATTTACCCAAAACAAGTGTTATTTTAAAACCATTGAAATAACTGAAAACCTTGGAAATGCAAAGGCTAAAGCCAATGTTTTGGCACATTTATTTAATGAAAGTACAGGCACAATTATATTTGTTACTGACGCTGATATTCAGGTAAAACCAACTTGGGTTAAAAGTATTTTGCCTTATTTCGAAAACCTTGAGGTAGGAATTGTTTCAGGTACAACTGTGGTTAACGGAACAACTTTATTTGATAAAATGCAAAGCATTGATTGGCTTTATTTTTCAGGTTTGCTTACTTCATTTGATAATTTAGGTTTAAAAAGTACTGCCGTTGGCAATAATATGGCATTAACAAAAACAGCCTACCAAGCTACTGGAGGCTACCCTACTTTTAACTTTAGTGTTACCGAAGATTTAACACTTTTTACAGCCATTACCAAACAAGGTTTTAATGCTGTCAATTTGCTAGAATCCAGTAATTTAAATTTTTCAAAGCCTCAAATTTCCTTTAAAAACCTTTTACACCAACGTAAACGCTGGCTTATTGGCGCTCAAGACTTAAATTTAAAATGGAAAATGCTTTTTGCATTAATGGGTTTATTTTACCCTTGTTTTTTAGTTCTTTTATTTTTTAGTTTTAAAAATGCAATTGCTTTATTGCTTTGCAAATTTTTAATCCAAACAGGTATTTCAATTTTAGTTTCAAAAAGACTTCAAATAAAAACCAACATTTTTCATTTAATTTTATTCGAATTATACTCTTTATTAAGCACCTTTGCCATAACTATTTTTTATGTTTTACCTATTAAAATGAATTGGAAAGAACGTAATTATTAAACATAGAATACATTCCAAATGATTTATATACAACAATTTACATTTAACGTTTTTCAAGAAAACACTTACATACTTTATGATGAAACCAATGAAGCCATTATAATTGATGCAGGGTGTATGACAGCTGAAGAACAAAAAACATTGGTTAATTTTATGGAGGATAAGCATTTAAAACCTGTAAAATTAGTAAATACCCATTGCCACATAGACCATGTTTTGGGCAATGAATTTGTAATTAATAAATATAATATTCCATTGTATTTGCATAAAGATGAACTCATTACTTATAAAGAAACTAAGCGTTGGACAGTAATGTTCAACATGCCTGATTTATTTATTCCTGAAAATGTAAATTTTATAAATGAAACTTCAGAAATTACATTTGGTAACTCCAAATTAAGTTGCCTCTTGGTACCCGGACATTCCATTGCAAGCATTGCATTTTATTGCAAAGAGCAAAATTTTTTAATTGGTGGTGATGTGATATTTCACATGAGTATTGGAAGAACAGATTTACCGGGAGGTGATTTAACCACATTATTACAAAGTATTAGCACAAAAGTATTTACCTTGCCAAACGAAACCAAAATATACAGCGGCCATGGAGAACCAACCACAGTAGGTTTTGAAAAACAACACAATCCTTACACTAAAAACTAACAACATGATTCAATACATAATAGTTGGAATTTTATTTGTGGCAGCCATATTTTTTATGGTTTACAAATTGGTGAGTGC
Source organism: Bacteroidia bacterium (assembly GCA_044239605.1). Taxonomy (GTDB): domain Bacteria; phylum Bacteroidota; class Bacteroidia; order UKL13-3; family UKL13-3; genus JAAFJM01. Next base: position 879 of record JBIIBC010000044.1, on the reverse strand, counting down.
TCCAAAAGATCGTCATTGTGGCGATGGAAACTGTGGCTGTAAGTAATTGAATTTACTACTTATAATAATAAATTTGCAAGCAGCTAGTTGCTAGAAGCCAGCAGCAATTTTAAATGAAAATGAAACTGAATACGAATAAATACGAAACTACGTTAATGGTTAGGCCTGACGATATAGATATGAATAACCATGTGCATAGCAGTAAATATATGGATTATGTGCTTTTTGCACGTTACGATCAAATGCACCGCTGTTACAAAATGAGCATGGACGAATTTATAAAAGAGGGTTATGGTTGGGTTATAAAAAGTACGCAATTAGAATTTAAACGTTCGTTGGTTTTAGGTGATACTTGCAAAATCTATACTTGGCTTGAAAACATGGAAGGCAGCAGCTGTAAAGTGAATTTCGAAATAGTAAAAGCAAATGGCAAAGAAAGTTGTACTGGTTATTTTATTTACACCATGGTAAATTTAAATACTGGCCGTTCAGAAAAAGTACCGCAATGGATTATTGACCGTTATTCAATAGCAGATTAATACAAAAAATAGTTAATGAAATACATTTTATATATAGTTTTTATAAGCATAGTAATAGGTAGTTGCCGCAAAGACGATGTTTTTACCAATGCGCCTGTTTCACTTAATTTTAGTACCGATTCGGTTAATTTTGACACCATTTTTAGTTTAAAAGACAGTGGCATAATTGGCACACCAAGGTCTGTAACCTTAAGGTTAATTGTTACCAATCCCAACGAAAATGCTGTAAAAACCAGTATTCAAATGGAAGGAAACCAATATGGTTTATTTAAACTAAATGCCGATGGTATTCCAGGTTCTGGCAATTTACAAAAAATTGATAATGTAGAAATTAGAGGTA
>JBIIBC010000012.1:0-65944 GCA_044239605.1 Bacteroidia bacterium | reverse complement strand
AGTAGAGGGTTAATTCAACAAATAGGCATCAAAACCTTGGTGTTTTCTTAAGTACCTCTTCTGCTCTCTGTTGTGAGAATATTATTTTTATAAAAATAACATATTTTATTCTCACTGCAAGTCTAAAGGGTGTTAGAGCGAAGCGACACCAACAAGAATATTAGGATTATTTTTTTTACTTCTGTTAATCCTGAACGCTTTTTGGTGGAAAAAATTATTCGGAAATACAAAATTTTAGCTGGTTCTATTTCCGTATAAAATTAAACTTGCTTTAATAAACCTAATTGATATTTTTGTTTTTATGATTGCTAAACTATTAAAGAGCTAATAGACCAATTATCAGCAGGCAGAAAGCTTAGAAACCTGCGGAGAAGAAGTAATAATTTTAAAAGTGAAAACAAAAAGTAATTGCTGTTGGTGACGCTTTGCTAGTTAGCAACAGAGGCAAAACCAAATGAAAAATAATTTATCTTTGACTTAAAATTTGACTGCCAAAAATAAATGAAATTACCTAAGTATCCACTAGCTTCAAGTGAACAATTACTGACCTTTGAGTTTATTAGCGAAGGGCAGAAAGGGCTAATTCATAAACTGGTAAGTTATCAACCAACCAACCTCAAGGACATATACAATCTTGCGTTTGGAGACAAAGACCACTCAACTGGTGAAATTGACGATACAGTAATTTCAAACAACGGAGACAGTGAAAAAGTATTAACAACAGTAGTTGCATCACTTTACGCATTTACCGATAAATATCCTGATGTTTGGATTTATGCAACAGGAAGCACAAAGGCAAGGACGAGACTTTACAGAATGGGCATTACAAAGTTTCTATCAGATGTAACAGCAGACTTTGAAGTTTTGGGTGAACTAAATAACGATTGGGAACCATTCAAAAAAATGTTGAATATGAGGGGTTTTTGGTTAGACGTAAAAAGAAATAATTATTACCTTTGAAATAGTTACAAATAACAATTCATGCAATGAAAATAACGACAGAATTAAAAAAACGGAAAATTCCAATTGTAAAAATTGACAAGTCATTAAACAAATATGACGATATTGTTTTATTCCCTGATAAGTTAGAAAAAGCAAATGAAATGTTGCGTAAAGTAGGACTTCCCAAACAATGGACAACTGAGAAGCAAAATAGCTAACATCAATTTTATTTACAAAAAAGTACAAAACTATTTTATAAATTATAATGGCTGATACTACTCAAATAAAACAATTGGGCTCACATAAAATAAACGGAATAAAATTAATATGGTAAACTAAATTAATATTTTGTTTTAAATGAATGCTAATCTATAAAGAGCTAATAAACCAATTATAACAGGTAGAAAGCTTAGAAACCTGCGGAAAAAAGGTAATTATTTTTATAGTAAAAGCAAAAAATAATTGCTGCTGGTGACGCTTCGCTAAACACCAACAGCGGCAAAAAAATTTATAATTGACAATTATATGGAGTCCAGCAACCATATTAAAAACAGGGCGAAACCGAAAAGCCAAAAGAGTAGGACTAATTATAAATCAAAAAAATGAAATCAAAAAATCTAATTTACCTTATTGCTTTTATTGCTTTAACAAGTTGTAAAACATGGAATGCATCTATGCTAGTGCCCAAAAATGACCCAATCAATCCAAAATTACTAACACTTGACAGAAGAATAGAAGACTTATCAAACACAAATGTAGTAGCAAATACAGACGAAATAAGACTTTTTACAGATGAAGTTGAAAATAATTTAATTGACCCTTATGGAGACAAATACGGATATATTGCAATAAAAAGAAACATTATTGAAGCTAAGTCAGGTGGTTTGGGATATACAATTGCAGGAGGAATACCGGCTGGAATTCCTTGGCTTTTTGGATTGCCAATGTCAAATATTAAATATAAAATTGAAATAGAGTTAAGGATTCTTGATAAAAATAATAAATTAATCGGAAAATATTCTGCAACAGGAGAATCAAAAGTTACAGTTGCACTTTATCATGGTTATTCTGCAGCAAATGCATATAGAAAATCCTATTTAGAAGCAATGCTAGAAGCATTTGACAAAATTAGACCAAAAATTCAAAAAGACTCCAAACGCGTTAACGACATATTATTGACTACAGGTAAATTATAAAAAACATACCATAATACGGGTTTCCCTGCCATTGTTGTTGTTTCAACGAATCAGCACTAACAAGAACTATTTACTAAACCTCACAAAAAAAAGCTATCAAGTTTAAAACCTGATAGCTTTTTTTACATGTAATAATGTGGTGTATTATGCTTCGTATAATCCCAAAGCATCTAATACATTATTTAGTTCTTCAAAGTCTTTAAGGCCAGTTTTTTCTTCATCGCCTCCTATTATGTTTAAGGCATAAGGCTTATAATTACCCAATGTTTCTTTTATGTTTTCAGGTGCAGTATTATAACCCCAAACTATTTTGTTATTAGCACATATTTGTTTTAAATCGTCAGTAGTTAAAGTATGTCCATTACTAGCATATAAATGAAAAGCATCTACTTTATCGGTATATGCTTCAAAAATTTTATGAAGCGCAGTTACATCCAATAAGCTGGTATCAATTTTTTTTATAATCGGCTTGTCAATTTCAGCTAAATCGGTTGGCAATAAATCGTTGTTTAGTTCTACAATATCAATGTTTAACATATCAACTATATCGGCCACTTCTTTCATGGTTTGGTGTCCAAACTCAGCCACTACAAAACATCCGGTAGTCCAATCAATAATTTCTTTGGCTTTAACTGGCGGAATATAACTTACACTTTGAGGGTCAAAACAAAAACCCATATAATCAATACCTGCTGCGGCTGCAAAGCGGGCATCGCTTAAGTTGGTAATATTTCCCAACTTAATTTTTACGTTTTGATTCATTTAATTCTTTTATCGTTTTTTATAAATTGGCACATTGCTACAAGCTTCGCCATACATTAAACTTTTTACCACTGGCAATAACTTATTACTCATGGCCACATAAGCAGCTATGGGCAACTCATTTTGGCTACACCCTTTTAAAATAATGCGTTTGTCGGCATAATCAGCAGGGTTCAATTGTGCAATGGCATCGTTATACAATGCTATTTCAAGTTGTTCTAAATTACCAAACACATATTTGTTTGCATACGGCTGCACCGCACTGGCCAAAAGCATATAAGCCCAAGTAGGCACTATGGCATCGGTGCTGCAATAAAAAGCTATATTGTGGTTTTGGTATTGGCTCCAATCGTGGTTTTTAACAAAATCTCTAAAGTCTTTTTCCTTTAAAATCATTTCCCTAAAAAGCCAATCTTTAATATCGAACAAAACCCTTTTGCCTGCATGGCGCAAGGTTTCTAAATCAATGGTAATAAGTCCACTGTTAGCTACTTTATTTTCAATTAAATCTAATTCTGTTAAATCCATTTTATTACATTATTGACGAACAATCATGGTTCTGGTAATGGTTTTTTGTCCCAATACTTGTACTACATTGGTATCGCTTTTGGTGCCACTTTGAGCCCTCAGGTAATAATTGCCTTGCAGTATAAAACCAAAATCGGCTGTTCCACTTACGGTAGAAATGGTATTTAAATAAAAATTACGCTTTAAATCTTCGTAAGTTGGATACAAAAATACTTGCGCACCATTAATTTGTGTATTGTTATTGGTTCCATCTAAAACCACTACCTTTAGCCTTCCACTTAACTGTGAACTATCACTGGTTACAATAGTTTGCGAAGGAGTGGCAACGGTTTCGGTTTTGGTGCATGATGCAACCATAAAAGCTAATATTACAACAGCAAAAAACTTATTCATAACGTATTATTTTATTTCAGAAATTTTAATGGTATTTACTCTGTTACGTTCAATGATTGGCATACTTGCGGTGTTAATTACCAATTGTCCTTTTTGAATATAACCACCTTTTAACAGGTTATTATTTACATCTTGCATTGAATCATCGGTACTTTCAAACTCGCGGTATAAAAAGCCACGTACACCCCAAACCAAACTTAAAGTATTAACCAAACGAGGGTTGGTAGTAAAAATAAAAATGCTTGCTTTTGGGCGGAAAGATGAAATTTTATAAGCCGAATAACCCGAAAAAGTCATACCTACAATGGCACTTGCTTTTAAATGGTCGCTAACCCTTACAGCAGTAAAACATATTTCATCTGATAAAAAGGTTTCGCTATCTTCTGTAGGCCTAGTTCCTTTAAAATAAGGCGCATTGGTTCCTGTTTCTACCTCCATAATGGTTCTTCGCATGTAGCTGATGGCATTAACAGGATAAGCACCTACCGAAGTTTCGGCACTTAACATTACTGCATCGGCACCATCCATAACTGCATTGGCAATATCGTTTAACTCAGCACGTGTAGGCACTGGACTTACAATCATGCTTTCCATCATTTGGGTAGCAATAATTACTGGCTTGCTTGCTTCAATACATTTTTTAACAATGCGTTTTTGAATAACAGGCACTTGCTCCATTGGCATTTCTACTCCCAAATCGCCACGTGCTACCATAATTCCATCAGAAGCCGCGATGATTTTATCAATATTGGCAACAGCTTCTGGCTTTTCTATTTTTGAAATTACGCGAGGTTTCCAATCGTTTAATTCAATAATATTTTTTATAAAAACAACATCATGTTCATTTCTTACAAAAGAAAGGGCCACCCACTCTACTTTATTATCCAAACCAAACTTCAAATCATCCAAATCTTTTTGAGTCATACTTGGAATACTCATTTTGGTATTAGGTAAGTTAAATCCTTTTTTATTTGAAAGCCATCCTCCAAAAACAACTTCGGCCTTCACCAAGTTTTTCTTATTGGTTTCAATTACTTTTAATTCCAGTTTTCCATCATCTAATAAAATGCGTTCGCCTGGATTTACATCTTTAGGTAAATTTTCAAAATTGATATAAATGCGGTTACTCGTTCCAATGCATTTTTCAGTAGTTACTTCAATTATTTCACCTTGAATTAACTCCACCTTACCATTTTCCATTTCACCAACACGTAACTTAGGACCTTGTAAATCTAATAGCATACAAACATTAGTTCCTAAATCTTCGTTGGCTTGCCTAATATTATCAATAACCTGCTGATGATCGGCATAAGAACCATGTGAAAAATTTAAACGACAAACATCAACTCCTTCGTTAATAATGGCTTTTAAATTTTCTAAACTGCTGGTAGCTGGCCCAATAGTGGCCACAATTTTGGTACGGTTAAAAAGTGCTTTACTCATCTCTCTTCTATAATTTTTTTATAATATTAAATTTACTTTCTGTTTGAGCCTTGTTTGGTCTATTAAACTAACAAGCTGAATTTCAGAAATAGTTTTTACTTGTTTTAAAAATAATTTTTCATCAAAAAAAGACAGTCCACCTTCAATTAAAATAAAGTATTGCATGGCTCTTAATTCTGTAAAAAGAATTTTACTTTCATCGGAATTGGCAAAAAGCGTGTAAGTTAAGTGGTTTAGCTCATCGTTGTAAATAAATTTATTGAAATAAAAATATTCTCTTTCCGATTCGTTATACCATTCAATGCTATCAACTCGAGCCAAATTTATTTCGAGTGAATGGTTTAATAACCATGCTAGGCGCGACACTTTTTCGTTGCTAAGCAATCCATAAAAAAGTGTTTCTTCCTCATCTGTAATATCTAGCGCGAACTTTTTCAATTAAAAAATCGTGCTAATATACTATTTGTATGTGACGATTGTGTTAATTTTTTTGAAAAAAAATCCCAAAAGGCTTTATGCTTAAGCATTAAACTAACCAATTGCTTCGTTAAAATTAGGCAATTTACCCAATTGTTTTAAGTAAGCAATATGAGAACCAATGGCACCAAAAAGGGTTTTGTTTTCTAAATAAGGTACTCCAAATTCTTTGGCAGTTTGTTTTACTATTTTAGCAATAGCTGGATAATGCACATGCGATACTTTTTGAAACAAATGATGTTCTACTTGGTAATTTAAACCTCCTACATACCACGAAAGCAATTTATTATTGGGCGAAAAATTAACCGTGGTATTTAATTGATGAATAGCCCAATCGTTTTCAATAATTCCATCTGCGTTAGGCATTGGATGATCGGTATGTTCAACGGTATGTGCTAATTGAAAAACAGTAGTTAAAATTAATCCGGAAAAAAAATGCATCAGCATAAAGCCTGTAAATACTTGCCAAAACGGAATTTGAAACAAATAAGTAGGCACTAAAAACATTACTACAAAATAGAATATTTTGATACCAATAATCTTAGCCAAAATAGCTACATTTTCTTTTTTAGATGCATTGTTTACACCGTTTTTAGAAAATTGGTAAAACTGAATAAAATCTTTGGCAACAGCCCAATAAAAAGTTAACAAACCATAAAAAAAGAAGGCATAAACCCATTGGAACTGATGGAAACTTTTTTGTTTGGTATGTGGCGAAAACTTTAAAACCAATCTATCAGAAATATCATCATCTATAAATGTAATATTAGTATAAGTATGGTGCAGAATATTATGCTGTAATTTCCAATTAAACACTGAACCACCCAATAAATTCAATGAATGTCCAACCCAATAATTTACATTTTTGTTAGCTGAGTAAGCCCCATGATTGGCATCGTGCATTACGCTCATACCAATTCCCGCAAGACTAATACCCATTAAACTCCAAAGCATTAAACTAATGCCAAAACTTGGCTGAAAAGCCAATAAAATTACGAATGGTAAAATATAAGCACTTAAAAGAATAATGGTTTTTAAAACCATGCCTATACTAGCATGTTTTGAAATATTGTTATCAATAAAATATTGATCAACTCGCTTTTTTAAAATGGAATAAAAACCTGTTTTATTTTTGTCTATAAACTTAACTTGTTCCTTTAAATGTGACATATTACAAAGAAAACTACTTTGAGTTGAAAATCAACATGTAAAAACGTAATCAAAATGTAATTTTTATTATCAAAATTTTAAAACAAAACAACTCAATCAAAAAACTATATTTTTTGAATATAAAGTTTTATCAATAACATTGCAGCCCAATTTTATGCAAACTGCCTCTATTTCTGAAATAAAAAAAGAATTACAAACGCTTCATGCTGCGCAATTGGTAGAACTTTGCACCAAAATAGCCAAGTATAAAAAAGACAATAAGGAGTTTTTAAATTACTTGTTATTTCAAACACACGATGAAGCCCAATTTATTGATGGTGTAAAACAAGAAATGACTGAACTGTTTGCAGAAATGAACCGAAGCAATTTGTACTTTGCTAAAAAAACCATCAGAAAAATATTGCGATTGGCCAATAAAAATGCAAAATACTCTTCTAGGGCAGGCACCAATATTGAACTATTGGTGCACTTTTGCAAAGAATTAGATAATACCAGCATTGATTTTAGAAAGAGTACTGTTTTGTATAATTTATACAAAGCACAACTCAAAAAAATAAACGAATCACTCAGTACCTTGCACGAGGATTTGCAATACGATTACCAAAAAGAAATTGATTTATTAAACAAATAATTTTTAATTAAATATGTTAGGACTTAAACTTCCAACCGACCCTCGTTGGGTAAATATAGTAGAAAGCAATTTAGAAGAAATATTAACCGACCATGCTTGGTGCGAACAAAAAGCAGCCAGTAACGCCATTACCATAATTACTTACAATCCGGAGTTAACTGATTTAGTAGCTGATTTATTAGATTTGGTAAAGGAAGAAATTAGCCATTTTGAAATGGTGTTTAATATAATAAAAGAACGTGGCTACACTTTAGGCCGCGAACGTAAAGACAGTTATGTAAACGAACTGTATCAATTTATGCAAAAAGGCGGAAGCCGCAATGCAAGTTTTGTAGATAGAATGCTTTTTTCGGCCATGATTGAAGCAAGAAGTTGCGAACGTTTTAAAGTGCTTTCTGAAAATATTAAGGATGCTGAATTATCTAAATTTTATTACGATTTAATGGCAAGCGAAGCAGGTCATTATACCACATTTATAAGCTATGCGCGCAAATATGGAAAAGATGTTGACGTAGATAAACGTTGGAAAGAATGGCTAGAATACGAAGCAAAAGTTATTGCCAATTATGGCAAACAAGAAACGGTGCATGGGTAACCATACACCGTTTCGTTTTATAATTTTCTAAGCTTCCAATTCCATCATGGCTTCAAAAGCCCTTTCGTAAATGTTTTCTTGCTCTGCAATTTGTTTTTTCAAAACACTCAACTCCAATTGTTTTTTATTTAACTCGGCTGCGTTACTTGCTACTTCAGGTTTTGCAAAACTTTCTTCCACCGCAGTTAACTGTTGTTTTAGTTTTTCTAACTGCTTTTCGGCTTGTTCAAAATCGGTTTTAATTTTTTGAATTTGGTTATTGCTTAACTTGGGTTTGTTTTCATTCACCAAAGGTTTTACTTCCACAGGCTTAGCTACTACAATAGGTTCAGCTTTTTTAGGAGCTTTTGCAGCATCTTTATTAGCTGCCAAATTCAATGCTTCGTTTTTAAGGCGCCATTCTTCGTATTCAGCGTAAGTTCCCGGATATTCTTTCAGTTCTAAGTTTTCTATATACCAAATTTTATTAGCTATTTGGCTTATAAAATGCCTATCGTGACTTACAGTTATAAAAGTACCTTCATAAGCTTGTAATGCTTGGCTTAGTATATTGATGCTTCGCATATCCAAGTGATTGGTAGGCTCATCTAGCAATAAAAAATTAGCTTCGGTCAATAACGTTTTAGCCAATGCCACACGTGCTTTTTCACCTCCACTCAGTACTTTTATCTTTTTAAACACATCATCACCCGCAAATAAAAAACAGCCCAAAACTGTTCTTAATTCAGTTTCTGGTCTATCGGTAGCGTGGTGAGCAAGTTCTTCTAAAATTTCGTTTTGTTGGCCTAAACTTTCTAATTGATGCTGCGCATAAAATGCTTCTTTTACGTTAAATCCAATTTTAGATTCACCATCATATTTTTCAACTCCGGCTATAATTCGCAATAAAGTAGATTTACCTTTTCCGTTAGCACCAATCAAAGCTATTTTATCACCACGCTCAATACGCGCATTGGCATTTTTTACAATATCAATATCGGGGAATGATTTGGTAACATTGTTAATTTCGGCTACCAAACGGCTACTTTGCTGACCAATTCTAAACTGAATATTGATAGCAGAATTATCATCCTCAGGCGCTTCAATTTTATCTAATTTATCCAACATTTTAACCCTACTTTGAGCAGCAGTAGCCTTACTGGCTTTAGCTTTAAAACGTGCTATAAAACGTTCTTGCTCGCGTATAAATTGTTGTTGGTTATCGAATTGGCGCTGTTGTAAATCCATGCGCTCATCTTTAGCTTCTAAGTAAAAACTGTAGTTTCCGCTGTATTCGTAAATGTTTGAGTTAGCCACTTCCACGGTTTTATTGGTCATTTTATCTAAAAATTCCATATCGTGACTTACCACAATTACCGTTCCTGGGTAACCAATTAAATATTCCTCTAACCATTTAATGGTAGGTAAATCCAAGTGATTTGTTGGTTCATCCAGCATCAGTAAATCTGGATTTTGCAATAAAAGTTTGGCAAGCATTACACGCATACGCCATCCTCCCGAAAACTTTTTGTAAGGTTGCTGTAACTGAGCAGTGCTAAAACCAAGTCCTTCTAATACCTTTTCGCATTTATGCTTCATGTTATAACCATCCAACCTGTCAAATTCCTCTTGGGCATCGCTTAGTTTGGTTATTATTTCCATGCTATGGTCGGTTTCCATTTTGGCCAAAATTTCTTCAATTTCTTTTTCCAAAAACAGCGCGCGACTAAAAGCCTGCATGGTTACATTTAAAATGGTATCTTCCGTTTCAAAACTTAAATTATCCTGATTTAAAAACCCAATAGTCAAGTCTTTAGGCTTACTAATAGTGCCTTCGCTTAAACCATACTCACCATTAATTACACGCAATAAAGTAGATTTTCCGGTTCCGTTACGTCCCACCAAAGCAATACGTTCATTAGGTTTTATGTGCCAATTTGCATTGCGGTAAAGGTATCGTCCACCAAACTCAAAGGCTATATTAGTTAAAGCAATCATGTATTTTAATCAAAATTTTGAGGCGCAAATATAGGCTGATTTTTGATTTAAAGGCAGTTTGATTTGGAGATTTTTCGATTTTTTGATTTAGGGATTTATAATTCGATGTCCGTTGTTAAAAGTTAATTATTGCGAGTTACAAGTTACGAGTTGCCAATTGCTCATTGCCGATTGTCCATTGCTAATTGCTCATTGTCTATTGCCAATTGCTTATTCAACCTATCAACCTATCAACTAACATCTTGGGCGTTCGAGCGGGCTATTCGTTCCAATCTTTTTTATCCAATCCAAAAAGCCCAACACAAAAAAAGGATTTCCACTACTATCCCTAACGCGAAATTGAAGTGGAGGTTAAAATTTAGAAATCAAAATGGTATTTGCTTATGGTTGGAGTTTTCACAGACTAATTTAGTAATCTAATTGAAAGCAATAATTTAAAACAAAAAAACAAAGTCATGCTGCAAGCATCTCCTTAGCTTTAACTGTTTATTTTCCATTAGCAATAACATTTGGTAAAAAATTTCCTAAACCAATTTCATGTAGGTTGGTGAAAAACACCAACCTCAGGCAATTACAAAGTTGCTCTGGATGTAACGAGTCTGGAGACTCTATATTCATTTTAAATCCTTAATCCCTGCCCACAAAGGCTAGGCTTCAGACGAAGGATAGTGGTGCACTCGGACTAGCTAGGTCTTTAATATTTTTATGCTCCAAATAATTGTGTAATAAATATACCGAAATAAAAACAATATAATTAACAACGTCCATAAAAAAGCTAACAACCTAGCTACCTTTTCATTTGTTGTTAGCTTTTCTCTAATAATTTCTTCGCTTTCTCTTTTTATGGTTTCTTTATCAAATTCTAGTCTCTTAATTTGATTTGTTTCTTCCGATGTTAGACTATTGTTTTCAACGAAATCATTAAGACTATGAGAACTATTTAACCCCACAGATGTAAAAAAATCAATTGTTTCTTTTGACCATATTTTATTATACTTAACACTTATGCTATCGATTGTATAAAGAAAAACCAATCTATCCCAAAGAGCATCATAAGTTTTGTATGATTTAGAATAATTATTATAGAATTTTTCATGTAGCCATTTTTGATTATCAATTTTAGATTTATGATTTTTCATCAAGCTGTCATAAGTATATTCAATATTTTTGAGGTCGCTTTCTAAAAGATCGTTTTTATTACTTTTCAATTGATTATAGCCTATTAAAGATATGTAAAACAAAATACACAATAATAAAGTTGATAGTAGAAACAAAATTTCCCTAGCCATTATTTTTTTAAACTTTAAATTCATTTCAATCTTATTAAAGAATTAAATATCCAAACATTGTTTTAATCCTTGATTTTGTTTCTGAATCTAAATCATTTTCCCCTATCACAATTAGTAAAAATGAATTAATTTTACTATCAATTAAAGCATATTTAAAAAAGCTTGAATTGTTGTAGCCACCTTCGATAGTAAAGTATTTATAATCTGTAAAATTGGGGTTATATTTGTCATTTACAATAAAATTGCATTCAGAATTTTTGCAAATAGTTTTCAATAAGCTATCCTTAATATTAAGTGCATCGGTAATTCTGCTAACAAAAAAATAAATCTTAAGTGTATCTGTTACATTTGAAAAACATTTGAGTCCTTTATAGTTTTCATTAAAGTTGTTTTCCAATTTTAATTCTAAAATTGATTTATATTTGAATCCTTTATATTCATAATAAAAATTATTATCCGATATCTTTTGACCCATAAGATTATTAACAGACAATGTAGAGAACAAAATTAAAACTAGTAGTAATTTTTTTGATTTTTTCATTTTTTTCATTTTTAGGTTATTCCTTACCGATAATTTGTACATGCCTCTAATTTTATCCGTTATATCCACTTTTTTTTAAGAGATAACCCCTTAAGTTATTTAGGATTTGTTTAACAAAAGTATTTTATTATTTTACATTTCCAATTTATCAAAAGAGTTTTTTAATTAGAGTTTTTTAAATTTTTACTGACGTTTTCCCGCTTTGTGAAAGCGAGAATTTTTAGTATTAAACTTCATTAGAAGCACACCACTGTTCGTAGTCTTGTGAGCTGGATTATAGCGTTGTTGACTACGAATTAGCCAATGAAAAAGAGTTTGCAACTCGTTCTTGCTTTTGACTAATTGCCCATGTCGGAGACACTACATTCCATTATAAATCCTTAGAGCGCTTCGCTAACTCTAAGGATAGTAAGTAGTAAGGAATTCTTTTATATCTACTCTTGAATTCGTAGCACTTTAGGTGCTTTAAAAGTTGGATAATCAGTATATCCTTTTTCGTTAGCTGAATAAAACAAATCAGGATTTAAACTTTGCGATAACTCATGGTTAAATTCCAATCGTTCAATCAAATCTGGATTATTAATAAACTGTCGGCCAAATCCTATTAGGTCGAACAACCCACTTTTTAAATCTGCTTCAGCACTTTCTTTATCGTAACCTCCACAACCAATAATTGTATTTTTAAAATTGTGACGAATTAATTTTTTAATTTCTATTGGAACAGTTGGTGCACCCATTGATGAATGGTCAACCAAATGAATATAGGCAATATTCAATTTGTTTAACTCCTTAGAAATGTAATCGTATGTAGCATCAATTTCAGCATAATTGGGCATATCCCCTCCTACTCCATAAGGCGATAAACGAATACCAGTTTTATCTTTACCAATGGCTGCTGCTACTACTTTGGTTACTTCAATTACAAAGCGGCAACGATTTTCAATACTACAGCAATATTTATCAGTTCGCACATTGCTAATTGGCGATAAAAACTCTTCTAATAAATAACCATTTGCACCATGCAATTCCACACCATCGAATCCGGCTTCCATGGCATTTTTAGCAGCAGTTACATATTCTATTTGGGTAGAAACAATATCTTCAACAGTCATGGCTTTTGGTGTGGGGTAATCTTGCATTTGCTTAGCATCAGTCCACATTTGACCAGCAGCTTTTACAGCCGATGGAGCTATAATTTCAGAACCCTTTTGCATGTTTAAAATATGGCTTAACCTACCAGTATGCATTAGCTGAATAATAATTTTACCCCCACTTTTATGAACGGCTTCAGTTGTTTTTTTCCAACCCGCAATTTGTGCTTTACTAAAAATACCAGGAATACGCGCATAACCTAACCCATTAAGCGAAGGTGATGTACCTTCGGTAATAATTAAACCAGCCGAAGCCCTTTGCTGATAATAGGTTGCCATCAAATCGTTTGGTATATTATCAATGGCTCGGCACCTTGTCATGGGAGCCATAACAATATGGTTTTTTAAGGCCAGCGAACCAACTTTTGTAGCAGTAAATAATGTATAATTTTTCATTTTCGTTTTTATTAATAGTTTTATTTTCCTTATTTATTCCAGTCAACCGATACAATAATTTCATTTCTTCTACCAAATAGTTGGTAAGGTGGATTATATCCCAAATAACGAAAACGCCCATAGTATGAAACTTGGTTTTTCTTTAAAGCCATTTCAAGTAAATCTGTATGCAAGTCTATATCCTCTTGCGATGCAAACCCTCCAAAACTAATAGCAGCCACATATTCATTTGGGTTAGATTGAATGGTTACTTCAGCATTATTAGGAATTGGTAAATTATCTTTATTGAAACTAGCAGGCATTACAAAACTCATACTGGCACTGCTATCGCCTATTTCCATGTGCACTGGCGAGGTCATGGCTATTTGTTCTTTTTGTTTATTTCCGCCAAATATATAACCTGCCAATTTTGAAAAACCCATACTGCCAAGTTGCTTATAGGTTTTAGCAGAATTGGAGATAACAGCCATGTTGCTAGCCGGATAATACCGGATTTCAAAGTCCATCTCAACTTTGATAACAGTGTATAACTGCGTTTCTACTTTACCTGTTGCCATGGCTATATAAATTTGAAATGCAAAAATTAGCAAAGCAATTATTCCTAATACAATGAGTACTATTTTCATTATTCATTTTTATTTAAAAAGGATCACTTAATTCACTTACTCTAATGAGTTTTTTATTGACAAATTCATCCAAGCCTAATTGTGCCATTTCTCTGCCATAACCCGAACCTTTGGTGCCTCCAAAAGGCAAATCGGCTTGTGTCCAAGTAGGGTGATTGATAAATACCATGCCTGTATCAATTTGATTGGCAACACGTTTGCCTCTTTCAATATCTTGCGTAAATACCGAGCCACCCAAACCATAAGGCGAATCATTGGCTAAGGCAATGGCTGCTGCTTCATCTTTTACTTTAAAGAACAATGCCACAGGGCCAAAAAATTCTTCATAAAAAACAGGATTTTCGGGTTTTATATCGGTCAATATGGTTGCTTCCATAAAAGCACCTTCTCGGTTCACTCTTTTCCCGCCCATTAAAATTTTCGCACCGCCATCAACAGCTCTTTTCACTTGGTCGGCAATTTTTACGGCTGCTGCCTCTGTGCAAAGCGGACCTAAATGTGTGGTGTCTTCCATTGGGTCGCCCACCACAATGTCTTCCATTTTGGTTTTAAATTTTTCTAAGAAAACATCTGCAATACTTTCTACTGCAATAAAACGTTTGGATGCTACACAGCATTGCCCATTATTATTAATTCTGCCAACTACGGCCCATTCTACGGCTTTATCAATATCGGCATCTTCCAAAATAATAAAGGCATCGCTACCGCCCAATTCTAAAACCGATTTTTTAACATGTTTTCCTGCTTCTGCCGCTACAATTGCTCCTGCTACTTCACTTCCTGTAAGTGATAAACCCCTGATTCTTTTATCGCCAATTAATTTTTCTGTTTGCTTGTGCGATATGAGTAAATTGGTGTATAGCCCAAGAGGAGCGCCTGCTTCTACAAAAATTTCTTCAATAGCCATGGCACATTGAGGTACATTCATGGCATGTTTTACCAGAACCGTATTGCCAATCATAATATTTGGTGCTGCAAAACGAGCCACCTGATAAAATGGAAAATTCCAAGGTTGTATACCTAACAATACCCCAACAGGACTGTAACGTATCAATGCTTTTCCATGAACAGGATTTAAGATTTTATCCTCTAAAAACTGCTCTGCATTTTTAGCGTAGTAATCAAATATTTCTGCACTTAATTTTATTTCGCCTTCGGCATGAGAAAGGAGTTTCCCCATTTCTAATGTAATCATTTTGGCAAGTTCTTTTCTTTTTGCACGAAGCAAACCAGATACCGTGTATAATAACTGCGACCTGGTTTGATAATCTGTTAGCCTCCATTCTAAAAATGCATTTGCTGCTTGTGAAACGGCTGATTCTAACGTAGCGTCTGTCATTTCATCAAATGATTTTACTACTTTATTGTTGGTTGGATTGATGGTTTGAAATGTCATGATTTTATTTTTTCTATTTATGA
Source organism: Bacteroidia bacterium (assembly GCA_044239605.1). Classification (GTDB taxonomy): domain Bacteria; phylum Bacteroidota; class Bacteroidia; order UKL13-3; family UKL13-3; genus JAAFJM01. Next base: position 50,408 of record JBIIBC010000012.1, on the reverse strand, counting down.
ATGATGTTGTTTTTCACCTTTAAGTGTTTTTAAAAGTAGTTTGGCAACCCCTTCTGACGATGCTGGATTTTGCCCTGTAATCAGCAAGCCATCTTGTTGCACATACGATTCCCAATGGCTTTTATTGGTATAATGTGCGCCAAGTTCTTTTAATTTATCTTCCAATAAAAATGGAACTATTTTAGTTAGATTTACAGCATCTTCTTCATCGTTTGAAAAACCTGTAAGGTGTTTTCCTTTTACCAAAGGTTGTCCGTTTTCTGATTTTACATTCACCAAAGCAGCAGGCGAGTGGCACACAAAAGCTATTGGTTTTTGATTGTTAAAAAAGTCTTCAATCAATTGAATGGATACTTTATCCGTTGCTAAATCCCACAGCGGACCATGCCCACCAGGATAAAATACAGCATCATAATTTTCATAGTTTATTTCACTTAGTTTAATAGAATTTGCTACTTTCTCAATAGCAGTTTCGTCTTTGTAAAATCTTTCTGTTGCTGGTGTTTGCGCGTCTTGTAATTCGCTCTTAGGGTCAACGGGAGGTTGTCCGCCTTTTGGAGATGCAATAGTTATTTCTGCTCCAGCATCTGCTAAAACAAAATAAGGCGATGCAAATTCTTCTATCCAAAATCCAGTTTTTTCTCCTGTGTTTCCTAGTTCGCTGTGAGAGGTTAATACAATTAATATTTTCATGTTATTATTTTTGTTTAGTGCGTTTTATTTTTGAAATGTCAAATCCTTTTTCTTTGATTCGGGAAATGATTTGTTGATACGTATTTTCGTTCATGGTTGCTGTTCTTGAAAGTATCCACAAGAATTTTTTATTAGGATGACCAACTACTGCGTAACTATAATCTTCCGCCAAATCAATAATCCAATACTTGCCTTTAAAAGGCCAAAAGAACTGCACTTTTAGTTTGGCATTGCCACTGTTTTCAACCACAAATGCCTTTCCTTTAATAGAAGATTGTTTGCCGTTTACACTATCCTTGTTGCACCTGTTTTCAACTATTACATACCCTTCATTAGTTAAAGTATATTTGGCTGTGGTGCAATTACAATCTTTTTGAAACCGTTGCGGAAACGAGGCAATTTCATACCATTTGCCAGCATATTTTTTCAAATCCACATATGGAACAGTTGGTAAAGTTTGTGCTATGGTAATGTTTGTTATCAAAAAAGAAAATATACTTACAAGCACCGGTTTATGGAGTGTTTGAAAGCTTAATATTACCGTGTATTTTAATAGCTTTTGAAACATCAGGATGTAGTTCGACATTATTTTTAACTCAGTTTTTTAATATTGTGAGTGAATTATCACAACGACACAAAGATGACAGCTATAATTAATAAAAAACTTACACAATCCACGCTAAGAGTTTCTACTTTCACACATTTTGAATGTTAAGTTATTTTAGAATAATGTAGTTTTTGTGTTAGGCAAATGTTAATTCAATTGACTTTGTTTCTAATAAACTCAATAACCATACTTCATAAATTTTACATACTTTCGCACCCTAATTTTTTAAGCAGTGCAGTTATTTTTTCAAAAGCATAAACCCTATTTTCTGAGTATTTTAGAGCTAAGTTGGCCAATTATTATTGGTCAGTTAGGCATAGTTTTAATGGGCGTAGCCGATACTTTGATGATAGGTAAAATAGATGCCACTAACTTGGCTGCGGCTGGTTTGGCTAATGCTATTTATTACTTAATTACTATTTTGGGTTTAGGTACTTTAATGGCTGTATCGCCTTTAATAGCAAAGGCAAAGGCCGAAAACAATTTAGAAGAATGTATTAACTATTTTAAAGCAGCAGTTTTGGTAGCTTTAACTTTGTTTGTATTTATTTATGGTGTAAACGATGTTTTGAGCAATAACCTAGATTGGTTTAAGCAGGATGATAATGTAAAACCTTTGGCCAAGGAGTTTTTAACATTGCTCAATTTTAGCACGTTACCTTTATTGTTGTTTTTAGCAGTTAAACAGTTCAGCGATGGACTTTCCATAACGAGACCAGCAGCCGTAATTACTGTTATAGCTTTGGCAATAAATATTTTAATTAATTACGCATTTATTTATGGAAACTGGGGAATGCCTGCTTTAGGTTTGGTAGGTGCTGGTTGGGCTACTATCATTGCGCGTGTTTTTATGTTTGTTACTATGCTTATTTATGTACTTACGCATAAGCAATACAAACCTTTTTTAATTAAAACCCAAGCTAAAATAAAAGGGCAGTATTTAGCTATTTTAAAAGTGGGATTGCCTAGTGGTTTTCAATACTTTTTTGAAGTAGGCGCATTTGCTACAGCAGCCATTATAATTGGTTGGATTGGTAAAAGCGAACAAGCAGCTCATACTTTAGCCATTAATTTAGCATCGTTAACTTATATGGTAGCTACAGGCATTTCGGCTGGAACAGGCATAGCTGTTGGCGATGCCTTTGGACGAAAAAACAGAATGGATATGGTTTTTGCAGGAAAATCGGGAATTATGTTGGGAGGTTTATTTATGGCTTTTTGCGCGATCTTATTTACTGTTTTTAACCAATTTATTGTAACAACTAGTGTTAATGATTTAGAAGTACAACAAATTACCGCTGGATTGCTTTTTATAGCTGCTATGTTCCAATTAAGTGATGGCGTGCAAGCTGTAAGTTTAGGTGCTTTGCGCGGTTTATCCGATACTAAAATACCAACAGTAATAACCATTATAGCTTATTGGGTTATTGGTATTCCTATGGGTTACTATATGGCATTTTCGTTAAATTTAGGTTTGTATGGCATTTGGTACGGCCTTAGTATTGGTTTAACTTTTTCGGCTGTTTTGTTATGCATTCGTTTTGTTAAAGAAGCTAAAACCATGAATTTAAATTAACCATGAGTACAAAAGTAAAAGTACATTTAGCACTTTGGATAGTTACCATTATTTATGGTGCTACTTTTAGTATTGCTAAACAAGTAATGCCTATATACATAAAGCCTTTTGCTTTTATTTTGTTAAGAGTATCGGTGGCAAGTGTGTTAATTTTTTTGTTCCATAAATCGTTCATAAAAGAAAAAATTAGAGATAAAACTGATTTGCTAAAATTAGTGGTTTGCGCCATATTTGGTGTGGCTGCTAATATGCTTTTGTTTTTTAAAGGTTTATCAATAACCACGCCCATAAATGGTTCGGTGTTAATGATGAATACACCCATTTTTGTAATTGTTATTTCTGTTTGGTGGAACAAAGAAAAAATTACTGTTCGTAAATTGATTGGGGTTTTATTGGCCAGTTTAGGAGCCATTATGCTAGTTGGAGGACGCAAGTTTCAGTTTGATTCTGATAGGGTTTTAGGTGATATTATGGTAGCTGCCAATGCTATAATTTATGCTTTTTATTTGGTGTATGCCAAACAGTTGATTCATAAATACCATCCACTTACAGTTACTTTGTACAGCTTTTTGTTTGGCACTTTATTGGTTCTTCCTTTTGGTTTTAACGAGTTTACACAAATTGAATGGAGTACTTTTTCTAATAAAATTTGGCTGTTTGTAGGCTTTATAACTGTTGGTTCTACTTTTTTAACTTATGTATTAAATGCTTATGCTTTACGCCATGCTAGCAGCAGTTTGGTAGGCACTTATATTTATTTACAACCAGTTTGTGCTACTATTATTGCCATTGTATTTGCTACCGATGAATTGAGTTTAGAAAAACTAATTTTTATGTTAATAGTATTTGCCGGAGTTTATTTGGCTAGTTTTAAAAAAGCTGAATCTGTAAAGGCTAATTACTAGCTAAGTTTTGATTAATTGGAATTATAGATAAACTTTGAATAGATTCTTCAATAGCGTTCCAAAGGTTAATTCGTGCTTGTAAAGAATCCTTAACATACATAGTTGCTTCAGCCCATTTTGCACTATCTGTTCCGCATAAATTTTCTGTCATTTGATATGCTAAATGTGAGTGATGGCCTCCGTCTACTTCAATATGTCGTTCAATATAATATTGTAAAATATCCAACTTATTGGGAAACTTTTTTTTTAGTTCATTTATCAAACTTAAAAACATATCAGGAATTAAATCTTCTCTTCCAAAAGTAAATACAGCAGATAAAATTGCTGGTTTTTGAGTGGCAATGGTTTTAAAAGTATTTTGCACAAAATAACTTGCACCGTTGTTTACATTGGCTAAAACCAAAGCATCATTTACATGTGCACCATTAGAAATATGGTTGATAAAATGAGTAATTGACTTTGTGTTACAATCAGCTTGTTGCATAGCTTGTAAATACAGTTCAAAATGGCTTATCCTGTTTCCTTTTTCATCAACATCGCTTTCTTCACCAAGAACAATTTCATTAATTAAATACCTGGTATCTGCCGTTCCAATCGGAAACCATGGAGTTTGCACACAGGTTAAATGTTGTTGTAACGATTTTAATAACGACATAAAATCCCAAACTGCATAAATATGATGCTCCATAAACACCTTCAAATGCTCCATAGTTGTAATTTTTTTGTATAAACTATGGTTTATAAGTTCTTGTCTTAATGGTTCTATATCGGCTTTTAAGTTATTTAAATACGAATTCGTCATATTTTTATAAACCCAATTTTGTAATTATAGTTTTTAATTATTTATAATTTTCATCAATCATTTTAACTAAAAAATCTAATTCAGCAGCCATGTTTGATTTAAATGCAACAAAATTATAGTCGTCAAAATTATCTCGTTTTTCTAACTCTAAAGATAGTAGCGCTAACTCAGTAAAACAAACCGAAAGCGCTGTTCCTTTCATTTTATGAGCTAACGACTTAAGTGCAGTTTTATTGTTCTCTTTTATATACAATTCTAAACTTGGCATAAATTCAACTAAATATTCCCTAGTCATAATCATCAATTGATTTATTAATTCAATATCATTATCAAGACGATCTTTCAATTTTTCTAAATCAAAATGTTTATTTAAATTGTTATTTTCCATGTTTTCTTTCTTTTTATAAATACCATTGTTAAAATCTAACCATTTCTCTATCGATTTAACAATAGTGTCTGTTATTACAGGCTTGCTGATATAATCGTCCATTCCTGAACGCAAACATTTTTCCTTCTCACCTTTAACTGTTCCTGCAGTGAGGGCAATAATTGGAACGTGACTATCATCGTGTTCAAATTTCCTTATTTCTTTTGCTGCATTATATCCATTCATTTCAGGCATTTGAATATCCATAAAAACTATATCAGGTTTATGCTTAACAAATTTTGATACTGCTTCTATTCCGTTTTGTGCCTCTTGAATGATAGCATTGGGAATAATACTACTAAAAATACTTCTTGTAAGCATCATATTTATTGGATTGTCATCTGCAATTAATATGTTTATCTCTCCTAAATTAGTTTCTGATTTTATCTGAGTTTCTTTATTTTTTTTAACTACAATATCCTTGTTTTGAATTTTGACCAAACAATCATACAATTGTTTCATTTTAACAGGCTTTACTAGTCTGTATTGGATAAACAATTCCTCCATCATATTATCTAAATCATCCTCATCGGTTGAATTGTTTAATAATATAATTGGCAATTGATAACCACTCTTTTTAAGTTTATTTCTTATGTTTTTTACAGTTTCAATACCGTCTAAATAAGGCATGTTATAATCCATCAAAATCAAATCATACCTGTTTTTTTCACCTATTTTATCTAAAGCTTCTATTCCATTTTTTGCTAAATCTATTTGAACATAACGCAATGAAAATAATTGTTTTAAAATCAATCTATTGCTAGTATTATCATCTACTATTAGTATTTTATTTATTTCAGTTAATTGCTTCCAATCCTCCTTTTTTTCGTGCTTAGCATTCAACTCTACATCAAAGAAAAACACACTACCTAAACCTATTTCTGAATTGATTTGCAATTTACTACCCATTAAATCGAGAAGTTTATTCGAAATTGTTAAACCTAAACCTGTTCCTCCAAATTTCCTGGAAATAGTAGCATCTTCTTGAGAAAAAGCTTCAAAAATTTTACTTTGATTTTTTTTATCTATTCCAACTCCCGTATCTCTGACCGAAAACCTGAAATTAGTCTTACCATTTTTACTTCCTAATACATCAATTCTCAATTCAATTTCACCGTTTTCAGTAAATTTGATGGCATTGCCTAACAAGTTTACCAATATTTGCCTTAAACGAACAGAATCTGCAAGAACTAATTCTGGAATAATTGGTGGTATTTTCAACAAAACCTCTAAACCCTTAGAATGAGCTTGAAATTTAATGATATCAGTAACTTGACTACCAAAATCAAACAAATCAATTTCTTCCATGGAAAGTTCAAGTTTTCCAGCTTCTATCTTTGAAAAATCAAGAATATCATTGATAATATCCAATAATGAATTTGCAGACTTAAAAACAGTTTCCATGTACTGCAATTGAATTTGATCTAATTTAGTTTTCATTAACAAATCAATAAACCCAATTACACCATTAAGAGGTGTTCTTATTTCATGACTCATGTTGGCCAAAAACTCAGATTTTGATAGGCTTGCAGCTTCGGCTATTTCTTTTGCATGTTGAATTGCCTTTTCAGATATTTTCTGAGCAGTAATATCGTAAGTAATTCCAACTAGCTGGGTTGGTTCATTATTTTCATTAAATTGAATTCTTGCACTAGCCTTTAAGTATTTTACTGTATTATCATTGTTCAATATTCTAAAAACTTCGTTGAAGTCCTTTAAATTCATAATTGAATTCGAAATACTTTTTTCAATACTAGGCAAATCCTCAGGGTGCACTCTTGATTTAAAAATTTTATATGGATTTTTAGTTACTAATAAATCTGCTTCGTAAATGGCATACATCACATCATTCCATACAACTGCTTGTTTATTTAGACTAATCTCCCAAACACCAATTTGAGCAGATTGAGTGGCTAACTCAAATCTTTTATTTATGCTAATTATTTCTAGCTCAGCTTTCTTTTTTTCAGTAATATTTTGCATGTAACCATGCCAAATTAAACCATTTTCATGTTTTTCAGGGCTTGAATCTCCCTTTATCCACAATATTTCACGGTTAATTATTACCCTAAATTCAAGATGCCATTTAGTGTAATTTAATGCAGACTCTGCTATAGAATTATTTACTTTAACTATATCATCCGGATGTATTAATTCAAATAATTTTTCAGGACTTTCTTCAATTTCTGTTTTTGATAATCCGAATAAAGTTATGAAGCCAGATGATACATATGGAAATCTTACTTTCCCATTATTTAACATTTCAAATTGATACAACGCACCGGGTAACTCATTGGTTAAATCTGTAATAATTTTCAGATTAACTTCATTCTGCGCTTCAATTTTCTTTTTATTACTTATATCTTGAAATGTTCCATAAATCCTTTTACATTTATTATTGACAAATTCGGCATTACCAATAGCTTTAACCCATACTTCATTGCCTTTTGCAGTAATTAATTCCAGCTCTAAATCATATGAAGACCCATTCTCAATACAATCATAAAAACAAGTATTTATGGTTTCTCTACTATAACCTTCCTTATAGTAAAACAAACCATCATTCAAATCAGGTATATAATCTTCATCAACCTCGTGAATTTGCTTGGTAATATCAGACCAATGTAAAGTTTTATCTGCCAGATTATATTCCCATCCGCCAATTTTGGCATCTTTACTTATTTGACTAAGAATTTCTTTTGTTTTAATTAACTCGTTATCTAAAACAGAATCTTTATTTGAATCCAATTTTAGGCAAAAAAGTATTTCAGTATTACTAATCTTTAAATGCTGAAAAGTAAAATGACTTTCAGTTCCTGAATAAGTAATAAAAAATGTTTTTTTACTTTGGCCATCAATTAAATTTGTAAGTGTTTTTAGCCTATCAAAATTATTTAAAAAAAACTGCTTTTCGTTTTCCAAATAACCAAGTGAATGCAGTAAACTATTACTTAAATATGAATCATTAATACTTAAAACTTTTAAACTTAAATAACCGTTCAGCGCATTTGTTTCAATAAATTCAAATACATCCTTGTTTTTGCTAACAATATTATAAAACTCTTCTTTAATTTCCTTCATATCAAAAAGTTAGTTGTTTGATAATAAATGTAAATCACAAATACTTCTAATTTTTGAAGACTCAATTGGTTTTGTTAAAAAATCAATTACCTCTTCATTAAATTTTGCTTTATTTATATCAGCTTGTGAAATTGAAGAACTGACAATATATATTGAAATTGGCTTTAAAATAAGATGTTTCAGTTTTTTAAACTCCTCCAAAAACTCCCATCCATCAAACAAAGGCATGTTAATATCTAACAATATTAAATCAGGAAGAGTTTCCTTGTTTTCTATCATTGTTTTAATTCCTTCTAAGCCAGCAAGACCATTATCGAACGATTTAATATTTGAACAAATATTTGATTTTACAAGCGTTTTTTTTAACAAAAACGTGTAAATATCATCATCATCTATTATACAAATACAGTCCAATTTTCCCATAGGTTTAGTTTTCTTTTATATAAATCAATTTATATAATTATTGAACAAATTTATAAAAAATACCAAAACAACAAAATAAATAGTTTTTTAGTTTGTTTAAATAAAATACAAACCACTTAAACAGAAGATAACCAATAGAAAATTTAATATTAATAAAGTTTAACTGCTTGTCTGTAACCATTATTATTTAAATACCAATCAGTTTTTAAAGACCCACCTGATGTAGCCCAAGTAGCAAAATGCACATAACCACTAATGATAGAATTTTTCTCTTTAAGATATGGAAATGATTTAGGGACATTTATAGCGTAGGGTAAGTTATTTTTAGTTTTATAATAAGTGCCATTAGCAATGCTTGTTCCATCGCTAGATGTACCAAAAATAGCTGGATTTGCTAAATCAGTTGGCGTTTTACCAGCTAAATGTATTTCAAATCCTCGTCCTTTTCCAACTTCATCTACAAAAATAAATGGATTGAATGAACCTAAAGAAAAACTATTTAATGAAATTGGTGAATTTAGCTCAAAACTTATAACCATTGTGTCCACGTTTTGATAAGCCTCTCCATCTTTGGTATTAAATGCATTATTGAATTTCGTCCTTGAGTTATTAAACAATATTGCCACTGCCTTTGATTGACCTGTTTCTAATGTTGCACCAGTCATATTTTTAACATTACCTCTACTTGTTGGAAATTCAACACCAAAAGCATTTTTGTATACTCCTCCAGCTGCCCGTGGCTTGTATTTTCCCATTACCATAACAACATTATTATTGGCATTGGTAATTATATTATATCTATAATCAATAACCAAATCATTCAAATCATAATCTCCTTTACTTGGCCATTGGTCTTCAAAAGCTACCGTTGCCATTTCCTCCAAAGAAGGATAATAATTATTATACGCTTTTGTTGCATCATTAGGATAATCATCTAAATCATCTGCAATGCCATCATTATCAAAATCCGTAAAGTTTTTTATTGGTAATACATCTTTTGTATTTATTCCAGTAACGGGATTTGCTTTAGCAAAAAACACTACATCATTAAAATCTTCATCACTTGCTCCATTTGAACGAAATTGATCTTCAAAAGCAATCAAAAATCTATCGGTTGTATTATCATAAAACAAAACTGAATGTTCTTTTTTTAATGGATTTGATTCATTTGAGTTTAAATTTTTATCCGATAAAAAAATTGTGGAATTTTGAATTCCAGTGCTTCTATATCCGTCAGATGAAATTGCAAAACCTATAACAGTATCTGCGCCAAATCTTCCTATTAAAACCCTATCACCTGAAACCAACCCACCACCACTGCCTGAATAGGAAGCATTTGGAAACACACAAATTAATGAGTCAATGTCATTTCTTGTTTGCGGAGGATTATTCTTATTATAAGCGTAATAAAACAAAGAGTTTCTAAAACCTGCACCTTCATGAACAAATGTTACCCAAATATCAGAAAGCTGAGTTATGTTCAAATTACGTTCTACTGAATTATTTAAATAGCCAGGATTGTAAATTGGTACTTTTCTTCTTTCAGGTAAAGAAGTGTTCACATCTGCTAAAAAACTTGATGTTATTACCTCGCGAGGTAAATACAAATAATTAGGCTTTCCTTGAACAAGATCCCAAGTACCCAATCTGTATGAAAAATCTGTAGATTTGGATAAAGAAATATTATTACCACTGGCAAGCTTGCCTTGTGCAGTAACTATTTTCATTGGCGACTTTCCTCCAAGAGTTAAGCTAGTAGTGGGTTTTACCAAATCTAACAACACATCATTGGGAATACCAATATAATCAGAGTTAACCACAACTTTTGTTAAATAACTTGGCACTTCTACTTTTGAATTAAATACACCAAAATTATCTGTTGAACCAGATACAATTATTTTACTTCCATCCAAATCAGAAGCACCATCCATGATATCTATTCTAACATTTTTTATTGGCTTATCGTCATTTGTTAGCAATTGAATACTAAAACTAATTTCGTTTGAAGTTTGATAATCGAAATTTGAAGGAACCTTCAATAAATTAATATCTGTAACAGATTCAGGAGCAATTACCTCCACTGCATCTTTAGTTACTTTTTGGCAAGAAAGCGAAAAAATTATTAATACAATTGTTGCTAGATTAATGGTTTTCATTTCAAATAGTATTTTATTCAACCCAATTATTTTGAATTAAAGGGCAAATTAATAAAATACTTTAAATTATAAAATAAAATACTACAAAATTATTCCAATTGCTCTGTAAAGATATTAAATGCGTAATCGGCTTGACTGTAAAGCATTTCCATACCATTTTTTATATTTGCTTTCATTGCTTTTGATTTGGTCAAAAATTGAGACTCTGTTGGCAAATAAATAAGGTCATAACAAAAATGATTTGGTGTCAATTTTCCATAAGGAAATAAAGGAAATTCAAGTACTTTTGGGAACATACCTAAAGGGGTTGCATTAACTACTAATGTAAACTTATTTATATCCATTTCTTGAAGTTCACCATAGCCAATTGTACCTTCACCTATTTTTGATGTTTGAGATGTTACGGAAATAAATTCAATAGCTAATTGGCGGAATATGTATTGCACAGCCTTACTTACACCACCTGTACCTAATATGATTGCTTTACCATCAAAATTTATAGGAATAAAATTTAATAATGATTGTTTAAAACCTAATACATCTGTGTTATATCCTTTAAGACTAATCTTATCATTATCTCTATTTATTTTAACGCAATTTACTGCCCCTACTTCCAAAGCAGTTGTGTCCAATTTATCTAAAAATGGAATAATACTTTGCTTAAATGGTATAGTCACATTTAAACCACCTATTTTTTCATTTTGAATAATTAAAGGTAAAAACTCATTGACGTTTTTTAACTCAAAATTTTGATAATGATAATGTAAATTATTAGCTTCAAATTTATGATTGAAATAGTCTTTCGAAAATGTGTTTTTGAGATTATCACCAATCAAACCAAATATTTGAGCATAACTTTGCATCCTAATCCTTAGGGGTGTTTATAATTCCACTGATAAATTTAAGAATCTCCTTACGTCCAATTTCTTTTACTGATGAGGTTTCAAAACACTCAGGCAAATGTGACCAATCTAGTAGCAATGTTTCTTTGAATTTTTCAATATTAGCAGCTGATTCAACAGCTTTTATTTTATCTAATTTGGTAAAAACTATTACAAAAGGAACCTCCATTTGACCTAACATATTTATAAAAGAAATATCGCTGTTTTGTGGTGGAACCCTGCAATCAATTAGTACAAAAACACACTGCAAGTTTTCCCTACTTTTCAAATAGTCAATTAATACAGTTTCCCATTGAACACGTAAAGTTTTACTCCGTTTAGCATAACCATAACCAGGTAAATCAACTAAATTCCATTTTCCATTTATAAGAAAAAAATTAATGCTAACTGTTTTTCCCGGTGTAGATGATGTACGCGCCAAATCTTTACGCTCCACTAACATGTTAATGAGCGATGATTTCCCAACATTACTTCTACCAATAAAAGCAAATTCAGGTAAATTGCCTTTGGGACAGCCAGCAAGGTTTGAGGCTGCCATTTTAAATTCAGCAGATTTTATTTCCATTTGCTACAAAAGTGCAATTAATATTTGACCAAAAAAACTGTGTTAGTAAGATATAATTTTAATTATATAAATAAAAAAAGCCAACTATTAAATAGTTGGCTTTTTTCAATATTTTAAAGGTATATGTTAGTATCTACGAGGACCTCTATCATTACTTCTTCCTCCAAATCCTCTGCTACCACCGGCACCTTCTGTTTTTGGTCTTGCTTCAGTTACATTAAGTACTTTACCAACATGTTCTGATTGATGAAGTTTTTCCACAGCTTGATTGGCCTCAGCATCGTTAGGCATTTCAACAAAACCAAAACCGCGAGAACGACCAGTTTCACGGTCTAAGATAACTTTAGCTGATGATACCTCGCCAAAGCCTTCGAATAATTGTTGCAGTTGTTCGTTAGAAACACTGTAATTTAAATTTGCAACGTAAATGTTCATTTAATTATAAAATTTTATTGTTAGTTTTTTTTTAGCCAATTGGCTTTTGTTAATACAAGGGTACAAAATATTTTTTGGATTTTTTCAAGTCCTAATATTTTTTTCTTCAATTTTTCTAAAAAAAATTGAGAACACAAACTTAATTAAGTTAGGCAAACATTGGAGTGATTTAAATTTATTAATAGATTGATTGCTTTTGTTTACCCAAATAATTAAACTATATTTGTTACTAAAATAAGTTATTAACCATAAATTTTATAACAAATGGCCATTTTTAATAGCAATAAAAATCAAACATTTAACCCACAGGAAATAAATATTATAAATGCGGGCACAAGTATAATTGGTGATATTACTTCTGTAGGTGACTTAAGGATAGATGGAACTGTAAAAGGAAATATTACTGTAAAAACCAAATTAGTATTAGGGGCAAGTAGTAAAGTAGATGGCAATGTAACCGCTGCAAATTGCGATGTGCAAGGCATTATCAATGGCAATGTAATTATAGAAGACCTACTTTCAGTGAAATCAACTGCCAAAATCACAGGTGACATTACCTCACAAAAATTGGTTATAGAGTCGGGAGCAGAGTTTAACGGAAAAAGTCAAATGAGTGTGAGTAAAACTCCCAATGGAAATCAAAAACCATCTAACCCAATTAATGTCAAGCCTGCTGTAATTGCTGAGTAAATTATTAAATTCCTTGCAGAGTAAGTATTAATAAATTACCTTAAATATAATTCTATGCAATTGTTTTTTCATGCTAACCTCAACGATAAATTTTTTGAACTTCCTGAAGACGAATCAAAGCATTGTATTAGAGTGCTTCGAAAAAAAATCAATGAGCAAATAACAATTATTGATGGTAAGGGAAATAAAGCAATTTGCAAAATAATTGACGACAATCCAAAAAAATGCAAATTGGAAATTATTGAAAAAATTTACTTTGAGTATAACAACAAACAAAATATTCACTTAGCAGTAGCACCTACAAAAAATTTTGATAGAATGGATTGGATGATTGAAAAATGTACTGAAATTGGTATTTCAGAAATTACATTTATTGAAACTGAAAATTCGGAAAGAAATAAAATAAACATAGAACGCTGCGAAAAAATATTAATTCAGGCCATAAAACAAAGCAAACAATATTGGTTACCCAAAATTAATAATATTACATTATATAATTCATTTTTTAAAGAAATAAAAACTGAAGATTATAACTGTTTACTGGCTTGGTGTATGGAGGAAAAAACTTCTATAAATAGTGTTTTTAATCAAAATAAACCTACACTAGTTATGATTGGCCCCGAAGGAGATTTTACAGAAAATGAGGTTAAAATTGCTTTACAGAGAAACTTTAAACCGGTTTCTTTAGGTAATAATATTTTAAGAACTGAAACAGCAGCCATTTATACCTGCGCAGTACTAAATTACCTTTACTCCTAATGAACTATATTTGGTTTATAGTATTGATTGTTTTGGGAGTAAAGCCCTTAACTAGCTTTTCACAAAATGATTCAATTTCATTTTACAATAAAAAATATGGGTATAAAAGCTACATCGCACCATCATTATTAATTTCCTATGGTTTAATAAATTTAAAAAACAATGGTCCAACAAGTAGTTTATCAATAAAAAACTATAGAGATGATAATTGGAAAAGTTTCAAAACATCTACCGATGATTTTTTGGCATTTTCACCTGGATTATTAATGATTGGCCTTAATTTATTAAAAGTTAAAAGTACAAGCAATATTCCAAATCAATTTGCAATTACAACCAAAAGCGTAATACTAGGACTAGGATTAGTTAATATATTAAAATATAGCACAGAAACACTTAGGCCGGATGAATCAAATAAATACTCCTTTCCAAGTGGGCATACAGCATTTGCTTTCATACTTGCCGAAGTTTTACATCAAGAATTTAAAAATAAACCTATTGTCATATTTTCTGGTTACACTTTAGCAACCACTGTGGGTGCCATGAGAATATTAAATAACAAACATTGGTTTAGTGATGTTTGTGTTGGGGCTGGTATTGGCATCATATCTACTAAACTTATTTATGCAACGCACAGAAACAAATGGAAAATGAACAAAAATAATTTGTTTCCAATAATTGGCACAAACCAACTTGGTTTTACCTATAGTTTTTAAAAGAAAAAGCCAAACATTCTTGTTTGGCTTTTTCTTTTAAAGTTATCTATTTCAAAATATAACTACTTGCATGAACAATATTATTGTCAATATACAATTCAATGGTGTAGGTACCACTTTCTAAATTTCTCTCCTCCCCTTCGTATGCTAAGCAAATATTTTGCTTCTCATTCTGGTAATCAATTTTAATATTTGAGGTACATTCTAACGTTTCACCATTAACTAAAATATTTCCTTTATTAGTACCTGCCAATGGTTTACCACTTGGTGAAATAACTCTTAAATAAACAAATCTATCACCTTTGTTTGCTACTTTGTTATCCATTATAGTTAAACAAGCTTCAATTTTATTGGTTCTTTTAGCCAATGTAGTTTCAACTAACTTTCCATTACCTTTCTTTTTAAATACAGATACCTTAACATATTCAACTTTTAAAACGCTAGCCGCTTCAACTGTTTTCTCTAGTTTTGACTTTTCTTGACTTAAGCCTGAAACCGCCTCTGTTAATTCAGTATTTTTTGCTTTCAATGCACCATTTTCAATCATAAGTGCATCTATTTTTTCCAAATATTCATCGCGCAATTCTTTTAACGAAGCCAATTCTTCCTTTAATTTTTTGCTTAACTTAGTGGCATCTTTTTCATTTTTAAGTAAGTTTCTTATTTTTAACTCTTGGTTATAAATTTTGCCATTAGCATCTGTTAACAAGCTATCTAAATTACCTGCTATTCCCCTATATTTATCTAATTCCATAGAAGTAGAAACCAATTCTCTTTCAACCTCTATTCTTACATTAGTTAAACTATCTACTTCATTTCCGTGTGAAATAATAGTTGTGGTATGGTTTTTATATTGGTACACATTAAAACCAATAGACCCTAATAACAATAACAGTAATAATACCAAACCATTACGGTTATTACTCTTCTCCTCTTGTTGCTTATCCATTATTATAATAATTAAATTAATTGCAAGGTAATACTTGTTTTGAATTATCAATAGCAAAATTTATAGTAATTACCAATCTATCAAAATTTTGATTGGAGCAAGATAATTTATATTATTGCAATAATTTATGCTAAATAACAAAAAAATAGTTGTGGTAATGCCTGCATACAATGCAGAGCTTACCTTAGAAAAAACCTATAATGAAATTCCATTCGATATAGTAGACGAAGTGATTTTAGTAGATGATACCAGTAAGGATCAAACAAGTGCTTTGGCAAAAAAGATTGGAATACAGCATGTTATTAGACATGAAAAAAACAAAGGCTATGGTGGAAATCAAAAAACTTGTTATAACAAAGCCAAAGAAATTGGTGCTGATATTGTGATAATGGTTCACCCTGACTATCAATACACACCATTATTAATTCATAGCATTGCCTCCATTATTGCATATAACGTATATCCAGCTGTTTTTGCCTCACGAATTTTAGGCAAAGGTGCATTAAAAGGAGGAATGCCTCTTTATAAGTATTTCTTCAACCGCTGTTTAACTTTATTTCAAAATATTTTGATGGGACAAAAACTATCGGAATACCACACTGGATACAGAGCATTTAGTATTGATGTGCTTAACACCGTTGACTATAATGTTTGTAGTGATGATTTTGTGTTTGACAATCAAATGTGTGCACAAGTATTTTATGCAGGTTTTGAAATAGGTGAAGTTACTTGTCCAACTAAATATTTTGATGAGGCTTCTTCTATTAATTTTGCTAGAAGCGTTAAATATGGCTTAGGCGTTTTGGCTACATCCATTCAATACAGATTTCAAAAATGGGGAATTATAAATATAAAAATATTTAATAAGTAAGCATTTAGCCCCATAATTTGATTTGAAGTGTTTGCATTTTCTCATCTTCCCAATATTTCTCGAAATAAAATACTTTTTGATTTTAACTGAATAAATCATTCATTAAATACAAGCAAGGCATTTTCTTAGCAACATTTTTACTAAGTTCTAAAATAATTTAATTATTAAAATTTGTTCTCACACTTTGTGGTAAATACTTTCTAATCATTTTACAACATATTTTTGTTATTATTTTAATAATGTAACTGCTATTTTAATTCAATTTATTGTTTACTGAAATACAAATTGCATATCATACCTATGCAATCCCATTTCATAAAAATCGTTTGTAATTTTAGTAGTTTCAAAACCGTATTTCATAAAAAAGCCATACGAATATTGCGTGGTATCAATATACACAGGTTGATTAGGAAACTTTTCTTTGATTTGCGCTAAACGAAAGGTTAACAACTCCTTACCATAACCTTTTTTATGGAAATTTTGATGAATAAGCCCCCAAGCCAATGTAATAATATCGGTGTTATCTTTATTGCCAAAACCTCCGCAGCCAATTACTTCATCTCCAAAAACTACTACGTAATAAAACGTTTTATTGGCCTCAACCTTAATAGGAATCATCTCTAAAAATTTATCAAAATCAGCTATTTCAGCTTTTGTAAAATATTTTGGAACATTACTTTCAAAAGCCTTTAAACAAGCTTGCTTATCAGTGATTTCATAAGCTCTTATTACTAATTTCATATTTTCGAATTTAATAAAATTCAATTACTTATTTTTGTTTGCTAAAGCAAAAAAGCTACTTAACCTTACGGCTAAGTAGCTTTTTTTATTAGTTAAATACTTTCTTAACTATTCTTCATCTTTCGATGATAATAATGCTTCATATTCTTCTTTACTACCAACTACTAATTTTTCATAATCGCGTAAACTCAGTTCTGGCAAGAGTTAAGCATAGCGTCTCTTGTGATGCAAAGTAATGAAAATTTGTAACTTTAAAGAGTCCTATAAAATTGGGGCTAAAAAAACTAAAAAAAATTCTGAATCAGCAATTTGAATTTTCTCACCGTTTGCAGGGTTAACTATTTCAAGCATAACTTAATTTTTTATTTTGATTGCGTTATAAAATTCACTCAATAGTTTCATAGTTGCCTCGGTTAGTTGAACGGCACTTCTTCTTAATTTATTTTTTGAATCACCTTCTAAATTGATATTAAAGTAAATTTTAAAAGGTGGTATTGTAGAATGTTTCATAAATTCTTCAGGGGAAAATTCTATGAACTTGAAATCTTCCTCTTTTACATCCGTTTTTGCGATTACAAACTTAAAATGATTGGGCGTTTTAAATGCTTGAACCCATTCTGTTAGGGTTGCAGCTCCAAAATATTTTGTTTTTTTCTTGGTCATTTTAATTTCAAAGTAATAGGTTTCCCCATTTTTTTCTGCCGAAATATCAACAGGGGAATTTATTACTTTTACATTCTCGTAACCATTCGATTTAAGATGTACTATGTAAGCATCTTTTGCTTTTTTATCTGATTTGCTCATGTTGTATAATTATTTTTTATTTTTTCAATTTGGGTGTAAGTTCTAAATAATACGTGCAGCCATCATCATTTTCTAATTCTACACCATCTGTAAAAAAACATGCCACATCCTCAACAGTAAAAAGATAATGTCCTGATCGGGGATATTGTAACTCAACATATTTATCTTTTGGCTTATAATCTTCAGGAAAAAACTTTCTAACGTATTCTATCGTTAGATCTTCCTCAAAAAACTCTATACCAATGGTTTCACCTACACTTGGAATATGCATTTGCCACATTTTTTGAGCAATTGCTTTTCCACCCAAATTAAAAACTATGCAATTCTGAAGTTCCCAATGGTTCGTTGATATTCTGTCCTCTAAGTTTTTTATTCTATCATTTACTTTATTAAGCGCTGATAGGAAGTCCAAGTCTGATATCTCCAAGCGTTTTACATCATTTATATAATAACCTTCTTCAACTATAAATGGCTCTATATTAAATGCTTCCCAATAACCTTGTTTCTTACCATCAAGATCCCATTGGTTTATTCTTACTTCTTCTCCATCAATATTCATTATTGGTTGCATTTCATTCCATTCTATTATTCTTTCGTCAATTCTTCTTGGAATAAATAATTTTCTAGTATAAAGTGCTCTTCGGTTGTTGTGCAAAGCTCCAGGCAAATTAAACGCTTCAGTAATTTTACTATATGATTTCCATGGTTTGGTATTTGAATTTGGTTCAAGAAAAATGTATTTTGGCAAATTGTTTACAGCTAATCTATATAGTGGCGAATCCCCACCAAAATAGGTCCAATTACCACCCATCCCATGATCTTGAAGAACAATTACAGCAGGAACTAAATTGCATTCAAGTAAGATTGAATATGTTTTAATGGCTTCTGTAGCCAAATAAATAAACCTACATTTTTTATCTTTATTAACCAAAAAATTATATTCGATTCCAAATGCATTATTTATACCTTTATTAGTTTGTTCCGGCCAAAATTCATTCCAGTTATTTTTATTAAAAACATTGGGTGTAATAATTATTGAGTCTCGGTTATTAAAGTCATTAATAAAATTTTGTATCCTTTCTTCTAATATTTCTCTAGTAATCATATAATCAGTATAAATAACTGTATCTATTGATGAGTTTTCAAAGAAAAATTTCATTGGTCCAAAATCGGAAAATGCCCCTGGGTAATAAAGGATTTTTCCTAAATTGCTAAATTTTTCTTTAATTTCACTCTTTAAAGTACTAGTAAATTCATGATATACAGTTGATTCTTCGGTTCGGTTAATCAAGGCATTTCTAAATTTATGAAATTCGATTGCCTCATATGTGTTAGTTTCATTTTCAGGAAATTCGAATTGAATGTCTAAAAGTATTATTAATTCAGGCCTATCGTAATAATTAAAATTACTTGAATTACATCCATAATGCCCGTATGATTCTACCCAATCTGAAATGGTATTGAAAGTAGTGTCTTTTACAAAATATGCATCAGCATCTGCTAGTACTTTAAAACTCTGCTTTACAACCACCTCATTTGTGGCTGTGTTTAGTGTGAAAATTATGAATCTTTCCATTTTTGTTAATTTACGCCACAAATATAGCATTTTCTGAATAGACATTACAAGTATAAAATAACATTTTAGAAAATTAAGTAATTTTTGTAAAAATATTTTACAAACAGATACCAATACGAATTATTGAAATAGTAGCATGTATGACAACGAGGCTTCCAACTGTATTGAAATGCTTGGCAATTTTTGCATTGATATGTGTATTGCTTTTTAGTTTTTTTCATAGTAAACATGAATGTATTCTTCGTCTCTGAGCCATTCTAATTTAAAGTTCTGGATATCAATATCTATATCAAGCAAATAACAAACCCTCAACCTAGTGATTATCTTTCCATCTATATTCCTTACATAATCTTGATTAATTGCAATAAAGCCAGACAATTCGATAAAGGAGCTAATATTCTCTTGATCTTTAACTATTATAGGATATTCTACAGACATACCCTTTGAATTGCTAATTTGGTTTGCAATAGCTATAAGTGGCTTTAGTTCTTTAGGCAAATTTTTCTGTTGAGCAAAGCTCACACCCTTGTCTCTAAATTTTTGCTGTAATTCTATTTTTGTTAGCATATACTATTTTAAGTTTTTTATCACCTGCTGTAAAATACCTGGCTCATTTAATCCAAATTCAGTATTGGTTTTCACAAAATTATTTTTTGGTAGATTTAATTCCAAATCATCAATGGCAACCCATGTTTCTATTTCAGCTTGGTGTTCCTGACAATATTGTAAAATTTCCTTAGCTCTCATTTTTGCTTTATATTGCCTTACTGACTTATCATTCGATAAGTCTGGAGTATAGGCAATCGGGAATTTTTTCACTCCCATTTCACTATAGTGATATTGCATGGTTAACAAATCTTCTTCATACAGACGCCAATCGCTGCTAACCACTATTTCGGTATTTGGAAAGGTGTCTAAAATATTGTTTAAAATTGATACACATTCTTGGTCAAAATCATCGAAGTCTCTTTTGGTTTTTTTTCTAGACCCCCAATTATGTGCCAAACATAGAACTCCGTCATGATCCAAAAAGATAATTTTCTTTTTCATCATTTATTTTGGTTGTAAATTAGAAAGATACGATTGCTTCTCTAAAAAAAAGCTGTAAACTGATTGATAAATTTCCACCTGCTTTTCTGCAATTGATTGTGCATTTTGGATAATATTTAATTGTTCAACTATAGCTGGTTTTTCGAAATCCAAATTTAAAATCAAATTTATTTTTTCACTTTTATCGATGTTATCGTTTTTCAATATTTCTACTATTTTAAAAGTTAATGCTTCTATCATTATCAGCTTAAAGCCATAATCAATTTTTCCTGAATTAAGTGATTGTGATACCTTAAATTTGGTAGAGTTGTTAGTTTCATTTTTTTTAATTCTTATTACTAAAATTTCTTCACCTATTTTTTTTGATAACTTTATTGGTAAACTCATCAATAATTCCAAGCTTGGAAATTGCTTTGGATCAAATAAATTTTCAATATATAACTGATTATAAATAAACCCATAATTACCTGTTTGGCTGTTAATAATAAAATCAGTGTAATACAAATAATTGGTTTCTAAACTACCTGCTTTGGCAAATGAAATAGTTTTATTTTCCTCAGATGGCTCTAACTTTAAATAACCTAAAGTACTGATAAAGTTAGGATTTAAAACAAGTATGTCCTTGGCATTTGTATCATTTAATTGATTTGGCTGCTCTTCAAATTGGTGTTTTTGACTAATAAAAAACACTTCAAAATGATTTTCAAATTTTTTCATCATATTAGTATTGATTAGGCTTATAATTAATGTTTTCCTGAATTGATTTAATAATATCGAATAAAAATAAAGATTCGGGTAATTTGTTTAAGTTAAATTCATCATTAAACCTTTGAACCAAATCTCTTTGTATTACCAAATGAGGTAAATTAATTTTTACATTTTTAAATTCTTTAATAGACAAGCTGAATTGAACTTGTTTAGTCTCATTTATTTTATTCATAGCACTCATTATGCTATTTATCTTAGAGTCATTAGAATCCATACCTTTATTATTCAAATTTTTAACAATTTTTTTTTGTATTTTGATTGGTGGTAAACTTATTTCAACACCTTCTAAATCTTTTGGGGGTAAGTTGAATTGATCCATAAAATCATTTTTTTTAATCAAATTATTGACAAAAGTATTTTCAAAGTATATTTCAGTATTTTTAAGTGAAAAATCATGTGTTATATCTTTAAAAAAAAGAGCATAAACAATAAGATCATGGAAACCTTCAACAATGGAGTCGGATTTGATTTTTCGAACTAAAATTGTATTAGTAACAGGTACTATTTTTATGTTTGTTTTTCTCAAATGGTTTTTGTGAAACAAGAGATTTTCAATTTTAGCAATCTTACCAGCTGAAGAACCTTTAGTAAACAACAAATAATCATCCAATTTAACATCATCAATTTTAGAATCAAGTTTTTTCAAATTCAATTCGTCAGGAAAAATATTGATAGTGAATACGTAATTAGCGTATGAATAATCCAATACAATAGCTTCATTAGCCTCTGATGGATGGGAGGCAACTGAAATAAAATTAAAAATTTGTTGAAGCTCTATTCCTTTCTTCTCTGGAGTTTCTAAAATACCTAATAATAAAAACATATTTTTTTATAATTTTTGTGGTTAATAACTAACTTGCTTTGGCAAACCCAATAGGGTTGCCTATATTTTTTATACGATTACTAATCTCGTTTAAAATGTTAAAATCTACTCCAGCTAGTTTGTAAAGCTTTTGTTTTCTGAATACTAAATCAATTATTGCGGGCGACAAGTTACTGTTTACCAATTGCAATAATTCGTTTTTAGTATAAGGTATTTGGTGTTCTTTTAATTTGGATACGAGCATTTGTTCTAGTGTATCTGGCGATGTTTTTACCTCAATGATAAAATCCATTCTCCTATCGAAGGCGGGATCGAAACATGTGATCGAGAAGTTAGATGCCAATATCAAGATTCCTTTGAAATTTTCAATTCTTCTGAGAAGGATGCATTGTAATTCGTTATGTGTATCTGAATTTGTTTCGTTTAATTGATGCCTAACTCCCAACAAGCTGTCTGCTTCATCAACAAAAAATATTGGAGGATTTTCCAATTTGCTTGTAATTGTATCAACTTCATCAAATAGCAGCTCTAGGTTTTTTTGGCTCTCGCCATACCACATACTTTTAACAACTCTCGGTGTAATAAGAACTTTCCCAGTTTTGGTCGCCAAATTTTTTACATAGCTTGTTTTACCCGTACCTGGATCGCCATGCAAAAATACTGTTAGTTTCTCGCCAAAAGAATTTTGTTCTAAAATTTTCTCTATTAAATCCATGTTTACTTGTATTTCATTTGGGTATCTTAACTCTATTTTGTTATCTTGGATAGGCGGTTCTATAGTCAAGAATTTGGCATTATTATATATACTATCTACTGGTAATGAAGGTAGAAAAAAGTTAACTATTTGATGCTTAATATTGATAACTAATGAAAATTTTTCCTTGATATTTTGCGGAGCAATTTGAATGTGGTTTTGGCTAATTAAAGGGTAGTTTTTTTCTTCTATCTGTTGCACTAACAATAAACTTAATTCCACCCCGAGAGCATCCTCAAATTTATGAACTATATTTATTTCATCTTCACTATTTAAATAAGAATAAAGAATCACTACAGTAATCAAACTATTTACTGCAGGTGTTATTATATCTAGCTCATTCTCTTCACCAAATTCTGGCATACCAAACATATTGGTAAGGCGTTCAACCAATTCTAAATGCTGATGCGTTTTTAAAAGCACTATTAAATTTCTCAAACAAAATCTGTAACAGTACTCACTTGATTCTGCCGACATCTTGGCAAACATAACTGCAACTTTTCTTATAAAATGAAGGTCGCTGGTAATTATGGGCTTTTTTAACTCAGTAGGTTTATTTTCTATTAACGATGTTAGAAACGTAGTATCTAAATAATGATCGTAAAATAGCTTTTTAACTCGCCTCACATGTGATGTTCTCCCTTGATTATCAGAAACTACTACACTTAAATGAATTAAATCCTGCATGCTGCTACCTAACGATAACAAGCCTAGCTGACTTTTTAAACCCAAATAATTTGGTATATGATCTAAGTCCGATGTAGCATCCTCTTTCCTAAACAGAATTACGATTATAAGTATTTGCTTAAAATCAATATCTATTTTGAAATTATCCTTCAAACATGACTGTATCTTCTTGAAATTTTTTACAATTATCGGCTTTTCGAGTAATGATTCTATGGTAAAACCTTTTTCACCCGCAGTTGGTTGATTTAAAATCAAATATGCCTGCTGCAACAATTCAGTTATTGTTATTTTCATGACACAAAGGTAAATGTATTTATCAAAAATTCAAGTAATATAATTTATTTTTTCTATACATATATTTATTCTTCCAATTTTAATTTTTACATATAAAAAGAAAGTAATACATTTGAGCACGAAAATTTTATATATGAAAATAGAAATATTAAAAGTTGCAGACATGGTTCAAGATTATTTCTTAGAATCGAAGAAGTCATCAATTTCAAAAAATTCACTACCCTACTTCGCAGATGAATTAGGAGAAATACGACAAGGTGAATTGCATGTAATTGGGGGAACTAGAGGTACGGGTTACACATCCTTTTTGCTCAGACAAGCATTATATACAGCGGCAAACGAGGGTGTTTTGTTTTTTAGTTTTAATGTTTCAACCTCAGAGTTAACAAAACGCATAATCTCACAACAATTTGAAATATCTTATTACCAAATTTTAAATCATGATTTGAGTTTACCTTTGCATCAACTTAACAACACAAAACTTTTTATAGGGGAAAATGAATGTTTAAATATTTTTGAATTGCAAAATACAATTCAGGAGTTTATTAAATCGAACGATTTAAAACTAGTTGTTATTGATTCATTGGAAGGCATTAGTATCAATACAAACAATTGGAAAGATAAAGAAATATTACTCATAATGAGAACGTTAAAACAAATAGCTGTAGATCTTAATATAGCTGTTTTATTGTCGACTAAAATTAATAATATAGAAGGCAACAAACCATCTATATTAGAAATAGGATATTTATCTGTAGAAAGATTTGCAGATAAAATATTGCTTATCCATCGTCCTGAATACTATGCAATCCATGAGTTCGATAATGGGTCAGATACCAAAGGAAAGGCTGAAATTATAATTTGCGATAGTAAAAATTTCACTGATGAAAGAAATGTAATATTAAACTACGATAACAAGCGTTTATTGTTTTATTAACCCCCGATACCCTCCAGTAAAGTGTGTAAATTGTTATAACAATTAAATCTGTCTCGAAAAATAAGAATAAATTGGTTTAGTATTCACCCCAACTTTATTAGAAATCCCCATCAAAAAAGCATCAAAATCAGCTATTTCAGCTTTTGTAAAATATTTTGGAACATTACTTTCAAATGCCTTTAAACAAGCTTGCTTATCAGTGATTTCATAAGCTCTTATGGCTAATTTCATATTTTCGAATTTAATAAATTCAATTACTTATTTCTGTTTTGTTAAAGCAAAAAAGCTACTTAACCTTTCGGCTAAGTAGCTTTTTTTTATTAGTTAAATACTTTTAACTATTCTTCATCCTTCGATGATAATAATGCTTCGTATTCTTCTTTACTACCAACCACTAATTTTTCGTAATCGCGTAAACCAGTACCTGCAGGAATTAAATGTCCAACAATTACGTTTTCTTTTAATCCTAACATTCTATCTACTTTACCGTTAATAGCAGCTTCGTTCAATACTTTAGTAGTTTCCTGGAATGATGCAGCACTCATGAAACTTTGAGTACCTAAAGATGATTTAGTGATACCCATAATTACTTGAACTGCAGTAGCCGATTCAGCATCTCTCACTTCTACTAAGCGTAAATCTTTGCGTTTTAATTGTGAATTTTCATCACGTAATTTTCTAACGCTAATAATTTGGCCCGGTTTGTAGTTAGTTGAGTCACCTGCTTCTAACACTACTTTTTTATCGTAAATCCAATCATTTACTTTTTTGAATTTGAAACGATCAACGTTTTCACCTTCTAAGAATAAAGTATCACCTGGATCAACTACCTCTAATTTTTGCATCATTTGGCGAACAATAATTTCGATATGTTTATCCGAAATTTTTACACCTTGTAAACGGTAAACCTCTTGAATACCATTAACAATATAACGCTGAACTGTAAGTGGTCCTTCAATTCTCAAAATATCTTGAGGGCTAATTGAACCATCAGATAATTGTGAACCTGCTTTTACGAAATCATTTTCTTGAACTAAAATGTGTTTCGACAATGGAACCATGTATTTGCGGCTATCGCCATCGCGTGAAGTAACCATAATTTCTCTGTTACCACGTTTAATACCACCAAAGCTTACTACACCATCAATTTCAGTAACTACTGCAGGATTACTTGGGTTACGAGCTTCAAATAACTCAGTAACACGCGGTAAACCTCCTGTAATATCACGTGTTTTACTTGCAACACGAGGAATCTTAACTAAAATTTCACCTGGTCCAATTGATTTTCCATCTTCAACCACAATGTGAGCACCTACCGGAATATTGTATTCTTTTAAAGGATTACCTTTTTTATCGTTTACAATAATTGAAGGAGTTTTAGTTTTATCTTTCGATTCAATAATAACTTTCTCTTTGTGACCTGTTTGCTCATCGCTTTCTTCTTTAAAAGTAATATTTTCAATAATACTTTCAAATTGAAGCACACCCGGGAACTCAGAAAGAATTACCGCATTGTATGGATCCCATGAACAAATGATATCACCTTTAGCAATTTTAGCACCATTTTTAACTTGTAAATGAGCTCCATAAGGAATATTTACAGTAATAATTGGGTTACGAGTTACCTCGTCTAAAATTCTAATCTCACCTTGACGACCGATTACAGTATCAAAAATACCTTCATCAGTTTTCATTTCAACTGTTTTTATTTCTTCAAATTCTAAAATACCACCAAATTTAGCATTCATTTGGCTTTCGTTAGCAATATTTGAAGCAGTACCACCCACGTGGAAAGTACGTAATGTTAACTGAGTTCCTGGTTCACCAATTGATTGAGCAGCAATTACACCAGCTGAATCTCCTCTTTGAGCCATTCTACCTGTTGAAAGATTTCTACCGTAACATTTGGCACAAATACCTAATTGAGTTTCGCAAGTTAATGCCGAACGAATTTCAACTATTTCTATTGGGCTATTAGATATTTTAGTAGCAATTTTTTCAATAATTTGCTCACCAGCTGCTACATATAATTCACCCGATAATGGATCAAATACATCGTGTAAACTAGTTCTTCCTAAAATACGTTCATATAAACTTTCTACTTCTTCTTCGTTATCTTTTAAAGCACTAATTGGAATACCACGTAAAGTACCACAATCTTCTTCATTGATAACAATATCTTGGGCAACGTCATGTAACCTACGTGTTAAGTAACCAGCATCCGCAGTTTTTAAAGCTGTATCCGCCAAACCTTTACGCGCACCGTGGGTTGAAATAAAGTATTCAATAACTGATAAACCTTCTTTAAAGTTAGAAAGAATTGGATTTTCAATAATCTCTCCAGTTCCCCCACTTAAATTCTTTTGTGGTTTAGCCATCAAACCCCTCATACCACCTAACTGACGAATTTGCTCTTTTGATCCACGCGCTCCAGAATCTAACATCATATAGATTGGGTTAAATCCTTGGTTATCGTTTTTCAATTGAGTTAATAAGGTATCAGCCAAACGAGAGTTAATACGAGTCCAGATATCGATAACTTGGTTATAACGCTCATTGTTGGTAATAAAACCTTGCTCGTAATTGCTCCAAATTTCTTCTACCTCTGCTTGTGCTTCTTTTACAAACTTCCCTTTTTCTTCAGGAATCATTACATAACTTAAATTAAATGATAATCCACCTTTAAATGCATGGTGGAAACCAATTTCTTTAATATCATCTAAGAATTTTGCACATTTATCCATACCACATTCAGCAATTACTGAACCAATGATATCTCTTAAGTTTTTCTTAGTTAATAATTCATTGATGTAACCATAATTAGAAGGTACTACAGTATTGAAAATAATTCTACCAACTGTAGTATCAATCAATTTATTAACCAATTGATCATTTTCTAAAACGTTTACTTTACATTTAACAAAAGCGTGTAAATCAACCTTACGCTCGTTGTAAGCAATAATTGCTTCTTCTGGAGAGTAAAATTTCAATCCTTCGCCTTTTACCGGATGTTCAAGAGTATGTTTTCTACCTTTTGTAATGTAGTATAATCCCAACACCATATCTTGCGATGGTACCGCAATTGGCGCACCGTTAGCAGGATTTAAAATATTGTGAGGAGCAAGCATCAATAATTGTGCTTCTAAAACTGCTGCATTTCCTAGTGGAACGTGAACAGCCATTTGATCCCCGTCAAAATCCGCATTAAAACCAGTACAAACTAAAGGATGTAATTGGATAGCTTTTCCTTCAATTAATTTTGGTTGGAAAGCTTGAATACCTAATCTATGTAATGTAGGAGCACGGTTTAATAAAATAGGATGTCCTTTTAAAATATTTTCTAAAATATCCCAAATTACAGGCTCTTTTCTATCTACTAATTTCTTAGCCGATTTTACTGTTTTAACAATACCTCGCTCTAATAATTTACGAATAACAAATGGTTTGAAAAGCTCAGCAGCCATGTTTTTAGGAATACCGCATTCGTGTAATTTTAATTGAGGTCCAACTACAATTACCGAACGACCAGAATAATCCACACGTTTACCTAATAAGTTTTGACGGAAACGACCTTGTTTACCTTTTAGCATATCACTTAAAGATTTCAAAGGACGATTACCCTCAGTTTTTACTGCACTTACTCTTCTTGTATTATCAAATAATGAATCGACAGCTTCTTGTAACATACGTTTTTCGTTACGTAAAATTACTTCAGGAGCTTTTATTTCCATTAAACGTTTCAAACGGTTATTACGAATAATAACACGTCTGTATAAATCATTTAAATCCGAAGTTGCAAAACGTCCACCTTCTAATGGCACTAATGGACGTAATTCTGGTGGAATAACTGGTAAAATTTTTACCACCATCCACTCAGGACGGTTTTCACCGTTTTCTTGAGCAGAACGGAATCCTTCAATAACTTTTAAGCGTTTTAAAGCTTCTGCTTTACGTTGTTGGCTAGTTTCTGTACTTGCTTTAATACGTAAATCAAAACTTAATGCATCAAGATCAACTCGGCTTAATAAAAACCAAAGTGCATCTCCACCCATTTTGGCTATAAATTTATTCGGATCGTCATCATCTAAATGTTGGTTATCTTTTGGTAACGAATCAAGAATATCTAAATATTCTTCCTCCGTTAACAAATCGTTCATTAATACACCATCATTTTGCTTAATACCTGGTTGACAAACTACATAACGTTCGTAGTAAACCACCATGTCTAATTTTTTTGTTGGCATTCCTAATACATAACCTATTTTATTAGGCAATGAACGGAAATACCAAATATGCGCAACAGGTACCACTAAATTAATGTGACCCATGCGTTCGCGTCTTACTTTCTTTTCTGTTACTTCAACACCACAACGGTCACAAACAATACCCTTGTAACGAATACGTTTATATTTACCACAATGACATTCGTAATCTTTTATTGGTCCAAAAATACGCTCACAAAACAATCCACCCATTTCTGGCTTGAACGATCTGTAATTGATAGTTTCTGGCTTGGTTACTTCACCATGTGATCTTTGTAAAATAGACTCTGGCGAAGCCAACCCTATTCTGATTTTGGTGAAATTGCTTTTTAATTTTTGATCTTTTTTGAAAGACATATATTTCGTTTGAAATTTTTTTATTGAAAATTGTTAGTTTAAATAAAATGATGGAATTGAGCTCGCAAAATTGTCAACTCAATTCCATTAAATTTTTTATTCTAACGTTACATCTAAACCTAAGCCTCTTAATTCATGTAACAATACATTGAACGATTCTGGGATACCAGGTTGTGGTAAATTATCACCTTTTACAATTGCTTCGTAAGCCTTAGCTCTACCAATAATATCATCCGATTTAATGGTTAAAATTTCTTGTAAAATATTTGATGCACCATAAGCTTCTAAAGCCCAAACCTCCATCTCTCCAAAACGCTGACCTCCAAATTGTGCTTTACCACCTAAAGGTTGTTGCGTAATTAATGAGTATGGTCCAATAGAACGAGCATGCATTTTATCATCAACCATGTGACCTAATTTAATCATGTAAATTACACCCACGGTAGTTGGCTGATCAAAACGCTCTCCTGATAATCCATCGTATAAATAAGTTTTACCCCAATCAGGAATTCCTGCTTTGCGTGTAAATTCTAATACATCATCATCGTTAGCACCATCAAAAATTGGAGTCGCAAATTTAACTCCTAATTCAATACCTGCCCAACCTAACACAGTTTCGTAAATCTGTCCTAAGTTCATACGCGAAGGTACACCTAATGGATTCAACACAATATCAACTGGTCTTCCATCTTCTTGGAATGGTAAATCCTCGTCACGAACAATACGTGCAACGATACCTTTATTTCCATGGCGACCAGCCATTTTATCACCTACTTTTAACTTACGTTTTTGAGCAATATAAACTTTAGCTAGTTTTAAAATACCTGTTGGTAATTCATCACCCACACTAATTGCATACTCCTTACGTCTGTAATCTGCTAATTCTTGATTAACTCTGTTTTTGTAGTTTGATAAGATTTGTTTAATCATATCGTTTTTCTCAGCATCAGTGCTCCAATTGTTAGCATTAACGTTGGTGTAATCAACTTCACTTAAGTTTTTCATAGTGAATTTAGTTCCTTTCGAAATCAATTCTTCACCATAAACATTCATTACACCTTGACTAGTTTTACCAGTTAAAATGGTAAATAATTTATCTACTAAAATTGATTTAATTGAAGCTATGTTTTTATCATGCTCTTCAGTTAATTTAGCAATCTTAGTTTTATCATCTGCTTTACCTACTTTATCTTTTTTAAGTCTAGCAAATAATTTTTTCTCAATAACTACACCTGCTGTAGATGGAGAAGCTTTTAAAGATGCATCTTTTACATCACCAGCTTTATCACCAAAAATAGCACGTAATAATTTTTCTTCTGGCGATGGTTCAGTTTCTCCTTTAGGAGTAATTTTACCAATTAAAATATCTCCATCAAATACTTCGCAACCAACTCTAATTAATCCATTTTCATCTAAGTTGCGAGTAGCATCTTCACTAACATTTGGAATATCATTGGTTAACTCTTCTTCACCACGTTTTGTATCACGAACTTCTAATTCGTATTCAGTAATGTGAATTGAAGTAAAAATATCTTCTTTGGTAACGCGTTCGCTAATTACAATCGCATCCTCAAAGTTATTTCCTTGCCAAGGCATGAAAGCTACTTTTAAGTTTCTTCCAATAGCTAATTCGCCACCTTGTGTTGCATAACCTTCGCATAAAACATTGCCTTTAGTAACTTTTTGACCTTTTTTCACAATTGGTCTTAAGTTAATACAGGTATTTTGATTAGTACGTAAAAACTTAGTTAATTTATAAGTTTTAGTATCTGTTCCAAAGCTAACTAATTTATCAGATTCGGATTGTTCGTAACGAATTCTAATTTCATTACCATCCACGTACTCTACTACACCAGTACCTTCAGCCAATAATAAGTTTCTACTATCTCTGGCAATTTTACCTTCTAATCCTGTTCCAACAACTGGAGCTTCAGGACGTAATAAAGGAACTGCTTGACGTTGCATATTAGATCCCATCAACGCACGATTCGCATCATTATGTTCCAAGAAAGGAATCATACTAGCAGCAATCGATACAATTTGATTAGGAGCAATATCCATAAATTGTAGTTTTTCAGGCTCCACCATCGGGAAATCGCCTTCATAACGAGCTTTTACTTTAGGATCGTTGAACTCACCTGTAGTTTCGTTGTATTTAGCATCCGATTGTGCAATTACCATTCCTTCTTCATCCTCTGCACTTAAATAAGTAACAGGTTTTCCAACCGAAACAGTTCCGTTTTCTACTTTTAAATATGGCGTTTCAATAAAGCCCATGCTGTTAATTTTAGCATGAACACATAATGATGAAATCAATCCAATGTTTGGTCCCTCAGGAGTTTCAATAGTACACAAACGACCATAGTGGGTGTAATGTACGTCACGAACCTCAAAACCAGCTCTTTCGCGAGAAAGACCACCTGGACCTAGGGCCGACATTCTTCTTTTGTGAGTAATCTCTGCCAATGGATTGGTTTGATCCATAAACTGAGATAACTGATTAGTACCAAAGAATGAGTTAATAACAGATGATAATGTTTTAGCATTGATCAAATCTTGAGGCGTAAACACCTCATTATCGCGTATATTCATTCTCTCGCGAATAGTTCTACTCATACGAGCCAAACCAACACCAAATTGTGAATACAATTGCTCACCTACAGTTCTAACACGTCTGTTACTTAAATGGTCAATATCATCCACATCTGCACGTGAATTAGATAACTCAATTAAGTATTTTATGATTGAAACAATATCGTCTTTCGATAATACACGATTATCTAAAGATTCGTTTTTGTTTAATTTTCTATTGATACGGTAACGACCAACTTCACCTAAATCATAACGCTTGTCAGAGAAGAATAATTTCTCAATAACACCACGAGCTGTTTCTTCATCAGGTGGATCTGCGTTACGTAATTGACGGTAAATATGTTCGTGAGCCTCTTTAGCACTATTTGAAGTATCCTTTTGTAAAGTATTTAAAATAGTAGCAAACTCATTGTGGTTGTTTTCATTTTTATGAAGGATGATGTTTTTAACATCAGCTTCTAAAATCAAATCAATATGGCTATCTTCAATGGTAGTATCGCGTTCGATAATAACTTCGTTACGCTCAATTGATACAACCTCACCGGTATCTTCATCCACAAAATCTTCAACCCAAGTTCTTAAAACACGAGCTGCTAATTTGCGACCTAATACCTTTTTCAAACCTGCTTTGCTTACCTTAATTTCTTCAGCTAAGTCAAATAAGTTTAATATATCTTTATCAGATTCAAATCCAATAGCACGTAATAACGTAGTTACTGGAAACTTCTTTTTTCTATCAATGTATGCATACATAACGTTATTTACGTCAGTAGCAAACTCAATCCAGCTACCTTTAAAAGGAATAACACGGGCTGAGTATAATTTAGTTCCATTGGTGTGGTACGATTGTCCAAAAAACACACCTGGAGAACGGTGTAATTGCGAAACAATAACACGCTCAGCACCGTTGATACAGAAAGTACCACTTGGAGTCATGTAAGGAATTGTTCCTAAGTACACATCTTGAACTATAGTTTGGAAATCTTCGTGCTCAGGATCATTACAGCTCAATTTTAACTTGGCTTTTAATGGAACACTATAAGTCAATCCTCTTTCAATACACTCTTCAATAGAATAGCGTGGTGGATCAACAAAATAATCTAAAAATTCTAAAGTAAAAATGTTTCTTGTATCGCTGATAGGAAAGTTCTCCTGAAACACTTTGAAAAGTCCTTCATTAGCTCTACTTTCAGAAGTAGTATCTAATTGAAAAAATTCTCTAAAAGATTCTAATTGAACATCCAAAAAATCTGGATAATCAATAACCGGTTTTACCTTGGCGAAAGTGATTCTGCCTTCGGGTGTTATAGTTCTGTTAGTCAATGTAATATTTGGTTTTAAATTGAAAATGCTATCAATTTACTATGTTATTCATTTTAAGGTTGAATAAAACCAAAAAAAAATCGTTCATCACGACAATAAAAAAACTAAAAAAGTAGCTTTTTTATAATGCAGAATTGACCCGCGGCAAATTGCCGGGGTCAAGCCTGCTTATTTTGCTATAAGCAATTATTTTACTTCAACTTCAGCACCAGCTTCTTCAAGCTTAGCTTTTAAGCTTTCAGCTTCAGTTTTGTCTACACCTTCTTTAATAGCTTTAGGTGCACCATCAACTAATTCTTTAGCTTCTTTTAAACCTAAACCAGTTAAGTCTTTAACAACTTTAACTACGTTTAATTTAGCTGCACCAGCACTTTTCAATATAACGTTGAAAGATGTTTGTTCAGCAGCTGCTTCAGCAGCAGCAGGAGCAGCAGCAACAGCAACAGCTGCAGCAGCAGGCTCAATGCCGTACTCGTCTTTTAAAATTTTTGCTAATTCGTTAACGTCTTTTACTGTAAGGTTAACTAATTGTTCTGCGAACGCTTTTAAATCTGCCATGATTGTATTTTTTATTTTTGTTTTTTTAAATTAATGAATTTGTTTTATCTGAATTATTCAGGACGCTCAGATAACGTTTTTACTAAGCCTGCAATTTTACCTCCACCTGAAGCTTGTAATGCACTAATAACATTTTGAGCTGGGCTTTGTAACATTCCAATGATTTCTCCAATAAGCTCATTTTTAGTTTTAAGAGCCATTAAAGTTTCTAATTGGTTATCGCCAATAAATATATCAGCATCAATAGCAGCACCCTTTAAATAAGGTATTTCTGTCTTTTTACGGAACGATTTGATAGCCTTTGCAGGTTCTTTCATATCGTGACAGAACATTAATGCTGTATTTCCTACTAAAGTTTCACCTAAATTACCAAAATCTCTTCCACTACGTTCCATAGCTTTTTCAATTAAAGTATTTTTTGCCATTTGCATGGTAATACCTGCTTTGAAAAGCTCACCACGTAGTAAGCTAGTTTGTTTTGCATTTAAACTGGCTACATTAGTTACATAAACATTCTTGTACTCGTTAAATAAACCAGCCAAGTTATCTATCACTTCATTTTTTTCGTGTTTTGTCATAACTGTTGTTTTATTAAATTTTAAATGCCAGGAATTGATTTTGTATCTACTGAAATACCAGGGCTCATTGTACTACTTAAGCTTACGCCTTTTAAGTAAGTACCTTTAGCTGCTGATGGTTTTAGTTTATTAATAGTTTGAATTAATTCAACTGCATTTTCGAATAATTTTTGTGGTTCCATTGAAGTTTTGCCAATAGATGTATGGATTGCTCCTTCTTTATCTACTTTAAAATCAATTTTACCAGCTTTAACTTCTCTTACAGTCTTACCAATTTCCATAGTAACTGTTCCTGATTTAGGATTTGGCATTAAGTTACGAGGTCCTAAAATTTTACCTAATTTACCTAATTTAGCCATTACCGCAGGCATTGTTACAATGATATCAATGTCAACCCATCCTTGCTCAATCTTTTGGATAAATTCATCCAAACCTACATGGTCTGCACCAGCTTCGCGAGCTTCAGCTTCCTTATCAGGAGTAACTAATGCTAAAACACGAACATCTTTACCGGTACCATGTGGTAAACTTACCACACCACGAACCATTTGATTGGCTTTTTTAGGGTCAACTCCCAAGCGTACATCAATATCAACCGATGAATCAAACTTAGTGTAAGAAATATCTTTCACCAATTTAGATGCATCAGACAAAGTGTAGTTTTTGTTTGCCTCAATTTTCTTGAGTACTTCTTTTCTTTTTTTGCTGATCCTTGCCATTGTTTTACAATCTAAAAATTAATTTTGAAATGGACTATCACCCGTAACAGTAATACCCATAGAGCGAGCTGAACCTGCTACCATTTTCATGGCTGATTCTACTTTAAAGCAGTTCATATCTTGCATTTTATCAGCTGCAATATCGCGAACTTGGTCCCAAGTTACTGAACCAACTTTTTTACGGTTAGATTCAGCTGAACCAGCCTTGATTTTTGCAGCTTCCAGCAGTTGAGAGGCTACTGGTGGTGTTTTAATAATGAAGTCGAATGACTTGTCACTGTATACTGAAATTACTACTGGTAATATTTTACCAGCTTTATCTTGGGTACGAGCATTAAATTGCTTGCAAAACTCCATGATATTTATACCTTTCGAACCTAAAGCTGGTCCAATTGGTGGTGCAGGGTTAGCGCTACCGCCTTTTACCTGCAATTTTACAAATCCTGTTAATTCTTTAGCCATTTTATTTATTTATATATAATACCTATCCAATCCTTAAATATTTAATCAGTGGAAAGCAGCATTAAATATTATTAAAAATTAAATATAATTATTCTTTTATTCTTTTTCTACTTGAACAAAATTTAACTCCAATGGAGTTCTTCTTCCAAATATTTTTACCATCACCTTTAGTTTTTTCTTCTCTTCGCTTACTTCTTCAATCAACCCATCAAATCCACTAAAAGGACCATCAATTACTTTTACGGTTTCACCAACTATAAATGGCTCATCCATTACTTCACCCTGCTCACCAATTGCATCTACATTACCCAATATACGAGCAACTTCTGATTGGCGCAAAGGAACTGGTGTTGATTTACCACCTAAAAAACCTACGATACCATTAACAGAATCAATGGTATGACCAACTTCACCTACTAATTCTGCTTGAATTAATATATAACCAGGTAAATAAGCTTTTTCTTTCGCTATTTTTTTACCATTTTTTACAGTATAAACTTTTTCAGTAGGTATTAAAATTTGAGGTACATGAACACTCAAACCTGCTCTTTCGAGCTCAACTTCAATTTGCGCTTTTACCTTTTTTTCTTGTCCGGTAATTGCTCTAGCCACATACCACTTAAATTGTTCTTGTATCATTTTCTCGATTTAATTACTTAAATATTTGGTAAAAAAATCCTAACCCACCATTGCTAATTAAATCCATAATGAATATTATAAATGCAATTAATAAGGCAGCAATCATAACTATGATAGTACTTTCTTGCAACTCACCCCAAGTAGGCCAAGTTACCTTATTCATTAATTCATCGTATGATAATTTTACGTATTCTTTAATTTTATTCATAGTTTGATGAGCATTACAAGTTAGCTTGTTAAACTCTTATTTTTTGCAGGAGTGGAGAGATTCGAACTCCCATCAGCGGTTTTGGAGACCGACATTCTACCCTTGAACTACACTCCTAATTTAGACACCAAATGTTGGCTAAGTTGCCTTAACCAACATTTAGTATCTTTATTTATTAAAATTATTTTAAAATTTCAGTTACCTGACCAGCACCTACTGTTCTACCGCCTTCACGGATTGCAAAACGTAAGTTTTTCTCCATAGCAATTGGATTGATTAATTTTACAGTAATAGTAACGTTATCACCTGGCATAATCATTTCCATTCCTTCTGGCAATACTACTTCACCTGTTACGTCTGTAGTACGGAAGTAGAATTGAGGACGGTATTTGTTAAAGAATGGAGTGTGACGTCCACCTTCGTCTTTCGACAATACATAAATTTCAGCTTTGAATTCAGTGTGTGGAGTTACTGAACCTGGCTTGCAAATAACCATACCTCTACGGATAGCTTCTTTTTCAACACCACGTAACAATAAACCTACGTTATCACCAGCTTCACCTCTGTCTAATATTTTACGGAACATTTCAACACCAGTAACTGTTGAAGTTAATTTTTCAGCACCTAAACCGATAATTTCAACACCTTCACTTGAATTGATGATACCACGCTCGATACGACCTGTAGCAACTGTACCACGACCTGTAATTGAGAATACATCTTCAACTGGCATTAAGAAAGGTAATTCAGTTAAACGTGGAGGAACTGGAATGTATGAATCAACTGCATCCATTAATTCCATGATTTTAGCAACCCATTTAGCGTCACCGTTTAATCCACCTAAAGCAGAACCTTGGATAACTGGAATTTCTTGACCTGGGAATTCGTATTTATCTAATAAATCACGGATTTCCATTTCTACGATTTCTAATAACTCAGCATCATCAACCATATCCACTTTGTTCATGAATACAACGATACGAGGTACACCAACCTGACGAGCTAACAAAATATGCTCGCGAGTTTGAGGCATAGGACCATCTGTAGATGCAACCACTAGGATAGCACCATCCATTTGTGCAGCACCCGTAACCATGTTCTTAACATAATCCGCGTGACCTGGACAATCTACGTGAGCGTAGTGACGGTTAGCTGTTGAATATTCAACGTGAGCGGTATTAATTGTAATACCACGTTCTTTTTCTTCTGGAGCTGAATCGATTGAATCGAAAGAGCGAGCTTCTGATAAACCTGCATCAGATAATACTTTTGTAATTGCTGCAGTTAATGTTGTTTTACCGTGATCTACGTGACCAATAGTTCCAATATTTACATGGGGTTTGCTGCGGTCAAATTTTTCTTTAGCCATTTTATTTATTTATTAATTTTTATTGTTTTTAAATACACCAAAAGCCCCCTAGGGAGCTATTATTTTTTTTTGAGCTGTTGAAGAGAATTGAACTCTCGACCTCTTCCTTACCAAGGAAGTGCTCTACCCCTGAGCTACAACAGCTTGTTTTGTTATTATGTTGTAGTTCTATATTTGTTTCACCTAAAGGTAAAACTCATTTTAACTCTCTTTTTAACATATAAAATAACTTCAAAAGCTACTTTAAAAACTTTACATTTCCTAACATTTACAACTGCCAGTAAATGAAAAAAATTGTTTTACTTATCGATATCATTCGGCAAAACAATTTTCTAATTGAGCGAGAGACGAGGCTCGAACCCGCGACCTACAGCTTGGAAGGCTGTCGCTCTACCAACTGAGCTACTCTCGCTTGTAATATTTGTGGGGAGAGAAGGATTCGAACCTTCGTAGATTTCTCAACGGATTTACAGTCCGTCCCATTTGGCCGCTCTGGTATCTCCCCTTATTATTGTATTACTACAATAATAATTGAGCCACTTGCCGGAATCGAACCAGCGACCTACTGATTACAAATCAGTTGCTCTACCAGCTGAGCTAAAGTGGCTTGTTATATTTAAGGTATAATTATGGTGAATTTTACCTTTTTACTAAATATTACTTTTATTAAGTAAAGAACTTGTTTCTTTTTTCGGACTGCAAATGTAGTGTTTTTATTTATAAAACAAACAAATTACAAAAAAAAGTTTCTTTTATTTGATAATTAATTAAAAACAAAGCGTTTTTGTTTTTATACTTCATCAATGCCACTGAAAGCGGGCGCAAGATATATTTTAAAACAAAAAAAACCAGCACTTTTTTAATGCTGGTTCATTTTTGGAGCTATCTATTTAGTTTTCTTACACTTTTTCTTGAAGTTTTTCTTTGTGTTTCTTAATTTGTGCTTTAATTTTATCGATTACAAGATCAACAGCAGCTTCAAAAGTACTACTATGTTCCTTAGCAAAAACCTCGTGCCCTGCTACGGTAAGTTTTATTTCTACTAATTTATTTTCGCCTTGAGAGTCTTTCTCTAACTTTAAATATACCATAGCGCTATCAATTCCTTCGTAAAAGGTTTTTGCTTTTTCTACTTTTTTGGTAATAAAATCAAGTAGTTTAATGTCTGCATCAAAATGGATTGATTGAATGTTAACTTTCATAATTTAGATTGTTTTTTAATTGTTACAATTTATTTTATCTATTTTCTAGGGTGTTTTTTATACACTTCTTTTAATTGTTGTATACTGTTATGCGTATAAACTTGAGTAGCCGCTATGCTTGAGTGACCCAAAAGTTCTTTTATTGCATTTAAATCGGCTCCTTGATTTAATAAGTGAGTAGCATAAGTGTGCCTTAACACATGCGGACTTCTTTTAGATAAGGTAGTTACTTTACTTAAATATTTTTTTACTGTGTTGTAAATTAATTTGGCATACAAAGGCTCGCCTTTATTGGTTAATAACAAATAATTGCTTACAAAACCATTTGCTGTTTTTTGATCATTGTATTGTTTTATTAATTCAATTACCTCGTTTGTTAAAGGTATAATTCGTTCTTTGTTTCGTTTACCTAATACTTTTATTTGTTTTTTATAAAAATCTACACTTTGATTTTCTATGTTTTGTAACTCAGACAAACGAATACCTGTAGCGTAAAATAAATTAACCATTAGTTTATCTCTTAAGCCTTCAAAAGTGTTTTCAAAATGCTCATCAGTTATATTTCCATCAAATAAATTTTCCATGGCATTCTGCTCCACAAACTCGGGTAAGCGCTTTTCAACTTTTGGAGCTTGCACTTTATTGAGCGGATTGATGGTAACCAATTGCTCGCGCAATAAAAAATTGTAAAACGATTTTAAAGTTGATATTTTACGGGCTACAGAACGATTTTTTAAACCTTCATTTATTTGGTGTACCAACCAACTTTTTATGTGGTAATGGGTTACTTGTTCAATTTGGGTTATTTGATAAATTTGAGTTATATAATTTTCGAACTGAGATAAATCGACACGATAGTTTGTAAGTGTATGTTTGGCTTGTTTTTTTTCGAACTCCACATACTGCAAATATTGTACAATCGAACTACTCAAAATCATAATAACGAAATTAGTCTTTATGCTTGCAATGTCAAGTAATTATTAAATTTATTTTATACCAATTATGTAAAACTGTATAATTCTGTTGCCTAAATATATTTTTGAGTGTATGAAATAAGTTTAAAAATTACATTTCGGCTTCTATTTCATGTTTCAATTTATCGAGGCGTTGGGTTAATTTCCTGAAAAATTGATTACGCTGCTTCTCTCCTACTCCACTTATTAATATTGACTTTTTGATTAAATTTTTAAGCCATTGCTCTGCTTCGTAAACAAACTTATCGTTTGTAGTGGTCATCATATTAAATGTGTTATAACTCACATACGAAATTTTAGTTTGACCAATAGTAGCAACGATACTGTTATTACCCACCATTACCTCGCTATGATACATGGTAAAATTAGGTTTTCCATTTTCTGATTTACTACTATTAGCGCATATTTTTTGCAAAATACTTATTTCATGGTAAATGGAGTTACATACGTTAACGGCATCTTCTTTGGTTTTAAAAAATCCACTGCCCCAAAAATACTCCACTTGTTTGAGGGTGGAGTTAAAGGTGTCTTCAGTCCAAATTTCGATTGAAGTTGTTTGATTGTAATAATGGGCTATATCTTTTGCCATTTGCACCAAATCGTTTGAAATTAAGTCAGCATCAAAATTTTTATCTACAAAATCAGGATCAGCCAAAATGGTTTTAAGCCAATAAAATATTTTGAATTTTATTAAATAATCATCGTTAAAATGATGCCAAATAGGAACATCATCGGCAGAGTATATTATGGTATTCTCTGGGCGTGAGCTAATCAGTTTTAGGTTTTCTAAAATGCTTTGTAACCATTGCCTAAATTTCTCTTTACTGTTTTCTAGTAAGTTAAAATTAAAATTAGCTCCATTAGCCATAGTATTTACCTCATCATCAAACCTAATTTTATAGGTTTTGCATAAAATAGCTACTTCGTCAATATCGAACAATTTTTCGCACCTAATGCGTCTGTACGCACTATCTAAGCTTAGGTTTAAAGTATCTGCAATGCTTTGTACCAAATTTTCGTTTGCAGGAATAGCCGTTTTTAGTTTGCTTATAAATTGTTCTTGAATTGAATTAGTTCCTTCTTTACCCATTATTTTTTTAGTTAAAACAGCATTTTTTGCCATTATTTTTTTGCAAAATATGCAAATACTTAAATTTTTCATTGCAAAATTTACCAAAAGCTGTTCAAAAGCTAACTAAAAACTAAATTTTAGGATTTTATACATTCATTTCCATTTTAGGCCCTAGTTATCAATTATTTTTAAGGTAAAAATTGTAGGTGTTTTGTTCCATAAAATTAACACAAAAACTATTATGAAACACTTGATCAACTTAAACAAATTAGCACTTTTATTATTATTTTTAGGCAATTTAATGATGGCAAATGCTCAAAAAATAAAACCAACAGTTACTATTTTAAATGTAGATAGTAAAGGACTTGAAACGGATGCTCAGCAATTAGGAAATATACTACGGACAGAAATTGAAAAACTGGATACATTTGACGTTACTGACCGCTATGATGTAAATTATTTAATTGAAAAAAATAAACTCAATGTAAATAATTGTTATGGAAAAATGTGTTTACTTGAAGTAGCAAAAGTTATTCAAACAGATTATATGATAACAGGAAGTGTTGAACTTATTAATCAAAATATTTTAATAACTTTAAGGCTCATTAATGTTCAAAAACAAAATATAGAAAAAACCACCATTGAGGAATTTAACAACTTACCAAACGAGGTTCAATCTATGATAAAAATTACAGCCCATAAAATGTTTGGACATGTCAATAATGAAGAGCTAGTGGCTAAACTTACCAAACGCTTTGATTATGAAAACGCACTAAACAACCCAAATAAAAACAGAATTAATCTTGAAGGTCCTCGTTTTGGGTACACGTATTTAATGGGAAAGGAAAATGATGTTATAAGTAAAAGTAAACAAGATGGTGGTTATAATGCTAACCCTGCCATGTTTCAATTTGGTTATCAATTTGAAAAACAATATTTAAATGAAGGCAATTACCAAGCTTTATTTGAGTTTTTACCAATGATTACAGGTGTAGACCAACAATTAATTATTCCAAGCCTAACTTTTTTAAATGGTTTTAGAAATAATAAAAATGGTTGGGAAATAGCATTTGGGCCAACTGTGGGTATATTAAATAAAATGGAAGGTGCTGATTATAATGGTAAATTTTACAGTAAAAAAGATTTGGACGCCATGAAAGTTAATGACTATAAACTTGAAAAGAGGTTGGATAGCAGAGGAGATTTGGAATTAACCGGAGCCATAGTAATAGCATTTGGCAAAACAGTAAAAAGTGGCAAATTAAACATTCCAATAAACGCCTGGGCTACCATTCCAAACAGCGATGGATTCAGAGTTGGAGTATCGTTTGGCTACAACTCTAAATTATAAAAACCTTAATAGTATAAAATAAATTTAGCTTGAAACATTAACATAAAAATAAATAGATTTTGGTTTTCAATTTTTTTTCATTTAAAATTGAGAATTAAGACCATACAACCTTTGAAATAAAAATTTAAAATTATGAACATTAAAATTGTCATTTTAATAGTTTGCTTTCTTTTGGGAGCCAAACTTATTCAGGCTAATACCAACATAAATAACAATGATTTTATTTCATTTTCAGATACCATTAATAAGGTAGAGGTTACTTTAAAAGATGGAACCATTTTAAAGGGTGAGTTACTGGAAATGAGCTTAGTAGAAGTTAAGTTAAAAACCGATTTAGCAGGCATCATAACCATATTGCAAATAAACGTGGCCAATATTAGAAAAATAAATGGAAATGAAACAAATCAAACAAATAATACTCCTACTCAAAAACCACAAGAGGAATATTATGATTCAAGAAATCCAAACAATTTAAATATTGTAAAATTTGGTGGTTCTTCAAATTATAACAAAACCAAAGATCGAAACTTTGTGCCTCTAATTAATTCATACAAATATTCATTTAGTAATAATTATAATGGACTAAAAAAAAATGAAATGTATTACCAGAACATTTGGGTTTTATACAATGGTTTGGATTATGGTATTACTAACAACCTTTCAATTGGGGGTGGATTTTTATATTTATTTGTTGGCGGTTTTGGAAATATAAACCTAAGAACCCAATTTGAAATTACAGAAAATATAAAAATTGGTGCTGCCTATAATATGTTTTATACATATGGAAGTGCTATTTCAAATAATAAAGGAAGTAATTACTTTGGTTTATTAAGCGGAGGAGTTAGTATTGGGAATAAAGACAATAATTTAACAGTAAGCGTAGGTCAAGGTGATTATAGAGCTTCTAATTCCTTAAATAACAATGGTAACAATTTAAATGGCCTTGGTTTATCGGTAAGCGGTATGGCTAAGCTTAACAATAACTTATACATTATGACAGACAATTTCTTTTTGAAAGATTCAGATAAAAGATTTTTTAGTGTATCCTTCAGAATTCCTGGAAAATCTAATTGTTTTGATTTTGGATTAATGGGAAATACTTATACTAGTAGTTTTGACCAATACGATAACAATTCTTCAAATTATACTATTGTAAATCGTGAAGAATTTGTTCCATATCCTTATTTAGGATATGTATTTAAAATAAAATAAATTATTCAAAATTCTTTATGTTTAAATTCACTAAAATGTACAAAATACTATTTTTATTAGTTGTGACTTTGTTTATTTCAAAACTAGGTTTTGCTCAAACAAATAACAATGCAGATAGCCTAATAGAAGCTACCATAACCCTTAATGATGGTAGCATTATAAGGGGCAAAAT
This sequence comes from Bacteroidia bacterium, assembly GCA_044239605.1. GTDB lineage: Bacteria > Bacteroidota > Bacteroidia > UKL13-3 > UKL13-3 > JAAFJM01. The sequence continues at coordinate 6,370 of JBIIBC010000012.1, read as the reverse complement.
TATGGCAATAAATTTAGAAGAAGTTAAGTTAAAAACTGAATACGCTGGAGTTATTATAATTAATCAAAAAAATATTGCAAATATTAGTAATGTAAAAAACCAAACTAAAATAAATGCATTAACACCCAATGTTAATTTTAATGATAAAAATGTAAATCCTAGTAATTATCTATTGAAAAACCAATTAAGAAAAAAACCAATTATTTTAAGTCATAAATATTGGTGGAACAATAACTACCAAGGCTTAAAACAAGGAGAATTTTATTATCAAAATATTGGAATTCTTTATAATGGATTAGATTTTGGTGTTATAGATAATTTTTCAATTGGGGGTGGCGCCTTTTTTCTTGGAATAATTGGCTTTTTTAATGTTCATGTTCGCACTCAGTTTAAAATTGCCAAAGGAGTTTCCATAGGTGCCTCATATAATCATTTCATAGCTGGTGCTGCATTAAGTTCTCGCTCATCAGAAAATAATTCTATTGGTCTATTGTCGGGAGGATTAACAATAGGTGATTCTGAAAAAAACTTAACTATAAGCACAGGTAAATTTACCAATTTGGTTAACAGTAATAGCACATCAGGGCAAAGTGATTTAGCTATTATTATAGCGGGAAATTTAAAATTATCAAATAATTTATATTTAATTACCGATAATTATTTTGCTGATAGACAAACAAATTTGAACTTAAACTGCCTTGGTTTTAGATCGACAAATAACTCTACCGCATTTGATTATGGACTGATGTCGCTTGGCAATAGTAGTTACAGGTATGACAATAGCCCAATACTGATACCGTATTTGGCGTTATCGGTTAAAATCCAATAATTAAGTTAATAAAATTGCAATCTTAATTATACAATTACTTTAAATAACTAATAATTGTAAACCAAGTTTAATTATTGGTTCAAACATCACAAGTTTGGTGAAATGGTAGCTTTTCGGAGAAGAGTTGCCAAATGGAATTAATGAAATTCTTATTTTCTAGCTTATTAAAATTGTCCCAATAGTTTTTTAATAAAAATTCTAATTTTTGGACTTGGAAAGATTACCAACTAATATTCTAGGCACTTTTTATATTATACGAAATTTATTTGTGTGAAATTGTCAAGTTCATTTCAAATTAAATATATTATGTATTGTAAATATTTGGGATTGGGTTTTTTGGTAATCAATAACAAACTCTTTTTAACATTGTGGTTATTTTAAAACCATTGAAAAAACCATTATCAATAAATTTGCTTAAGGTTGTATTTTTTTGAAATTTTAAACATCAATAAATAAAATGCATAATTAATCAACAAGTTAATTATTTAATAAAAAATCTTTCAAAACTCTTATCAACAAAGGCTTTTTGACTGAATTTCTTTATCAAAATGTGTTTCAAAACCTCTATTTATGTCAAGTATGCTTGTTTTTTTATTTTATGTGTCAATAATGCTATATTTTTCCATTGGAGTATATTTTGACGATTTATAAAAAAAACAAATTATGAATTTAAATAATTTCACAATCAAATCGCAAGAAGCAGTTCAAGAAGCAGTTCAAATTGCTTTAAAAAATGGTCAACAAGCCATTGAACCAGCGCATATTTTAAAAGCGTTGATTCAAACCGATGAAAATGTTATCTCCTATTTACTTAAAAAATTAAACATTAATCAAAATAGAATTGAATCTACATTAGATGCTGTTATAAAAAGTTATCCAAAGGTAGAAGGCCAAAGCCAATATTTATCGAACGATTCAAACCAAACTTTACTAAAAGCACAAAGTTATTTGACGGAATTTGGTGATGAATTTGTTTCGGTTGAGCATATTTTTTTAGCTTTATTAGATGGAAAAAATACGGTAGCTACCTTGCTTAAGGATGTCGGTGTAATCGAAAAGGACTTAAAAACTGCCATTAACGAATTACGTGGTGGACAAAAAGTAACCTCACAAACAGCAGAAAACCAATACAACTCGCTTAACAAATATGCTAAAAACTTAAACGAATTAGCTCAAAAAGGTAAGCTTGACCCTGTCATTGGTCGCGATGAAGAAATACGTAGGGTTTTACAAATTTTAAGCCGTAGAACCAAAAACAATCCAGTGTTGATAGGCGAACCTGGTGTGGGTAAAACTGCCATTGCTGAAGGTTTAGCACATAGAATTGTGAATGGCGATGTACCAGAAAATTTAAAAACTAAAAAGATTTACTCATTGGATATGGGTTCTCTAATAGCTGGTGCCAAATACAAAGGTGAGTTTGAAGAGCGTTTAAAATCAGTAGTAAAAGAGGTAATTAGTGCCGATGGTGAAATTATTTTATTTATAGATGAAATTCACACTTTGGTAGGCGCAGGTGGCGGTGGCGAAGGTGCTATGGATGCCGCCAATATTTTAAAACCTGCTTTGGCTCGTGGAGAATTGCGCAGCATTGGTGCCACCACTTTAGCCGAATACCAACGCTATATTGAAAAAGACAAAGCTTTAGAAAGACGTTTTCAAAAAGTATATGTAGAAGAACCGGATACCGAAGATGCCATTTCCATTTTACGCGGTTTAAAAGAACGATACGAAGTGCATCATAAAGTGCGCATAAAAGATGATGCAATAATAGCTGCAGTGGAACTTTCGCAACGTTATATTTCTGATCGTTTTTTGCCAGATAAAGCCATTGACTTAATGGATGAAGCTGCTGCAAAATTGCGTTTAGAAATAGATTCAGTTCCTGAAGAATTAGACCAATTGGATAGAAGAATTATGCAATTGGAAATTGAAAGAGAAGCTATTAAACGCGAAGGTGATGACGAAAAAGTAAAAAAACTGGCTGAAGAAATAGCCAATTTACAAGAAGATAGAAACGAGCTTAAAGCCAAATGGCAAAGTGAAAAGGTGGTAGTTGAAGGCATTCAATCAACCAAAAAAGAAATTGAAAACCTAAAATACCAAGCTGACCAATTTGAAAGAAATGGCGATTTTGCTAAAGTAGCCGAAATACGTTACGGAAAAATTAAAGAAGCTGAAAAACGTTTGGATGCTTTTAAGGCTAAACTAGACGAAGCTCAAAACCATTCGCCAATGGTAAAAGAAGAAGTTACCGCTGACGATATAGCCGATGTAGTAGCACGTTGGACAGGCATTCCGGTAACTAGAATGCTACAAAGCGAACGAGAAAAATTATTGCACTTGGAGGAAGAATTACACAAACGTGTGGTTGGACAAGAAGAGGCCATTGCAGCTATTAGTGATGCCATTCGCAGAAGTAGAGCTGGATTGAGTGACCCTAAAAAACCAATTGGTTCATTTATCTTCTTGGGAACAACTGGTGTTGGTAAAACTGAATTAGCCAAAGCATTGGCCGAATTTTTATTTAACCAAGAAAGTGCTTTGGTTAGAATTGATATGAGCGAATACCAAGAGAAACATACTGTAAGTCGTTTAATTGGTGCACCTCCAGGATATGTTGGTTATGAAGAAAGCGGACAATTAACCGAAGCCATTCGCAGACGTCCTTATTCAGTAGTTTTATTAGATGAAATAGAAAAAGCACATCCTGATGTATTTAATATTTTATTACAAGTGTTGGACGATGGCCGATTAACAGACAACAAAGGCAGAACAGCTAATTTTAAAAATACCATTGTAATCATGACTTCGAATATTGGCTCGCACTTAATACAAGAAAGTTTTGAGCAAATGGACGACATTGATGCTGATAAAGAAGCCATAGCCGCCAAAGCTAAAAACAATGTAATGGAACTTTTACGCAGACAAATTAGACCTGAGTTTTTAAACCGAATAGACGATATTATTATGTTTACTCCGCTTAACCGCGAAAACGTAAGACAGATAGTTAATTTACAGTTTGAAGGCTTAAAAGGAACTTTACTGCACCAACAAATAGAATTAAATATTACCGATGAAGCCTTAGATTGGTTAGCCCAATTAGGTTATGATCCTCAATATGGTGCAAGACCACTAAAACGTGTAATGCAACGCAGAATTTTAAACGAACTTTCAAAAGAAATTTTAGCAGGAAAAGTTAAAAAAGACTCAAACATACTAATTAGCCTAGACGAACACCAACAGTTTTTATTTGAAAATAAATAAATAAGATAAACAATCAATAAAAAAGCCCGCATAAGCGGGCTTTTTTATTGATTGTTTATAAAGTATTTCTTAAGATTATTGTTTTACAAACTTAACAGAAACTGATTCGTTAGTGCTATCTACTAAAGTAATCATATAAACTCCAGCAGCTAAATTATTAACATCAATTTCTTCAATCGCAGAATTACCTATTTTAATTGTTTCGCCTATAATATTTGTAATTTTATAAGTTGATGCAGCTAAATTAATATTATTGCTTTCAATGTTTAATTTTCCTACTGAAGGATTAGGGAAAACCGTAAATACTTTTGGACCATTTTCATCGCTTATTTTGATAATATTCGAATATTTAAAAGTACCGTCTAAATCAACCATTTTAAGTCTGTAAAAACTAACTTTTTGATTAACCAAAATATCAAAATCAGTGAAATTGTAAACCAATACTTTATTAGAATTTCCACTTGCTTTTACCGTTCCTATTTTTACAAATTTGTTATTTAAATCCAATCTTTCAATTTGAAATTCTTTGCTATTTATTTCAGCAGCAGTTCTCCAATTTAATACCACTGAGTTAGCTTTTTTATTACCTCCAAATGATAATAAACTTATTGGTAATGCATTATTGCTACCTACACCAAATGAACCAAAAGTTGATAATGCAGTAATACCAGATAATGTTTGTGTGAATGGACCTGCACCCACGGCTGCTAAAGCACTACTAGGAATCCATCTTCCTGTACTATCTACCATTGAAACGTATGACAATGCTCTTGCAAATGAAGGTAATTCATCAGCAGAGTTCCACTGTAAGTTAACAGTTAATTTACTACCACCTGAAACAGCTTCTTTAATTGACCATTTTCTATTTACTGCATTTGTTGTTAATGAAGCACCAGCAGCATCAATACCTGTTTTTACCGATACCCAATAATTATCTGCTATACTATCATTAGTAATTGAAATAGGATTATAACTTGTACTAGTTCCTACAGGAAATAAAATAGTACCTGTTTTACCACCTGTACCCACATTATTAATAACCAACGAACCTGCACTATCAGTTACAACGTATGCCGTACTGTTTGCACCATAGATAGTTGCATTATTGTTTAATGTTAAATTATTATTATTAATGAAAATTCTTCGAGATGTTAAATTTAAACTGTCAATTACGTTTACAGAAGTACCTAAATAAGCTCTTGTACCAGCCACTAATGATAGGCTTTTGGCTGAAACTAATGAAGTTCCAGTAACAGTTTGGGAATCAGTTTGGGTAGCCAATGTACCTGTTAAATTAATAGCGCTAGTAGTAGCATTTAATGTACCATTATTTATTAAGTTATATCCTACATTCAAGGTATTAGCACTTAAATTATGAATTGCGCCAGCGTTCAAATCATAATTTCTACAAGTTAAATTACCTGAAGGTAAAGTACCTGTAAAAATTACTACATCGTCATTTGCAGTAGGTGAAGCACTAGAGTTTGTACCTGCTGTAACTGACCCAGTTACCCATGAAGAACCTGTCCAATAAGTAGCAGTAAAACATTTTGCCCAATTTGCAACATTAACTGTATTACTTACCCCTACAGCTGTTAACGAAGTAGCAGGATTAGTGTAACCAAATGTAGCAGGGTTTCCTGTAGTAAATTTAAAAGCTAAATTTGGTGTGACTGTGGTTGAAAAAGGAAGAGTATTAGTCATCACTAAAGTATACCACTTTACCCTAGTTCCTGGAAGAATTGTAGTACCCGAACCTACAGGTCGTGATGTAATTGTTCTTCTTATAAAATCAACTGTTGTACCATTGACATACGCTGCAGTACCAGGTTGTTGTACTGCTATTAAATCGCTTGAACCTGATCCAGTTGTTGTTGATGCAGTTATAGCCCCACCATTTCTAAAAGCAGTATTTACATACAAACTTGTATTTCCACTTAATAATTCAATGGGTATTGTTCCGATATTATACATATAAATATCTACTTGGAAAACTGTTGGTGAAATTAATTTCTGATTCTCAGCTCTCCACAAAAAATCCTGAGCAAATAACGATACATTAACAAATAATGCTAAAATTAGTAATTGTATTTTTTTATTCATATTAGAGTTAATTATTTTTGTTTAAGTATAATTTAGTAGCAATAGTAATTTTTTTTTTTTATAAAAAAAAGCCCAAAAGAAAACTTTTGGGCTTTTTTTATAAAATATACTTAAATGGTTTTAAATGCTTGTTGACTATTTGTTTTTTAGTCTTTTAAAACCATATGCTGC
>JBIIBC010000069.1:0-5701 GCA_044239605.1 Bacteroidia bacterium | reverse complement strand
ACACCAACATTACAAATGCCCCCATCTAAAATATAATCAATTTTGTTACCCAATTGTCTATCTACATGTAAAGCTGAAGTTGGGCTAATAAATCCACTTGGATTGGCACTTGGTGCTGCAAGTGGAAAATTTAACTTTGAAAGTAATTCCAATGTAAGCAGATGATTTGGAACACGAATAGCCACTGCACCTGTTCCAGCAGTAACAATATCAGGAACTTTATTATTAGCCGGAATAATAAATGTCAATGGTCCTGGCCAAAACTTATCCGCAAGAAGCCTTACTTCATTTGGTATCTCTAAACCCCAATTCTCAAATCTTTCAATGCTATTGCTATGAATAATAAGAGGATTAAATTGGGGTCTATTTTTGGTTTTATAAATACTTAAAACAGCCTTTTCGTTAAAGGCATTAGCTGCCAAACCGTATACAGTTTCGGTTGGAATGGCAACTAATTTATTGCTATTTAAAAGCTCAATTGCAAGCTGTATATCTGCACCTATTGACAATTTCTACTAAAATAAACCGTTAAGTTCTGTTTGAATCCTATCAATTACTTTACCTAAATCTTCAGAACGTTCAGCATAGTTTAAATCATCAACCTCAATTATTATATGGCGATGTTTGTATGAACTTATCCATGCTTCATAGCGTTCGTTTAAGCGTTTTAAATAATCCAAACGAATACTATCTTCATAATCTCTTCCACGTTTTTGAATATTGTTAACCAAGGTAGGAATAGAAGCACGAAGGTATATCATTAAATCAGGTGCTTTAATTGTTTGGTTTAACGATTCAAACATTTTTTGATAAGTATCAAAATCACGTGTACTCATTAAACCCATAGAATGAAGATTGGGTGCAAAAATATTTGCATCTTCATAAATAGTTCTATCTTGAATTATACTTTTTTTATTTTTTTGAAATTGTAAAATAGAATTATAGCGACTATTTAAAAAATAGATTTGCAGATTAAAACTCCAACGTTGCATATCTTCATAAAAATCAGATATATAAGGATTATCTTCAACATCTTCGTAATGAGGTTCAAAATTATAATGTTTACTTAAAAGAGTAGTTAATGTAGTTTTGCCCGACCCAATATTTCCTGCTATTGCTAAATGCATATTAATGTATAATTATTATTGTACGATTTTAGCACTTTAAAGACAAACGATTTAAACACTGTTTCAACAAAATAAATGATTAATTGGTATAGTTATTGAAAAGTAAGATACAACATCATAAAATTTATTAACTTGCGCAATCATTTTAAAATGAAGAAACTTCATCAACTAATTATAGGCAGCTTTTTTAGAACATTTTTACCAACCATAGTGGTAGTAATGTTTATCTTATTAATGCAATTTATTTGGCTTTATGTAGATGAGCTTATTGGAAAAGGACTTGAATGGCAAGTAATTGCAGAATTACTTTTTTATTGGTCAGCCTCATTAATTCCACAAGCAATGCCTTTAGCTGTTTTGTTGGCCTCCATTATGACATTTGGAAATTTAGGTGAAACCTATGAATTAGTAGCGGCCAAAGCTGCAGGAATTTCCATTTGGAAAATGTTTAAACCGATGTATTTAGTAATGTTAGGTATTTCAATTTTTGGAATTTTTGTATCTAATATTCTTATACCTGTTGCAAATTTAAAAAGCAGGGCTTTATTGTACGATGTACGTGAAAAAAAACCAGCTTTAGCCATAACTGAAGGTGTTTTTTATAGTGGTATTCAGGGAATAACACTTAGAGTTGGTAAAAAAAATAAAACTACCCAAGAAATGCAGGATATCATTATTTATGATAAACGCGCAAACACTTCTCACTCAACCGTTATTTCGGCAAAAAAAGGCACTATGACATTAAGTAACGATGGAAGGTTTCTATTTTTCACCTTGTTTGATGGCGCTCGATACGAAGAAATGGAAACCCAACGAAATTACTATAACACCTTTCCCCATTCTAGTACCTATTTTAGCGAAGAAAAAATTATGTTTGACTTATCAGTGTTAAATTTTAATAGAACTGATGAAGATTTATTTAAACATAATTATGAAATGTTAAATGTGTTTCAATTGCAATTTTACAGCGATTCCATGAAAGTGGTAAAGTATAAAAAAGCACTAGAGTTAAAAGGATACGTTAAACCATACTATTTCTTTTTAAGAAAAGATTCAATTCTAAAAAATACATCTAGTTTAATAGCAAATGATACTGTTAAAAATGTCATTAACTTATTCGATTCGCAATACAAGGATGTAATTTTAAGCAATGCGGAAAGTAATACAAGAACTGTGAAAAATGTTATTTCATATGCCATTACCGAACGATATGATATAAAAAAAAGTGGGGCTAGGTATGATATTGAATGGCACAAAAAATTTGTACTAGCCATTGCATGTATTATTATGTTCTTTATTGGTGCACCATTGGGTTCAATTATTAGAAAAGGTGGATTTGGAATGCCTGTTGTTGTTTCAATTCTACTTTACTTAATTTATCACATTATATCGCTTTCAGGCGAAAAAGCCGCAAAAACAATGGCATGGTCGCCTATGTTTGGTATTTGGATTGGTGTTTTGGTGCTTACCCCACTTGGCTTTTTTTTAACTTATCAAGCTAGTAATGATAGTTCCTTATTTAATAAGACTGCTTGGACCAATATTTTCAAAAAAATAATTCCGAAAAATAAAACTACAAAATGAATATTTTACAAATAACACCACGTTTTCCTTGGCCACTAAAAGATGGAGGAGCGCTTTGCTACTTTAATTATGCAAAAGGTTATGGCGATGCTGGTTGTGCGTTAACTATTGCTTCCTTAAACACTTCAAAGCACTATATAGATTACCAAGAATTACCAAATCATGTAAAAGCCCTAGGTGATATTCATTTAACATTTATTGATAACCATATTAAACCAATTGACGCCTTTTTAAATTTATTTTCTGATGAATCATACCACGTAAAAAGGTTCATTAATAAAAATTTTGAGCAGCAGTTAATTGATATTTGTAATGAAAAACAATTTGACGTGGTTGTTTTTGAAACTATTTTTGTTGCTCCATATTTAGACATTATTAGAAAACATAGCAAAGCAAAGTGTATTTTAAGACAGCATAATGTAGAATATCAAATATGGGAAACATTGGCTTGTAATGAAGGTAATCCATTAAAAAAATGGTACCTAAATTTATTGGCTAAACGTTTAAAAAAATTCGAAAAACAACAATTAAATAATTTTGATGGAATAGCTGCCATTACTAAAAATGATGCATCAGCTTTTAAAGAAAGTGGTTGTATTAAGCCTATACATGTTTCACCATTTGGTATAAATTTGGAGAAACTAATTGTTGATAATACCAATTTAGAAATGCCTAGTTTGTTTCATATAGGCTCAATGGACTGGATGCCAAATCAAGAGGCAATGAAATGGTTTATTCAAAATGTTTGGTACGATATAAACTATGAGTTTCCTGAATTAAAGTTTTATTTGGCTGGTAGAAATATTCCCACTTCATTTTTTGACTATAATAACCAAAATCACATAGGTGTTTTAGGAGAAATAGATGATGCCATTAGATTTATGAATGAAAAGGCAATAATGGTGGTACCTTTATTTTCGGGCAGTGGCATTAGGGTAAAAATATTGGAAGGAATGGGATTAGGAAAGTGTATCATTTCAACCTCGTTAGGTGCTCAAGGAATTGATGCTAAAAATGGAGAACACATAATAATAGCAGAAACTGCTGAAGAATTTAAAACAGAAATAAGAAACCTTATAAATAACCCAAGTGAAATTATTAGAATTGGAAAAAATGCACTGAGGTTAGTAAAAGACAAATACGACAATAAAAAAATTGTAACTGATACTTTAGATTTTTATTCAAAGCTATAACAAAACAAGTTATTCATTGGCGGAATTAAATACAAAATACATATTCCAACATTTCAAACACTTGAATTTTTTAACTCCTTTACCATAAAATAGTATTTGTGTAAAAACTCCTTTTGGAACTCGTTCTGCATCTTTGGCTTGACACCTAGGGCATATATTACTTCGTGTTAACTTAGAAATAAATAATTTAACAATATAGATGGAAAGCAAAATTAATAAACCAATTAGTATATAATTATAGCTTGCCACTATTTCATCTAAAATTTTCATATTGAATAAATACTTTGAAATATTTTACAAATAAACCTTTTAAAATGAAATTGTCAATATTATTATTACATTTCTTGTTGATTAACTTATAAATTTGTGGTTTGATCTGGCATTTGAAATATGAAAAAATATATACTGTTATTAAGTATTCTTATTGTAAATTCAATCAACTTATTTTCTCAAATAAACTTTTCAAATTTTGGCATAAATATTAATTATTTCAACGGCTACAGCTTTGCTCCAAATAAAATAGAAAAAACTCAGCAAAGTTTGGATGGCTGGGTGCAAGGATTAAATTTTGGTATCCACAAACAAGTAAATGGAAATAAAGATTGGCATCAAACATACGGAAATCCAAGAATTGGATTGAATCTACAAACCATATTTATGAATAAACCTGATACTTTTGGGTTTCATGTTTCATTGATTCCTTTTATTCAAATAAATATATTAAAATCAAAAAACTCAAACCTGAGTGGCAAAATTGGAATTGGGGGAGCTTATGCATCGAAGTCATTTAAGTTTAGCAGTAATTTTGATAACCGGGCAGTAAGTTTACCTTTAAATTTTGCATTAGAAGTTGGGGCAGTTTTAAACAAAAAAATAACAAACAAATTGGAATTCAATTTTGAATTGGGTTATTTTCATTTATCAAATGGAAGTTTTCAAATGCCTAATGGAGGGTTCAATATTTATTATTCAAAAACAGGACTTAGCTATTTTTTTAACCAAACTCCACTAAATAAAACGTTAAAAAATAACTTTACCCTAAAAAATAAAACTACTTATTACACAACATATATGGCAGGGGCATATAGAGAACAGGGCACTTTTGCCTATAGACGACAATTTCCAATTTTCATATTTCACAATGCCATCATGAGACAATTTAATAAAGTTTATAATTATGGTTTAGGATTTGACTTATTTTATGATGCCACACAAAGATTAATTGATGAGCCTGATTTATTGGTGAGTGATGTAAAAGAAAGTGATAAATGGAATGCTGCATTAGGTTTTTGTAATGAATTAAATATTGGTAAACTAGCTGTTCCATTAGATTTTTACCATTATGTGTATGACTTAAATGTAGTTAAACAAAAATATTATATACGTTTTGGGCTTACCTATTACCCTTATAAAAAATTATTTGTAGGATGTTATTTCAAAGGAAGTATCAATAAATACAAATCATTAGAATCTGACTTTATGGAATTTGCCTTAGGATGGAGATTTAGGAAACAAAATTAATAGAGTTATTGGTTGATTTGGTTGATTAAGTTGATAAGCACCTAGAACAAAAACGAAGCAGTCTCAATTGATAGGAGAAGGAAGTTAATTAGTTAATAGAGTTGACAAGTATTAAACAACTAAGTACTTCAAACTAAAAATTTTGAACTAATTTGCCTTTGGTCGATGTTTCCACCGAAAATTTTAAGTAAGTCTTATTAATTGGAATATTTAACAAAAAAAGTGAAGTCATTCCGTAGGAATCTCCCTGGTATGGTAACCAAGTTAGCTAATGGA
>JBIIBC010000011.1:0-68732 GCA_044239605.1 Bacteroidia bacterium | reverse complement strand
ATGAACGTAAGATTTTGGTCTCCAACTGTAGGTACTACAATAAGACTAAAAGTAGAAATGAACACAGATAATACAAAAACTGCAGAGACAGAAGCTGTTACAACAGTAGTTGGATGGCAAACCTTGGAGTTTAACTTTGCAAATGTGGTTGTAGGAACCAATCCATTTAATTTAGCTACACCTTTTAATAAAGTTTCTATTTTTTGTAATTTTGGAATAGATGGCGCTACTGCCGGTGAAAAAACTTATTATTTTGATGATGTGAAATTTGGCGCTGCAAGTGGGCCTGTAACAAGCAGTAAAGTAAGTGTTAAATTTACTGTGGATACTAAAAATTTACCAATGAATGCTGGTGATACCATTACCTTAAATGGTACTTTTAATGGATGGTGCGGTGCCTGTACTCCTATGACAAATATTGCTGGAACAAAAATTTGGACCACCACTATTGAATTAGATACCAATACAGAGTATGAATATAAATACGTTATTGGTGCTTGGAAATCGTCTGAAAATTTAAATCCAGCTTTAACAGCATGTACAAAAACAACTGGTGGTTTCACTAACCGTGTTTACACTTCTTCAAAAAATAATGATTCTATTCCGATAGTATGTTGGGAAAGTTGTTTAGCTTGTAGTAATACTGGTGGTCCAACTAAAACTTATGTTACTTTTAGTGTTGATATGAGTAAAAATATTCCTGCTACTGGCGATACTGTTACCTTAAACGGAACATTTAACAACTGGTGTGGTGCTTGTACTCCAATGACTAAAGTGGGCAATACCAACGTTTGGAGAGCTTCAGTTTTATTAGATAAAGATTCAGCTTACGATTTTAAATACGTAATTGGTGCTTGGAAATCGCAAGAATTATTGAAAGAAGGTTTAACTTGTACTACCACTAAATCTGGATTTACTAATAGAACTATTACAGTTTCTAAATTAAATGATACTTTACCTACAGTTTGTTGGGAAAGTTGTGTAAGTTGCCAAAACACTGCTCCTAAAGCAAAAGTTACATTTAAGGTAAATATGAAAAATTTTGTGGATGATAGTTTGTCAATTAAGGGAGTAACTTTAAATGGTAGTTTTAACGGCTGGTGCGGTGATTGTACTAAAATGACCCCAATTGGTAACAATATTTGGGCTACTACCTTAACATTAGATACAGGTGCTTATGACTTTAAATTTACCATCGGAAATTGGTTAGACCAAGAACAATTCAGTGCTTCTGACCCATGCACAAAAACAGTTGGTAATTTTACTAATCGCTTCCTACAAGTTAGTGATACAGCAGCTAAAATTGTTGGAACTTATTGCTGGAATACTTGTACTATTTGTGAGGTAATTGGTGTTAACGAAAATGTTTTAAATAGCATGAAAGTTTATCCTAATCCTGCTTCAGAAAATTTATTTATTGACTTAGGAACTATATCAGAGAAAGATGCTAAAGTTTACGTTTACAATATGTTAGGCGAGGTAATGATTGCCAAAACTAATATTCAAAACAACGGAACAGGTACTATTAACTTAGATACTCGTTCTTTAAAGCAAGGTATTTATTTATTGAAAGTTGAAGCAGGTAATGCTGTTAAAACCATCAAATTCCAAAGAGACTAGTTTTCAAGTTTTATATATAATAGTAAGAATTAGGCCGGAGCAATCTGGCCTTTTTCTTTTTAAAATATATACTACTTTTGAAATTGTATTTTTACATACCAACCTTTAATGACTAAACCTAATCTTAGAACCGTAACCATTACTCGTTATATAACACCTTTGCGCGAAGGTGGTTCCTTACCTGCATTAACCGAAGCCGATGATAATTATAAATATGTACTCAAATTTAATGGTTCTGGCCATGGTACAAAAGTATTGGTTGCTGAGTTATTGGGTGGCGAAATTGCTCGTGCATTAGGTTTAAAAGTGCCAGAATTGGTGTTTGCTAATTTGCATGAAGCATTTGGACAAACCGAGGCTGATGAGGAAATTCAAGATTTGTTGAAGGCCAGTAAAGGTCTTAATTTAGCCTTACATTTCTTATCGGGTTCTATTAATTTTGATCCGGCAGTTAAAACCATTGAACCTCAATTGGCCTCTAAAATAGTTTGGCTTGATTCGTTTATTACCAATATGGATAGAACATTTAGAAATACTAATATGTTACTGTTTAATAAGGAATTATGGTTGATAGATCATGGGGCAAGTTTTTATTTTCATCACTCAGGAACCGATTGGGAAAATGCTGCTAAAACACCTTTTGCCATTATTAAAAGCCATGTTTTATTGCCGCAGGCTTCAGAATTAACTAAAGTTGACGAGGAAATAAAAGAGGTTTTAACAATTGATAAACTTACTGAAATTGTAAATTTAATTCCTGCTGAATGGTTGGTTTGGAACGATACAGACAAAACTCCTGATGAACTGAAAAACATGTATTTGCAGTTTTTAGTTACCCGTTTAAATCATTCTCACATTTTTATAAACGAAGCTCAAAATGCAAGATAATCATATATATGAATATGCGGTAATTCGTGTTTTGCCCGTTATTGAACGCGAAGAATTTGTAAACGTGGGTATTATTTTATTCTGTAAAAAAGCCAATTTTATAGAAGTGCATTATTCAGTAAATGATGCTAAACTATTAGTTTTTTCAGAAAAAATTGATATTGAACAAATAAAGCTAAACCTGCAATCGTTGGCCAATATTGCACATGGCATAAGAAATAGCAGCCCAATTGCAGAACTAGATGTACCTTCAAGGTTTAGGTGGCTCACGGCTATAAGAAGTTCAGCTATTCAGCTATCGCGCCCACACCCTGGATTGTGTTCAGATTTGGAAAAAACTGCACAACGGTTATTTGAAGAGTTGGTTCTTTAATAATATGAACTCTAAAGTCTTGACAAATAATCAGTTAAATTGGTTCCAGCGTCAAGTTCCATTTTTTTGCGTAATCGGTAACGGCTGATTTCAACACCGCGAGTAGAAATATTTAAAATTGAAGCAATTTCTTTGGTTGATAAATTCATACGTAAATAAGCGCACATTTTTATGTCGTTGGCCGAAAGTACTGGGAATTTAGCTTTTAAACTTTGAGTAAAACTTTCGTGTATATTGTTAAAATACAACTCAAATTTTTCCCAATCTTTATCTATTAAAGTGTCGTTATCTATATCTTTTATCAATTCACTAATTTCTGGTTTTATTTTAGGGTCGTTGCTTATTTGCGAAATTCGTTTCAGTTTATCTTTAATGGAAAGTAATTTTTCGCTTTTTTGAACAATATGCATGGTACTGGAAGCTAGTTCTTTAGCTTGATGTTCTAGCTCGCGTTGCAATTGTTGGTTTTTTAGTTCAATCAATTCTTTTTCTTGGCGTTCTTTTTCTAAGCGCAATAGTTCAGTTTGTTGCTTAAAGTGATTGTCTTTTTCTGCAATAACTCTTGAAGCTTTTTTGCGCACCAACATTTGAGGGAAAAACCCAATTAAAAGTACTGCAAATAAGGCAATTAGCATGTAAAAGAATTTAGCAAATTTGGTCCAATACCAAGGTGCTGGAATGTGTATTTTAATAACTGTTTCTGGACCCACTAAGCCCATGCATTTAGCTTTTATATGAAATACATAATCGCCATACGAAAGACGGCTAAACTCTCTCGAATCGATTGGTTTCCAAGGTGACCAAGTTTTTTCCCAACCTTCTAAATAACTCGAAAAAGATAAATCTTTATAAAAATAAGCATTGGGTGAGCTAAACGAAAATTCAATTGACCTATCATTAATATCTAATACCTCAGCATTGTTTGAAATGTACCTGTAATAAACTGAATCTAATTTTGTTAATGAAGAAATATTGGTCAATAAAACTGTTGGAGGCTGTTGAACAAACTTTTTTATTTGTTTCAAATTAATATTTACAAAACCAGTTTCAACTCCAATAAATAAATTACCATCGCTACATTCGCTTAAAAACTCAAAGCCTCCAACCAAGTTTTGATCTAATTTTGGCAATACTACTTTCGAATATGAGTAATCAACGCCATTATAATTAGGTTTTAGGTAGCCAATTTCTTGGTCATTAATAAACCAAATATTTCCGTTTTTACCATTAAATAAACGCTTGTAAGCTTTTGATGTGTCAAGTTGCGAAGCAAAGGTTTTAAATAACTCAAATTTATCTAAATCGGCTCGGTATTTATAAACGCCTTTGCTGGTAGTAAAGCTTAAGCCTAAATCGGTTGTGAAAACATAATTTTCTATTTCGTTAGGCAATCCATCTTTACTGTTATACAAACGTACTTGTTGCACGCTTTGTAAGTCATTGTTAATCTTTATTTTATAAATTCCTTTATATGGATGGCCAACCCAAATATTTCCAGCTTCATCTTCTTCAATAAACCTACTCGATTCTTTAAATCGGCTTAATTTAGTAACAAAAACCAAACTGTAATTTTCCCATTTAAATAAGCTCAAACCATTGTAAGTACCCATTAAATAATAGCCCGGATGTTTTTCAAGCGCTATTAACTTCCAACAACCACGGGTGTCAGCTATTTTGGTTGCTGTTACTCCATTTACTTCAAACAAACCCTCATGATGACAAGCAAATAGTTTCCCATTGATTTGCTGAGCCCACCAAACTTGCCCTTCGGTATTGGTTACCAATTGAAATGCATCGGCCGAATTATCGGTTTTAGAACGAACGTATAAGCCATTATTGGTTCCAAAATAATAGTTGTTGTTATATTCGGTTAAAGTATATCCCGTGCCTTTTAGCAGCCCATCTGGCTGTATGTATCCAAATGGATAATTGAGTCTTATTAAGTCAATTCCATTATCTAATCCAAGCCAAATATTGTTGTTTTTATCTTTATAAACCGATAGCACATTGTTGTTTTGTAAGCCATCTTTTATATCAATATTGTTCAATATTTTTCCGCTACTATCTAAAAAATAAACCCCAGCTCTATTACTTGCTAAAATATAAAAATTGCCGTAAGAACAGGCTCTATATATTCTGTTGGTCTTTAGTATGTTGTCATTAAAATTTGCTTTGTTAATAGTACTGTTGTTTAAAATGAAAACACCATTTTTATAGGTGGTAACTAGTAATTTATTACTTTGATAGGGTAAAATAGAAGAAATATCTAGTCGACTTTCATTTATTAATTTTAACACTTTATTGCCTTTTAATTCAAATATGTTTCCTAATACATCAGTAAGTAATAATCTGTTGCTAACCTTATACAAGTTTTCAAGTGAATTGTCAGAAGGAATGGTAGTTGTAATCGATTGTCCATCGTAAATAAACACTTTTCCACTTGTTTGAAAATAGATATTGTTATTTAACTCTTTAATTCCCCAAACATCTTCAAAGCCTTTAAAACCAATAGGTAACAAATCTGCCAATGAAATAAACTGAAGGGAGCCATTAGCATTTATTTGAAAATAACCAATTTCGTTTTGGCCGCCTGCATAAAGCCTGTTTTTATTGCCATCGTAGTAAATGGAGCGTAAAATAGTGTTTTTAGGCAATGGATGTTTTGAAAATTTATTTCCATCAAACAGTAGCAAGCCATCGTTATTTGCAAAAAACACCAAGCCATTGTTCGATTCGCAAATATCCCAAGTTTGTGTACCGCCATTGTAAGTAGTTTTAGGATAATTTTTTATCATAGGAATAGCTGTCATGTTTTGAGCCCAGTTGGGGAGCCACAAAACAAGAATCAATCCTAAAATGAATAATTTTTTGTTTAAAAACGAGTAAAATTTTTGCATGCTTAATGGTCAAAAATAACAAAATATTAGAAAAATAAAATTTATTTAAATTATTTATTTACAATTATTTGCGAATTTGTGTAGTAGCAATGTTGTAGTATTTTGGTGTGCCCTCATTTGGTGAAGTATGCTAGTTGGGTGAGTAAAAATTTGTTTTGATAAATTACAAGATATATTCGTTTTTCATAAATTATAGAATTTGAAAACATTTTACAATTTCAACCGAATTTTATGCCTTTTGTTTTTGCTGCTTTTAGGGCTTGGTAACCTTAAAAGTTTTGCTCAAACAAGCGATAGCAGCTTTGTAAACAAGCTCATTGCTAGTGGCCCTCCGGGTTTGGCTCCACTAAAAAAATTAAATGTTAGCGGTTATTACCGATTTTTTGGTATCAATCGAGACCTTGAGCAGACATTTGTGGTAATACCTGGCAATGCTTTTGCCAGTGCTCCACCATTTATTTTAGGAACGGGCGATGTTTATCGCGATCCACCTTTGATGTTATTGAACTTGTCGGTTCAGCCAACTTCTAAAACTTATATTGGAATGGATTATGCTTTGTACCACAATTTTTCAGGCAATCCAGGTACTAGTCCAATTAATTTAAACTTAGGAATTAATTTAACTGGAAGTATTCAAACAGATGTTGGGAAATTTACAGCTCACATGGGTGGTATCAATTGGACAGATATGAGCGGAATGCTTTTTAGTAGTTTTATTGGATACCAACGTTTTAGTATTTATGAACGAATCCCATGGGAAAATAATTCAGTATCGTTCGATAGGGCTTCTAACTATTTTGAAAATGGAAATATTAGCCGCGATATGCGTTTTGGAATGCAAGCCTTTAAAGGAATGATGATTGATGGAAACGAGTTGCCTCATAATTTTTCTTTTCGTTTCTTATATGGTGTTACACCCACACAAGCAGTAATTGAAAGCAGAATTCCAGCATACACTGTTGGTTTTAGATTGCGTAAGCAAATGAAAAACCAAACTATTAGTTTTAATACCATGAACTATACTTCGTTTTTAGATTCATTGGCTACTGAAGAAGCAGGAATACAATTACAAACCATATCGTACGATTTAACTTATAAAGGCTTTGATTTATCTGCTGAGTTTGGTCGCGGTCAATTGTACTCAAAAATTCAAAACGAAGGTTGGGGAGAGGCAGTAAGAGTGAAAATAAAAACACCAGCCAAAATCACTAAAATCCCTTTCGATATTGAAGGATTTTACATGAGTCCTCAATTTGTAAACTATTATGGTAATTTTTTAAGTTCAAATACCGCATTTTTAAGTTCAGCTTCGGTTAATCAACTAAGCTCAACCACAGGTGGAAGTGGCGGAATAAGCAACTTTGCTGGCTCCATTACCGATGTTGGTCAAATAAGTAATAACCGCAAAGGTTTCAGTTTTAACTTTTGGTTAGATATTACAAAAAGCACTAAAATTAATGTAGGCAATATGGTTTCGAGCGAAATAAAATCAATGGGGCGTACATTGGCTTTTGGTCATAAAATTAATGCTTTGCCGTTTTCGCGTTTTGTCCCTTTTGTAAATAATGTGGGTGCTTACAGCAATTGGACTTCTTACTTTCGAGGTTTTTCACAATCAATGGAAATAATTGATACCAACTCCTTAGGAATGCCTAAAACACTTATCAACTTTAACATGTTGCAAGTTCAAGTAAAACAAAAAGTGAACTTTCCTTTGCTTCCATTTTATTTGTTATATGTGGGTTCATTTGGTTCAGCACAATCCGATTTTAGTTTTATACCCGAATTTAGCAGCAAGGCTTATTTACGAACTACCTACCATGAGTTTGATGCCATTTTTATGGCAAATAAAGACATTAGTTTAATAACCACATTTGGTAAAGAATACATTACAGGTAATAGCCAATTAAACAAAGGCGATAATGTGGATGGAAAACTGGGAAGTGCAATTAATGCAGCCATTAACCAAGAATCTAATTTATTTGGCTTAGGATTAGATTTGGCAGTAGCAAAAAACACCAACTTATACATTAGAAGACGTTGGTTTAGTCAAGAAGACAAAAGTTTTGTAAAAGACAATATTAAAGGAACAGAAACAACCATAGAACTTAAATTATATTTTTAACATGAAGCATTTTTATACATACCTATTTTTGTGTTTGGGTTTATTGCCTTTGGCAATAAAAGCGCAAGAAAAAAAGATAGATTTTTTTGGCTCAGGAAGGTTTACTTTAAATAATAGTAGTTTAAGTGGTAAATTAATTGACAAAGATACTACTACTGCCCGCAAGCAAATGGTAGGCGGAACTTTATTTGATTTGGGTTTTCATATTCGCCCATCAGAAAATACCGAAATCAAAGCCATCACTCGTGTTCAAAACGAAATAAATGGATTTTGGGGTGGTGGTATTATTTTTAACCTACGTGAACTTTATTTACGTGGTTTAATGTTTAACCGCATAAAATACCAAGTGGGCGATTTAAATACCCGCATGACAGAATATACTTTGTTTAATAACAATGGTGAGTTAAGTCAAAATAATCCTGCGGCTTTCAATACATTTACTGAAGTAATTAACTACGATAAGTTTTATGGTCAAAACTCATGGCGCCAACAAGGAGCAACTGCCGATGTGGGCTTTGATTTTAACAAATACCTTAATCATATTCATGTAACTGGTTTAATAACTAAAAATCGCCAAACTGATTATTTTAGTAGTCCTGATAGGCTTTTTGCAGGAAGCACCATTCAAGCTAAAATGTTTAAACAATTGAGTGTAGCTTATAATTATACCAATACTTTTGATGTAGAAAATTCTGCTATGTTTAGCAATGCATTGTTTAACAATAGTGTGAACTCTTTTGAAATAAAAGAAAATTTAGTACTGAATAACTATAAAATAGACTTAGGTGGCGAGTTTGGTCAATCGAATGTGAATTTTAAAAACATGGCTAACGCATCAACGGTTAAAGATGGTATGTTTATGGATGGCGGTATTCAAGTTCAAAACAAAAAAAGTACTTGGAATATTGGCGTTAACCTTCGCAGTGTAGAAACTACTTTTAGAAGTGTGGGCGCGCAAAGCAGAAGAGTTGATTTTAACGCCATTGCTAGCGAATATCCTTACTATACCAACCGTGAATCGGCTAGGCCAGTAACCATTCTTTCAGTTTTAACAGATGGTAATTATTACAATATGTTTTTGAGTCCTAATTTAAGAGATTATAACCCTGCTTATGAAAATATGTTACCTTATGGAAAAGCAACTCCAAATCGCCAAGGTGCCGATGTAAAGTTTGGTTGGAATCATAGCAATAAAAATTTACTTAAAGTAAATGGAAGTGCAGCTATTTATAATGAAATAACTGGCCAAGGAACTACCGCCATAAGAGATTTTACTAACTTAGAAATAATGGTTGATTTAGGTGTAAATGAACTATACAAAGGTAAAAAGAAAGTGCATGTTGGTGTTTTTGTAAAACAACAAAACACTAGTAGAACGGGCACTGAAGGCATTGATAAAATTGATTTAAAATCAACACAAATAAAAGTAGGTGCCGAGTATGAAATTATTCCAAATCTTGAAATTCAGTTAGCAGGTATTTTATTAAACGCAAAAGGAAATGAGTTCATGGCGCAACGTAATTCGTACAATGAAATTATTTTCTACAAATCATTCAATGCCGATTTACAAGAAACCATTTTGTTGGGTGGAATCAATTATCAATTTAGCAAAAACAACTGTTTAAAAGTTCAATATCAGCAAGCTGATTGGAACAATAAATTATTGGCCGATAATCAATATAATATTAACAAATTAGCTGTTCTTTATAACTTATTCTTTTAATAAATACATACATGAAAAATATATTATACATAGCCCTATTTACTTTGATAGCTATATCATCGTGTAAAAAAGAAACCGCCATTGAAGGGCCTGAATTGGTTGATATTTTTGGTGAATTTAAAGTACTAGAGCCTTTAAGAGCATCTAATAAGACCCCAGATTTTAGTGTTGGAAACACGGTAGTTTATGCTACTAAATTATCTATAAGAACTACTTGGACAATTGAAGTTATTGGTTTAAATAGCGGTGCACGAAAAGTATTTTCAGGTAATGATAAAGATTTTTCGGCCAACCAAATTACTTGGAATGGCAGCATTACTTTTGCGCCATTTTTTAGAAGAAATGAACCTGTGGTAGCTCGAATGACTTTTGAAGATTATCCTGATACTTTGTATTCAGATACCATTACAGTTATTGGAGCAAGGCCAACGCCAACAGTTGATATCTTGATCGATGATTTTGAAAGTCCACAACGTGCTTATAATACATTTACCGAAGGTCAACAGTCATTTAATTCTACATCAGTAAATTTCTCCGGAACTTCGCCTGCCGAAAAAACAAGATTCTTTGTAATGGCTGGAAATCATGGTCCAACTGCAAGTTTGTTTATTTGTGGTATGGCTTTAAGTGCCAAAATTAGTCAAGGTACAAACGATAATTACTTTAAGTTTGCAACCGATAATCCTAAAAAGGTTTTCTTCAATGCTTATGTGTATGGTTGGGGTGATAACAAATCGGAGTTAAGTGTGGAGTTTCAAGAAGACGATAACTTAGATGGCACTTACCAACCGGCCGAAGAAGGAACTTATAATTACCGAATGAAAATAGATTGGTTAGGATGGAAATTAGTAAGTTTCTCGTATGACGATACTAAAATTTCAACCTCGGGAGGCTTTGGAAATACAGATAGAAATGGTAAAAAAGAATTGGATAGAATTAGCAATGTTCAATTTTTATTATTGGCTCAAGCTGGCACTTCGGGTGCTACACGTGTTGGGTTAGATTTTGCTTCATTCACTTACTTTACGCCATTTCAACCATAATGAAAAAAGCAATTATTTATATATTGTTTCTTTCCATCATAAACTGTGGTTGCGGCATACGTATGCAAACTACGCAGCTAACTGATGAATGGGGAGGAACTTATGCTAACAATGCAATAAAAGAATTTCAAGAAAAAGAAATTTATAGCGACCAAACGGTGGATGTGTGGGGTATGGAACAAACCGATTGTAAAAACTTTTCGAGAGTTGATACCATTTCATTTAGTGGAAAATCGTGTTTGAGTTTAACTTGGAACAGAACAGGTAAATGCCCTTGGATTGGCTTTGGAATTGGTTGGAACGGTTATGCTGCTAAAGATTTAACCGAAGTAATGGAAAAAGGAAGCATTGATTTTTACATTAGGGCTATAAAAGGCAAACAGTTTATCCCAACGCTTATATTTTTATTAGAAGATTACTCAGGTGTGCAAACTGCGGCTTTGCTTAAGGCCAAACATTTAACGCATTATCCAATTGATGAAGAATGGCAAAAAGTAAGCATTCCATTGAGTACATTTTTACAAGCTGCAAAACCTTTAAGCGATTTTAGTAGTATAAAAAGTTTAAATATAGAATGCCAAGGTGAAGGTGCTTTTTTAATTGATAAAATTGAAGTTGGCGGAGCCAATGCCAGTAACGGAAGCAGCGTAAAATTTGGTAAAGCCATTACTCAAAATTTCCCTGCATTTATTTTTAAAGATGCTGCTCCATACTCGTGGGGATTTGGTAACTATAAAGGTAAACTAATTGAAATGGTAAGCAATCCAACTTTTGGTGGCAATCAAGCCATTCACTTAAAATGGAATGAGGCTGAAAGTGGTAAGCAATTACGTCAGTTTGGAATGAATTGGGAACATTGGCAAGCCATTGGTTTACCAGATTCTGTGCAAACTTATACCTTGCAATTTTATTTCAATACCAATGAAGTTAATACAATAAACAATTTAAAAATTGGTTTTGAATCATACAATGGAAAAGTAATTTTATTACCAATAAAACAAGGTTATTTAAGTAGTGGTAACAATGGTAATTGGCAAAAAGTAACCATACCTTTTGGCGAATTTAGTTTTGAAACAAGTGGTTTTGATATAAACCGATTTAAACAATTTTTAGTTGAATTTACTGGCTCAGGCGAGCTTTGGTTAGACGAAATATCTTTACAAAAAAGCAATTAAACATGAAAAAATATTTAGTAATAGTAGGTTTGTTTTCGTTATTGCTTATGCAATGCAATACTGATAAAAATAAAACAGCAGAGCAAAAAGCAAAGGAACTTTTAAGTCAAATGACTTTAGAGGAAAAAGTTGGTCAAATGACTCAATTAACCATTGAAATGATTTCGGCTTACGATAGTTTAACTATCAGAGAGCCTCATGCTTTGGATACTGCCAAATTGCAAAATGTAATAGTAAACCTTGGTGTAGGTTCTATTTTAAATGTTGGTGGGCATACTTACGATGTAAATCATTGGAAAGAAATAATTACCAATATTGAAAAATACAGCCAACAATCGCGTTTAAAAATTCCAGTTTTGTATGGTATAGATGCTATTCATGGTGCCAATTATACCGTTGGAGCAACATTGTATCCACAGCAAATTGGTTTGGCTGCTACATTTAATCCTGAAATGGCCACTAAAATGGCACAACTAGTAGCTAACGATGTAAGGGGAAGTGGTATTCCATGGAATTTTTCTCCTGTGTTAGATGTAGCTCGTAATCCAATGTGGCCAAGGTTTTGGGAAACATTTGGCGAAGACCCTTATTTGGTTTCGCAAATGGGCGTAGCCATGGTGAATGGTTATCAAAACACCATTAACGGAACAGTTAAACCTTTTGCGGCTTGTTTAAAACATTATGTAGGTTACAGCAATCCACAAAGCGGACACGATAGAACACCAGCTTATATTCCAGAACGCCAATTACGCGAAATTTATTTATTACCCTTTGCAAAAGCCATTGCTGCAGGCTCCAAAACCATTATGATCAATTCGTCAGAAATAAATGGTGAACCTGTGCATGCAAGCAAGTTTTTATTAAAAACAATTTTACGAGATGAGTTAAAATTTAAAGGCATTACTGTTACCGATTGGGAAGATATAAAAAACTTAACTACACGTCATAAAGTGGCTGTAAGTTATAAAGAAGCAATTGCTTTATCAATCAATGCAGGTATTGATTTGGCAATGGTTCCGCTCGATTTAGAGTTTACACAATTCTTAATCGAAAATGTAAAAGAAGGTAAAGTAAAACAAGAAAGAATTGATGAAGCTACACTAAGAATTCTAACTTTAAAATACGAATTAGGTTTATTTGATCAACCCAATACTCCAATTGAAAACTTTAAAGAACCAGAGCAAATAGAAAGCAAAAAATTAAGTTATGAATTGGCTTGTCAAAGTATCACATTGCTTAAAAATTCAAATAATGTTTTACCACTATCAAGCAATGAAAAAATATTGGTAACAGGTCCAAATGCTGATTATATCAATGCGCTAAATGGTGGTTGGACACATACTTGGCAAGGCAGAGATACTAGCTTTAACCCTAAAGTTACTACAGTTATAAATGCTTTAAAAAATGTAATGGGAAATTCACAAGTAAGTTATTTAAAAGGTAATACTTATTCGCAACATTTACCTGAAAATGTATTATTGAGCGCAGCTCAAAATGCCAATACCGTGGTGTTATGTTTAGGCGAAGATACTTACACTGAAAAGCCTGGAGATATAAACGATTTGGAATTAGATGAAGCTCAACAAAATTTAATTAAATTTTATAAAAAAGCGGGTAAAAAAGTTATAGTAATTTTATTGGAAGGCCGACCAAGAACTTTTGCTAAAACTGAGCCTTTATGCGATGCTATTTTATATGCTTATTTACCAGGAAATGAAGGAGCTTTAGCCATTGCTGATATATTAACAGGTAAGGTAAATCCAAGTGGAAAATTACCATTTACTTTCCCTCGTTATGCAGGTACTCAAACCACTTACGATTGTAAATTTACAGAAACTTTAAATAACGATTTTAAACCTTTAGGATTTAATCCATTGTTTAGTTTTGGACATGGATTGAGTTATACCAATTTTGCATATAGTAATTTAGCCATTGCTAACAGAAACTTAAGTGTTAATGATAGCATTTCAATAATGGTAAATGTACAAAATGTAGGAACTAAAAATGGAACTGAAACAGTTTTGATTTATGCAGCTGATGAGTATGCAAGCATAACACCATCTATTAAAAGATTGCGTGCTTTTAAACGCATTGATTTAAACAGCAACGAAAAGAAAGAAGTGAGCTTTAAAATTGCTGTTTCCGATCTTGCTTTTGTAGGTCTTGACAATAAATTTATAGTGGAACCGGGTAAATTTTTTATAACGGTGGCAAACTTACAAGATTCTATTATTGTTAAATAAACTACCATGAAAATACCAAATCAAGCTTTCGGCATGAACAGATATAAATTATTTCTTATTCTTCTTTTTATAGCTCCATTAGGTCTGTTTGCGCAAGATTTTTTGCGTTGGTCCGATGAGTTTAACGGCACACAATTAGATACCAATTTTTGGGAATACCAAATTGGCGATGGTTGCCCAAACTTATGTGGTTGGGGTAACGATGAACGCCAATCGTACCAAAAAGGAAACATTGCAGTGGCTAATGGAATGTTAAATATCAATGCCAAAAAGGAAAATATTGGAAATAGCGCATATAGTTCTGGCAGAATACGATCTATGAACAAATTTGATTTTGCTTCGGGTAGAATTGATGTAAGAGCTCGTTTACCAATTGGTCAAGCTTATTGGGCTGCTGTTTGGTTTTTACCTACAGAAAATTATTATGGAAGTTGGCCTTTAAGTGGAGAAATAGATTTAATAGAAGGAAAAGGCCAAGAGCCTAAAAATACTTATGGTACCATTCATTATGGCGCTCATTCGCCCAACAATAAATATACAGGTACGTCTTATACTTTGCCTTCCGGAAATTTTACAACAGAGTTTCATAATTTTTCATTGATTTGGAAAAACGATACCATTCAATGGTTGGTTGATAATGTAGTTTATAGTACCAAAACCAAAAAGGATTTACCCGATTTTTGGTGGCCTTATAGCCGCAATTTTCATTTTATATTAAACTTGGCAGTTGGTGGATACTTTTTAGGCTACCCTAATGCTTCAACACCTGATACAGCTTCTTTGCAAGTTGATTATATTAGAGTATATCAAAATTTAAACGATATTTTTATTTCAGGACCTGAGGCAGTTTTAAGAGCTGATTTGCAAAAAGAGTTTTATACACAGAAGTTAAATGGCGCCACTTATAATTGGACAGTTCCTGCCAATGCTAAAATAGTTTCTGGGCAAGGAACACCTATTGTAAAAGTAAATTGGGGCTTAAAAAGCGATAGCATTAAGGTAACAATTAATTACCAATCAACTACCAAAACCATTAGCCGTTTTGTAAAAGCTTTGCCTGATACTTGTAAAGGTGTAATTGATAATATTGAAACATTAAGAACAATCTATTGGGTCGGAGGAAATGGTACTTACCGTGCGGCCATTACCAATCCTGCAAAAGATAGTGTTAACAATACGTTATTTTGTAACCGTTATTACCGAAATGGCAATGTAACTTACGATGCTTTAATACTAAATGCCGATGTTATTCGCAATGCAAAAGCATTTGAAGATGGTACACTGATTTTAAAAATGAAATTGTACACCACAGCCCCAATTGGTACTGAGGTAAATATTAATTTTGAAAACAGGGCTTTATCTCAATTGGATTATCCTTCAGGAAGACGTTGTGTATTGCAAGCCAAAACCACTAAAACCAGAGCTTGGGAAGAGTTGACTTTCAAGTTAATTTTAAAACCCGATAATAAAACTCCAGAAGGAAGTATCAATCAATTGGTTGTTTTATTTGCACCCAATACCAATAACACAGATGTATTTTATTTTGATGAGTTTACTTTAGAAGAAACGCCTTGCAAAACTGTTACCACTGGTGTTAAAGAGTTTGGTTTTGATAAAAACGATGGGAAGGTTTATCCAAATCCTTTTAATAATCATATCCAAATAGATGCTCCTTTTGTTCCAAGTTCAATTTCATTGTTTAATTTGGTTGGAAAAGAAATAGTTTCAGTGCAAAATACTGATGAGTTAAACAAACAATTGCCGTTGTTAAATGCCGGAACTTATATGCTTCGATTAGAAAATGAAGGGCAATATTTTTATTATAAAATTTTAAAAAACAATCCATAGTTAATATGAAAAAAGGGTCAATTTTATGGATTTTATTGGTGCTTGTAAATACTGTATGGGCACAAGTAATAAAAGTTGAAATTACTAAAACAGCTACAGGTAATTTTCAATTATTAAGAGGTGGAAAACCATTTTATGTAAAAGGTGCAGGTGGCGATGTATTTATGGATAAAACTTTAGCTGCTGGTGGAAACTCAGTTAGACTTTGGGGTGCCGAAAATGCACAAGCAGTTTTAGATGAAGCTCAAAAACGTGGTTTAACAGTTATGCTTGGCCTTTGGATGCCTCCTGAGCGTCATGGTTTTGATTATAGCGATAAATGGGCTTGCCAAGACCAAGTTGAGCAATTTAAAAGCATTGTAAACAGGTTTAAAAACCATCCTGCTTTATTACTTTGGGGTGTGGGCAATGAAGTGGATTTGGAATACACCGATTTTTCTGTTTGGAAAGCAGTGCAAAATATTGCAGCCATGATTCATGAAGAAGATAAAAACCATCCAACATGTGTGGTTACCGCAGGAATTGATGCGCCTGAGGTTTCGTTAATTAAAGAAACTTGCCCTGATATTGATATTTTAGGTGTTAACACTTATGGCGATTTACCTGCATTGCCCGAAAAAATCAGACTTTTTGGTTGGGAAAAACCTTATTTGGTTACCGAATGGGGTCCTAATGGACATTGGGAAGTGGCTAAAACCAAATGGGGTGCTGCTATTGAACAAACATCAACCGAAAAAGCCATTACTTATAAAGACCGTTATGTAAATTATATACAAAACGATAGTGCCTTGTGTATGGGTTCGTATGCCTTTTTATGGGGACAAAAACAAGAAACTACACCTACTTGGTATGGTGTGTTTGTAGATGGAAAACAAACCGAAGCGGTGAATGTATTGCAGCAAGTTTGGAGTGGAAATGCTCCGCAATACTGGGCGCCAAAAATTGATTCGTTTTTGTTAAATAAACAATTGCCTAACCAAAGTTTAGAGTTTAGAAAAGGTGCCAATGTCAACTTACAATTAAACATAACCCACAATAATTTGGAAAGCTTAAAATACAAATGGGAATTATTGCCCGAAAGTGAGTTTACCAAAAGTGGGGGAGATGCCGAAAAACGTCCAGATGCAGTACCTATTGCAATTAGAGGAAATTTGAAAGACAGTTATAACTTTAAAGCACCATTTCAAAAAGGAGCCTATCGTTTGTTTGTTTACATTTACGATACCCACGAGCAAGTAGCCTGTGCGAACTTTCCGTTTTGGGTAAAGTAGATTAATTCTTATTGTTAGTTAATGGAATATTACCTTTTCTCAAAGCAATTCCGTTTGCCTTAAAATAGATTGATTCGTCATCGTAGCATTGGCACTTATCGCAAGTGCCGCTGTGTTTTCCTTTGATTACAATATTGTCAATTAATACCTCTACTCTGAGTTCTTTACTATAAATTCTGTAAGTAAAATTGCGCATATAATTGTCAATCTTTATTGCTTCAAAATTCCAGATGGAATAATCATATTTGTAATTGATATTGGCACTATACCTATAAATGCTAGTGGTATCAATTGGTATTAAATTGCCAATACTATGACTCGATTTTCTGTTTTCCAAAAATTTTGCAGGCCTCATTATATTTGCTATTGAACATGGCCTATACAATGCAAAAAAGAAATTTTAGTCAACTACAAAATAGTGGTAAAAAAATAATTCAATATTACCAATAGCCATATACCCAGGATAGATAATATAATTCTCATTTTTGCCATGTCAATTATTTTCAAAAATTTTGACTAGTTTAAAAATTAAGTATGGCCATAAAATAATTTGTACTATGGCTAAAAAAGTTATTTTTGTTTTCAAAGAATAATATCGATGAAACTAAAAAAATTACTTAGTATTGTTTTACTAGCAAGTTCGTATGCAGCTTTTGCACAAAGCTTTACAGTAAACTCTCCAAACAAAAAAATTTCCTTATCACTTAAATTAAATGAAGCAGGTGCTTTAAATTACAGTGTAAACTTTAAGGCCAAGCCTGTTGTTGAAACCTCCAAGTTAGGTTTTAAAATAAACGATCAAGCCGATTTAATGAACAACTTTAGTATTTTAAAAGTTGATTCAAGTACCTTTAACGAAACATGGACTCCTGTTTGGGGCGAAACAAAAACCATTGTAAATAATTATAAAGAAATAGCCATTACTTTAAAAGAAAAAGGCGATAAACCTCGTATAGTTCAAGTAGTATTTAGGGTTTTTAATGATGGTGTGGGCTTTAGATATGTTTTTCCTGAACAACCAAATTTATTCCATTTTGTAGTAGCTGATGAAGAAACTACCATTAATTTAACTGGTGACCATAAAATTTGGTGGATGCCAGGTGATTTTGATACCAATGAATATACTTACAATACATCGCAAATATCTGAAATTGAAAAATTAGCTAAAAAACGTGATGGCGCTATATTTACTGCTACTCCTTTAAAAGGTGCTTTTGTACAAACTCCTTTAATGGTAAAAACCAAAGACAATTTATACATTAGTATACACGAAGCAGCGTTAATCAATTATCCTGCAATGGACTTAATGTTTGACTTAAGCACATTTGAAGCTACTACTAAAATAGCTAATGATGCGGTTGGAAATAAAGCTTATATGCGCGCTCCTTGTCATACTCCTTGGAGAACAATAATTATAAGCGATGATGCCAAAGATATTATCGCTTCAAAAACTATTTTAAATTTAAATGAACCATCAAAATTAACCAACACCAGTTATATTAAACCAATGAAATACGTTGGCATTTGGTTAGAAATGCATTTAGGACTTTCTACATGGGATTTTGCTGGTGGCCAATCGGCTAGTGATGCAGGTTCAGATGGTAAACAAAAGACTAAAACCAAACATGGTGCCACTACTGAAAATACAAAAAAATACATTGACTTTGCTGCTAAAAATGGTTTTGGTGGTGTGTTAGTTGAAGGTTGGAACGATGGATGGGAAGATTGGTTTGGCAAATGGAAGGAAGATGTTTTTGATTTTGTAACTCCATATCCTGATTACGATTTTAAAGGCTTAAATGCTTATGCGCAAAGCAAAGGTGTTGGTATGATAACTCACCACGAAACAAGTGGAAGTGTTACTAATTACGAACGTTATATGGATACTGCTTACCGTTTAATGGCAAGTGTTGGAAGCCATGCTTTAAAATCGGGTTATGTTGGAAAAATTATTCCACGTGGCGAGTTTCACGATGGACAATGGATGGTAAACCATTACTTACGTGCCATTAAAAAAGCTGCTGATTACAATATAATGGTGGTTGCACATGAGCCAGTGCGCCCTACCGGTTTGCACAGAACATATCCAAACTTTATGGCGGCTGAAGCTGCTCGCGGACAAGAGTTTAATTTTTGGAGCGAAGGCAATCCACCTGAGCACGAAACCATTTTACCATTTACTCGCTTAATGGGTGGTCCAATGGATTATACGCCTGGTATTTTTAAAATTAAAAAGAGTAGTTATTACCCTGGTGCTAAAGAACAAGTGCATACTACTTTAACCAAACAGTTAGCATTGTATTTAACTTTGTATAGCCCAATACAAATGGCAACCGATTTACCTGAAAATTACGAGGCCAAACCAGATGCATTCCAGTTTATTAAAGATGTAGCTGTTGATTGGGACGATACCAAAGTAATTCATGCAGAACCAGGTGAGTATTTAACCATAGCTCGTAAAGCTAAAGGAACCAACAACTGGTTTTTAGGAAGTATTACCGATGAAAATGCAAGAGAGTTAAATATGGATTTTAGCTTTTTAGATAAAGGTAAAAAATATACTGCTACCATTTACCGCGATGCACCTGATGCAAGCTGGGACAAGAATCCAGAGGCTTATGTAATTGAAAAAATTACTATTACTAATAAATCAAAATTGACTTTAAAGCTAGCACCTGGAGGAGGAACTGCAATTAGTATTATTGCGCAATAAATAGTTTATGCAAAAGGGGCTGTTTCAAATTTTGAAGCAGCCCTTTTTTTATTAATTAAGGTATAACCAACACTATTTACTCATTTGTCCGTTTAAAGCACTTACCTTAAACCCACTATCATACCCAAAACTAATTCCGAGATAAAGATATTGAAGAGATGACTTATAGATTTCTGAAGTTCCTCTCCATTCAGAATTGGGTGTGAATGTATAGCCTAAACGTAAATTATAGAAAATACCATCATCAGTTAAATAATCTATGGTTTCAATACCCAAATTAAACCCAATACTTACGTTGGACCAATAAATACCATTGGGTTGATTGGGAGCACTTAAAACCAAATTATTGTTTCTCATTGCTATATCATATTTAAACAAGTCAAATCCGGTATGAATAAGTACTTTATCTGCAAGTAGCATTTTCCCTAAATCATAATTGGCACCTAAGGTTACACTAGATACATTGTGTAAAATATCCCAACTTCCAAAATTATCCATATAATCTATACTTGTGCTTAAAGAAGTTTCAATACCCCATTTTTGACCTTTGAATTTATAAAAGGATCCTACCATTTCTTGCCCTACCCTATATTTATTTACTCCAGTAGCTCTATTTATTTGGCTTACCAAGCCTTTATGGCTAAATACTCTCCATTCTCCAACCATTCCAACCATGTGAGATTTTTGTGCGTTGGCCGTACAAGCTAGTGCTACAAATAAAAGTGTAATAAGTATTTTTGTATCAATCATATTTGCCATACCAAATAATATTAAACTTTCATTTAAATCAAAATAATCAAAAAATTCAAATAAATCATGGTTCAGACACTATCATTAAATCAAAAAGGCATTCGCATAATTTGATTTTTATTTAAATTTTGTTGGGTTGGTCCGTCAGGTTTAATTAAAGGTGGATTTTTGAAAAATATAGGACCGCATATAGTATAATAATTTAAAGTAATTATCTTGAAAACCGTCACATTTGGCATTACTTTAACATCTTCCAATATCTGTTTTTGAAAGCCGGTAAGGCTAATTTCTATATTGTAAGTATTACGCACTAAATTATCGAAAGTAACTAAACCATTACTATCAGAATAATTAAAAAAGGTGTCTTTTTCTTGTTTGATAGTTACCAAAGCAAATTCAATTGGTTTTTTCGTTTTTGCATCAATTACTTTTACTTCCAATTTACCATATTGAACAGTATCTGTTTGTGCGAATAAGTTTAGTCCAACTAAAAGTACGGTAAGCGTTAATATGTATTTACCCAACCTCATTTATTTGCCAATTATGGTTAAACTTTGGTCCATTCCTGCTAAACGAACACCATCCAAATAATAGGCAGTGTTTTCAGGACGAGCACCCATGATGCTTGGCGTTTCGCCATTACGCGAGTCAACTCCACGCATATAAGCCGCAATGGCATTGATGTTGTGGTTTGGAGCTCTCAAAAGTGGATTGATTGGCTCTTGAACCCTCCATCCTCTGCAAACAGACATGGTGCATGTTTGCCTTGAAGAGAAAAGTGAAAAATCTTGAATTGAAATGGAAGAAATATTTTTTTTTAAACTTATGATTTGATTTTGTTCTTCGTAATTTATAGAGTTAATAAGCATTACAAACTCACCATTGGGAATACCAGCTACACAATAATTACCGCTTGAATCAGTTTGAGTTTGGTAGAGTTTATTGTTATTGTAAATGGTTACAGTTGCATTAGGAATTGGTAAGTTTATTTCATCGGTAACAGTTCCTGACATTTTATTCATATTAGCTTTGGTATTTTGAGCCAATACCATTTGCCCAACTAAAAGTAATATGATGCTTAATGTAAATGGTAATTTCATAATTTGATTTTTTTAAAAGTGAAACAAATTGCGCAATACCAATTAGTCACCAACATTCTTAATATGGTTGTATGGATGTTTTGATTATTTCATGCCTCATTAATGGCCTTGATATGGTGTCCTTTATTGCTCTATTTTTTTTCCATAAATATATTTTTATATACTTAATTTGCTCTCCTAAATTTTATATTAAATAGTAGTCCTTTTCACAATTTTTGGCCTCATGGTTTGATTTTTTAAGGGTAGTTATTATTTGATAAAAGTAATTTTATTTTACAGTGATAGTTAAACAAAAAATTCATTTCATTATCAACCCCATTTCGGGCGGATTAAGTAAAACACATATACCGGATTTAATTTTTAAAATCTTAGATAAAAACCAATTTGACATTCAAATTTTTTATACCCAAGGACAGGAAAGCAATCATCATTTGGCTGCCGCAAGTGCTATGGAAGCTGATATTGTAATAGCTGTTGGTGGCGATGGTACTATAAACAATGTGGCGCAATATTTAGTAAATACCAATAAAATTTTTGGTGTAATTCCTATGGGTAGTGGCAATGGATTAGCGCGAGAACTGGCTATTCCAACTAATCCCGAAAAAGCCTTAAAACTTATCAATCAACAAAAAATCAAAGTCATTGATACCTGTAAAGCCAATAATCAGTTTTTTATCAATATTGCGGGTGTAGGTTTTGATGCGCATATTGCTGATTTATTTTCAAAAGCCAAATCAAGAGGGTTTAAAACTTATACCAAAATTACACTAAGGGAATTTGCGAACTATAAAAGCAAAAACTACACTTTACACTATAACGACCAACAAACCAATGTAAATGCATTTATGGTATGTATTTGCAATGGAACTCAATTTGGTAATAATGCCTATGCCGCTCCCAAAGCCATTTATAATGATGGTCTTTTTGATATTGTGATATTCAATTCATTTAAAATATGGCATGTGCCTTTAATTGCTTATAAATTGTTTAAAGGCGATGTAAGCGACTTGCCATTTGTACAAACATTTAAAACCAACCAAATAAGTATAACCCGATCCATCAAGGAAGTAGCAAATATAGATGGAGAAGCAATGCTACTAGAAAAAGACATTCATTTTAAAATATTTAAACATAGTTTGAAGGTTTTTGCCAGCTAAAATTCAAACATCATTTTAAAAAGATTTGCTTATTTTGCAGCCCAATTTATGAGCGAAGAAGTATTTAAAAAAGTAGTATCGCATTGCAAGGAATATGGTTTTGTATTTACCAGCAGCGAAATTTATGATAATGGTTTGGGCGCAGTGTATGATTACGGCCAAAATGGGGTAGAGTTAAAAAATAATTTACGCCAATATTGGTGGAAATTTATGGTGCAAATGCACGATAATATTGTGGGGCTTGATGCTGCTATTTTTATGCACCCTAAAACATGGAAAGCAAGCGGACATATTGATGGTTTTAGCGACCCCATGATTGATAATAAAGACAGCAAAAAACGCTACAGAGCTGATAATTTATTGGAAGATAAAATTGCTAAATACCAAAAAGATGGTAAAACCAATAAAGCTGATGAGTTACAAAATGCTTTAGATACTGCTTTATTAGCAAATGATTTGGTACAATTAAAAACCTTGATTGAACAGCACGAAATAGCTTGCCCAATAAGTGGAACTCGCAATTGGACTGATGTGCGCCAATTTAACTTAATGTTTAGCACCGAAATGGGTGCAATGGCCGAAGATGCAGATAAAATATATTTACGTCCTGAAACAGCACAAGGTATTTTTGTTAATTTTTTAAATGTTCAAAAAAGTGGCAGGATGAAGATTCCTTTTGGAATTGCGCAAACAGGTAAAGCATTCAGAAACGAAATTATTGCACGCCAATTTAT
The DNA here is from genome assembly GCA_044239605.1 of Bacteroidia bacterium. Classification (GTDB taxonomy): domain Bacteria; phylum Bacteroidota; class Bacteroidia; order UKL13-3; family UKL13-3; genus JAAFJM01. The sequence goes on along the minus strand of JBIIBC010000011.1, from coordinate 45,072 downwards.
TATGCGTATGCGTGAGTTTGAACAAATGGAAATGCAGTTTTTTGTTCGTCCGGGAACACAAAAACAATGGTTTGAATATTGGAAAGAAGCAAGAATAAAATGGCATTTAGCTCTTGGTTTCGATAAAGCCAGTTATCGCTTTCACGACCATGTAAAACTAGCCCATTATGCCGATGCAGCAACTGATATTGAATTCGATTTTCCATTTGGATTTAAAGAAGTAGAAGGCATTCATTCTCGTACAGATTTTGATTTAAAAAGTCACCAAGAATATTCAGGCAAAAAAATGCAGTACTTTGATGCCGATTTGGACGAAAACGGAAAACCTTACGGCAATTATATTCCTTATGTAATTGAAACCAGTATTGGATTAGATAGGTTGTTTTTATATACACTTTGCGCAAGTTACAAGGAAGAAGAAGTGGGCGAAGGTGATAAAAAAGACACACGCGTGGTTTTGGCTTTACCTCCAATATTAGCACCATATAAAGTGGCTATTTTCCCTTTAACTAAAAAAGATGGTTTGCCAGAAGTAGCTCGTAAAATAATTGATGATTTGAAATTTGATTACAATTGTTTTTACGAAGAAAAAGATGCTATTGGCAAGCGTTACCGCAGACAAGATGCCTTGGGAACACCTTTCTGTATTACAGTTGACCACGAAAGTTTAGAGAACCAAACAGTTACTATTCGCTACCGCGATTCAATGCTTCAAGAGCGAATTCCAATTTCAGATATTAAATCTATTTTGGATAAAGCCATTAGCTGGAAAGATATATTAAGCAAATAATTAAAAAATAAATATAAATAACCCCCAATAGGTAAATAACTTATTGGGGGCTGTTTTTATAACAAAACTAGCTATAGTTACCATAGGGTTAACCGAAACAATTTGAGAATTTTTAAAAACTGAACAATAAAATTGAGCCGCTTCTTGCGCTTTACCATCAAACCAAAGGCAAGCGTAAATGGGATTTTTCATAGTTATTTAAGGAATTAAATTTTGTACTTAATAATTCAATTATAATATTACTTTACCTTAACTCCACCTACATACACTTGTTTGGGTTTCATGTTTCTTATTTTTAGTAAATCTTGTTCGGCTAGTAAATCAATGTCGGTTATAATAAAATCAGCAAGTTTTCCAGTTTCAATACTGCCTTTTTCGTTTTCTTCAAAAGCAGCTTTGGCGGCCCAAATGGTGATTCCTTTTAAAGCTTGTTCTCTTGTCAAAGCATTATCCATATTAAATCCAGTTGTTGGTATTCCATTGGCATCTTTCCTTGCTACAGCTGCATAAAAAGTAAAAAATGGTGAAACATGTTCAACAGGAAAATCGGTTCCTAATGGAAGCCAATTATTTTGTTTTAAAAGCATTTGGTAGGCGTAAGCAAATTTTAAACGTTGGTTTCCTAATCTATCTTTGGCCCAAACCATATCGCTTGTGGCATGTGTTGGTTGAACTGAAGGAATAATATTGTACTTTGCAAATAATTCAAAATCGCTGCTATCAATTACCTGTGCATGTTCAATTCTCCAGCGTCTATCATTGTTTTTAGGTAACACTTTGCTGTATAAATTCAGTACAAATCTATTGCCCGAATCGCCAATGCAATGCGTATTTAGTTGAAATTTACTATTGGCAATTTGTAAAACATAAGCCTTCATTTTATTAATATCAGTTAGTAAAAATCCATGATTGTGAACTTCATCGCTGTAAGGTTTGTTTAAGCAAGCACCTCTTGAACCTAGTGCACCATCGGCATACATTTTAAAGCTCGAAACATTTAATTTTTCGGTTTTATAAACACCAATTTTTAAAGCCTCATGTAAGTTATGGTTATTTAAACTTACCATGGCATATACGCGCATATTGATGGTTCCGCTTTGTTGCAAACTATCAATTAAATGAATGATGGGAAGGTCTAAACCGGCATCGGTAACACTGGTTAAACCAAAATCATAACAATGTTGTTGCGCTAGTTTTAAAGCTTTTACTTTATCGGTTATTGAAATTTCTGGAATAACTGCTTCGGCTAAATCAACGGCATTGTCAATTAAAACGCCCGTTGGTTTATTGCCATTAGTCAGCACCAATCCTCCATTCAGTTTAGTATTCAAATTAATATTGGCTAGCTTTAACACATAATCATTTACCAATGCAGCATGACCATCAACACGTTTTAGCATTACAGGAATATTGCCAAATAACTCGTTCAGTTTTTCATTAGTAGGAAATTTTTTGTCGTCCCAAATATTTTGATCCCAACCGCGGCCAAGTAAAACCGATGGTTTGTGCAATTCATAAAATTTTTGACAACGCTCCACACATTCATCCCAGCTTTTAGCACCAGTTAAATCAACCATTTGCATAAAGTTTCCTAAGCCATAAAAGTGGCTGTGAGCATCAATTAATCCGGGATATACATTTTGCTGATGCAAGTCTATTTTTTGTAAAGATTCAAAATGTGAAGTTATGTATTCGTTGGAGCCTACACCTATAAACTTTCCATCTTTTACTGCAAATGCTTCATTTACTGTCAAGTTAGAGTCAACAGTATTTATTTTTCCATTAAAAAAAATAAAATCAGCTTTTTGTTTTGATGTGCAAGCAGTAAAAAGAATAACTATTATTGCAACGAAAGTGGTTTTTGTTTTCATGGTGCGAAACTAAAAATTTTGTAAGCATTTTAAACTATTTTTAAACAATTCACTCTAAGTTCTGATTTGAAAAACACAATACTCATACTTTTATTTATTGCCGCAATGTGCAGCAATGTTTTTGCGCAAGATTCATTGAAGCGAAAACAATTACCCAGAGAATACTTTATTACTGATATTTCGGATAAACTCAATGTTTCCTTATTTTTTTTAAATAATAAAAACGATTTTGCTTTAGCAGGAAATAAAAATGTTAAATTGAACTATTCGCCAAACGATTATGGTGTTTTAGGTATAAGTGTTAGGCTGCATTGGCTAGGTTTGGCTTTTGGATATGCACCCAAAAACTTACAAGAAAACTTTAAAGGCACAACTTCGTATACCAATATTAAGTTAAGTAGTTATGGCAAAAAAATGGGTTTCGATATTTATTATTTAGATTATTCGGGTTTTTTTTTAGATAATACCAAAGAACTTTTTGGCCCTGATTATGTGGCTAGGCATTATATACGCCCCGATTTAAATACCTTAAACATAGGAGCTAACTATTACTATATTTTTAACCATAAACGCTATTCATATAGAAGTACTTTTATACAAAACGAAATTCAAAAACACAGTGCGGGTAGTTTTATGATTAACGCTTCCATTAATTATTTCAATTTAAATGCCGACTCATCCATCGTGCCAAAAGGAATTGATGAAAATAAATTTAGTCCAGAAGCAAAAATAAAAAAAGGAGATTTTTACAACTTAAGTTTAATGCCAGGCTACGGACATACTTTTGTAGCCAAACAAAAAATGTTTTTAACGCTATCAGTTTATGGTGGAGTAAATGCTCAACAACAACATTATACCAGCGAATTGAAAAATTTTAATCAAAAAGTATTTGATGCTTTTGAGCTAATACCTCGGGCAATGGGCCGAATTGGAATAGGTTATAACTCGCAAAAATTTTTCACAGGTATAAATGCGGTAATAGATGTTTATAATCTTCCTTTGGGTAAAAACGAGCGCGTAATATACAGCGTGGGTAGTGCTTCCATTTACTTGGGTTATCATTTTAACTTGCCTAAATCGGTTACTAAATATACCGATTACATGAAAAAATTCCCAAACCTTAATTTTCAAAAAGCTAGTTTTTAGTTGGTGTACGTTTGTGTTTCCACCTGCGGTGACTCCAAAGCCAAATTTCGGGCTGCACCTTTATATCTTCCTCTAGTTTTTTGTTAAATAAATCGGTAATATAATTATCAGGTGTTTCTTTTGGGTTCATGGTTAACACTTCTAAAGTTACTTCATAATATCCACGTTTTGGTTTTACCACACTTGCATAAACCACAGGATAATTAAATTTTTTAGCAATTTTTTCAGCACCTGTGTGCACAGGAGTATCTTGGTTTAAAAACTGAATCCAATAAGCATTTTCGGCACTTGGTGTTTGGTCTGATAAAAAGCCTGTACCAGTAATTTTGTTTTTATTGGCAAGCATGCCTCTTAAAGTATTTTCCATAGTAATCATTTGTATGCCAAATCGCTCTCGCATACGCTTGGTAAACCATTCAAAAAAGGGATTGCTTAGTTTATGGTAAATACCAACAATATCGGCTTGTCCTTCAAAGTGCCAAATGGTAGGAAGCCATTCCCAATTACCCAAATGCGAAGTTACAATAACAAAACTTTTCTTTTGGCTAATTATTTCATCTAACACTTCCATGTTCAAATATTTGCCATGTTTTTTTAACTCATTTTTACTAATTGACTGCATTTTAAAAGTTTCTAAAAAGATATCAATTAAGTGTTTGTAAAACTTTTTAGCAATGACATCTATTTCAGCTTCGGTGTATGTGGGGAAAGCATTTCGCAAGTTTTCGTAAACTACTTTTTTGCGGTAACCAATTATATTAAAAGCTAAAAAACGCAAACCATCGCTTAATAAATACAGCAATGGAAATGGCAATAACGAAAGGCCATACAAAGGCAAAGCATAAATTGGATATAGAAATTTTTTCAATTTTTTGATGTTTGCTTCAAATGTATAAGATTTTTATAATTCTAGTTTTATTAATTCTAACGTGTCACCTTCATTGGTTTCTAATTTTAAAATTCCGTAATTTAAGTTATAATAAATGCTTAAAAATGGAGTATAAGGAAATGCTTCTTTAAGATATTTAACATCATAATATTTTATACCTTGAATTATTAAGCTATCATATGCATATGGCTTGCTAATTTCTCCACTAATAAAAATTTTACTTACATTCTTGTAATTAATTTGAATTCTACTTGCTGAATATGAATTAATAAACATATTTTCAATACTTAATATATTTGAATTTATATTATTTATAAATGCCAAACTTCTATATTGTAAATTAATGGTTTGAGGGCATTCCCCTTGTTCTACATATTTGCCAAATCCGTATTGAAAGCCTTGGCCTGTAAAAACCAAAGTATCTTTAGTTTTTTTATCAATAAAAGTTAGTACGGAATGGTCTTTATATGGTATTTTACTATAATCATATTCATCAATATATTTGTAAGAGTTTCCATCTATACATCTTACTTCGGGTTTACAGGCATTAAATAAAAGCAGTAATAAAGGAATGATAAGTAAAAGTTTTTGTTTCATTAATTAAGTTTTTTGCAAATGCAATTTATTCAAATGTAAGAAATATTAGCGCTTAATTATAAAAAGCTATTTGGTTAATTAATACCTTTGATTCGCATTCGCTCCCGTCTTGCGAGTGAATGTATTGGTAAGCCTCAGGCTGATTTTTTAAAATTAAAAATGGCGGGACGCCTTTTAAACCCAAGCTTGCAAGATTCGAGTGAATACTAATAGATGAGATACTTTTTAAAAAAATAAACTAAATACATCTTTACTTTTGACCTACGTCATATATTTCTATACAATCCATAGTTAGTTTTGTTAAAACAAACAATAAGTATTTAGCAAAATTAAAGTTATTCAAATTATGAAACTACTAGTAACTACGGATTTTTCAGCAAACTCAAAAGGTGCAATAAGATTTGCTCAAACTATAGCAAAACAAAATAAGCATATTGAAGTAATTTTTTTTCATGCAATACATATAATTAAACCCACCAGATGGAGTGACATGTTTTTTTTATCATATAAAAATGAAGAAATTGAACGTTTAACAATTGAACTTAGAAAATTTATTCATGGCACTATTGGTAAAAAAAATGGGAATTTTCTCGATATAAAATTTGTAGTAGAGAATAGTATATCTACTGAAAAAGACATAATTAGTTACGCTGAAAAAAACAAAATAGATTTTATTTGTATGGCAACTCAAGGTGCTGGCATGCTAAGAAAGGTAATGGGCACCCATACTTCATATATTGTTAATAATTCTAAAGTACCGGTTATGGTAATACCAAGTCATTATAAAGCCAAAGCCCTTAAAAATGCAACCTATTTATCAGATTTTGAAAATTTAAAAAAAGAAATAACAAAAATTTCAAAACTTACTTCTGAGATTTCTATGAATTTAGAAGTATTACACTATTCATCCTTTGCGCTTGATAAAAAGAAATTTGAAAAAAGTAAAGAGCTATTTGAAAAAGAAGAGTTCCAAAATGTTAAATTAAATATTCAAAAGAATAACATGGAATTATCGCTTATTAAAAGAGTAAGTAAATATGTTAAAATATCGAAACCAGAGCTATTAATAATGTTTACTAATAGGGAAAAAGGATTTTTTGAAAGTATGTTTCTTCCAAGTAAGTCTGCAGAATTAACCTATTCTACCAAAGTGCCTGTTTTAATTTATTCGAAATAAATTATTACAATAAAATATCCCTTTGCTCCAAAAACACTGCTCCCGCAAGTGTTTTTCACTTGTGGGAATAAGTAAGCAAAGTTTGTAACTTTGCCTATAAAAAGTTAAAATGAGCCGAGCGTATAAATTTCATAACCCAGATGGATTGTATTTTGTAACATTTGCCACCATTGGCTGGATTGATGTTTTTACTCGACCACTTTACAAAAATATTTTGTTAGAAAGCATTCAATTTTGTCAAATAAATAAAGGTTTAGATTTAAATGCGTGGTGTTTAATGACCAATCACCTTCATTTTATTGGTAGTGCTAGAGAAGGATTTTTAATGTCGAACATATTGCGCGATATGAAAAAGTTTACAAGTAAAAAGATTATTGATTCCATTACAAATAATGAACAAGAATCGAGAAGAGAATGGATGTTAGCCATTTTTAAGAACGCAGGTAATTACAATATTAATAATAAAGACTTTCAATTTTGGCAGCAGGATAACAGACCTATTGAACTTTGGAGCAATGAAGTTATTCAACAAAAACTCACTTATATCCATAATAATCCAGTAGCAATGGGCTTGGTAGATGAGCCTTGGCATTGGAAATACAGCAGTGCAATAGATTATGCAGGTGGTAAAGGTTTGCTTGATTTGATTATAATTTAGATTAAAGTTGCAAACTTTAATTATTTAGCCTCACAAGTGAAGCTTCGCTTAACACTTGCGAGAGCGGGGGGATTCTTTCTTATTCTTGATAATAAAATAATTACTGTAGAAGACCATATTGATAGTAACTTATGTCATTATTTATATGTTGTAAATAAATCAGATAGTATAATGCATTTCGATGCTCAAGACGTTGTTGTTAATATAGTTCCAGAAGCGCTGGATTTTGATAGTATTTGGAAACCTATTGGTTTTATTTCAGGTAGCAGCTGCGGTAATAGTTATCATAGTATCATTTTAGATAAAAATGAATATTGGAAATTTAAAACATATATATTTAAAGGTAATTTTAAAACCAAAATTAGATATGTATTTTATGCAACTGATTATGAAGGAAAAAAATACTATTCGAATACTATTCCTGCCTATATAAATTTGACACAATTTGATAGATATGATTATTTTTGGAATAGTATTATTAAACGTGCGACCAATCCTTTTGATTAGTATAGAGCTCTCGCAAGTGTTAAGCATCGCAACGCGAGCATCACTTGCGAGGATAAGTAAGCAAAGTTTGTAACTTTGCTATTAAATCAAAAATTAAAATAAATTCGCAACTACAATATTCCTTTGATTATGTATAAATACAGCCCTATAAACAACGAACTTTTTAAGCTAAATCGTGCCAATTTTGTAAAACAATTAAAAAGCAATTCTATTGCTATTTTTAACTCAAACGATGAACATCCTTGGAATGGCGATGCTACCCATAAATTTAAACAAAACAGTGATATTTTTTACCTAAGCGGCATTGACCAAGAGGAAAGCATTTTGGTAATTTATCCCGATAGCCCAACTCCTGAATTACGCGAAGCATTGTTTATTAAACAAACCAGCGATTTAATGGTAACTTGGAATGGTTATAAGTTAACTCAAGCACAAGCACAAGAAGTAAGCGGAATAGCCAATGTATTTTGGTTAGACGATTTTGAAGCAAAAATTCGCCAAGCTATTAATTACGCGCAAAACATTTATTTAAGTTTAAACGAAAACGACCGCAGCACTGTAACTACACCTTACAAAGATTTGCGTTTTGCACAAACCATGCGCGAAAAATATCCTTTGCATAACTTTGAACGTGCTGCACCTATTGTTCAACGTTTGCGTTCTATTAAATCTAAATACGAATTAGAGTTAATGAATGTGGCTGTTGGTATCAGCGAAAAAATGATTAACCGACTTTTCAAATTTGTAAAACCTGGCGTTTGGGAGTATGAAATTGAAGCAGAAATTATTCATTCATATATTAGTAATCGTGCTAACGGACATTCGTTTCAACCCATTGTAGCTAGCGGACAAAACTCATGTATTTTACATTACAACGACAATAACCAACAGTGTAAAGATGGTGATATTATACTCATTGATAGTGGTACTGATTATGCCAATTATGCCAGCGATATGACTAGGGTAATTCCGGTTAATGGCAAGTTTACCGCTCGCCAAAAACAGGTTTACAATGCAGTATTGCATGTAATGAACGAAGCTAAAAAATTATTGAAACCAGGTGTTATGCTAATGGAATACCAAGCACAAGTGGGTTTAATTATGGAAGAGCAATTGGTAAAATTAGGATTACTAACTGCTGACGATATTGCCAAACAAAATCCAAATTGGCCAGCTTACAAAAGGTATTTTATGCATGGAACCAGTCACTTTTTAGGTATCGATGTGCATGATGTAGGCATGCGTTATGAACCAATGAAAGCAGGCATGACTTTTAGCTGCGAACCGGGTATTTACATTAAAGAAGAAGCCATTGGAATTAGGTTAGAAAACGAAATACTAATTACCGAAAATGGTTGTTTAGATTTAATGAGCCATATTCCAATTGAAGCGGATCATATTGAAGAGTTGATGAATAAGTGATAATTGGCAATAAGCAATTGGCAAAAAATATTCCCTGTAGATTTTTCTGCTTACGAAAAAAAACTAAATTATAACTATAATTAGGTGTCGTTTTCATAACTTTCAACCACCCAAATAAAGAGGTGCGTTGGGTCGGCAAAAAAGCGGGCCAGCCCAAGCCTCGTGCGTGGAAGCATTTTTTTGCCTTGATTTTTTGTTTCTTTTTCATCTAAGGAAAAAGAAAGAAGAAAAAAAAGGATTACAACAAATTCTGTAAAACAAAAACAATGATAGACATAGACAAAGCTTTTAACGATAAAAACCCAAGGCTATATAAATTATTGCCAGGCTTTTTTATAAATTGGATAAAACGAATTGTTCATCAAGAAGAAATAAACCAATTTGTAAAAGAAAGTGAAAACGGCACTGCTGTTCAGTTTGGAGCAAATGCGATTACCGCATTAGGTGCTAAAGCTGATTCAGTTGGGTTAGAAAATATTCCTAAAACAGGTGGTGTAATCATTGCTGCTAATCATCCATTAGGCGGTGCCGATGGTTTGGCTTTTATTGGCGAAGTAGGAAAGGTGCGCAGCGATTTAAAGTTTATTGTGAACGATTTATTGATGCAATTTAAAAAATTGGAAGGTGTTTTTGTGCCAGTAAATAAACATGGAACCAACACCAAACAAAACTTGCAACGCATTGAACAATTGTATGCTGAAGGGCATTGTATTTTAATATTTCCAGCAGGTTTATGTAGCCGTAAACAAGATGGAAAAATAATGGATTTACCTTGGCAAAAAAGCTTTATTAGCCAAGCGGTAAAACATAATTTACCTATTATTCCAACTTTTATTAATGCCTTTAACAGTAATTTTTTTTACAACTTGGCCAATATTAGAAAAAAGCTTGGCATAAAAGCCAATATCGAGATGTTTTTTTTGGCAGATGAAATGTTTAAACAAAAGGGCAAAACCATAAAATTTACTTTTGGACAACCCATTTTGCCAACTACATTTAATAAAACCAAAAATGTATATGAATGGGCACAAGCTTTAAAAAGATTTATTTACATGTTAAAGGAAAATCCAAAAGCCGTTTTTGAAAAGTAATAATAGTATCAAAAATAGCGCTGTTACTCTATATAGCTTAATTACAAACAGATACAAATATGTTAATTATTTAACATGCTCGCCTTACAACTTATTTTATTATTTTTTTAGGTTTTGCTAACAAATTGCAAATATTTTTTACATCTTGCAACTATTATACGATTTAATGCAGCCAATAGTTGACAAAATAGATAGAGCGCTCCTAAAAAGTGAACTTACAGCCGAAAGGTTTGTGAGACCAACTAATAATATTACAAACGAAATATATATTTTTGATGGTAATAGTGCACCAAACTTAATGCTTGAGGTTGGAAGGTTGCGCGAAGTATCATTTAGAGAAGCGGGTGGAGGTTCAGGCAAAATTGCTGATATTGATGAACACGATACCGGAAAATATATTTATAAACAACTTATAGTTTGGAATCCAGAAGATGAAGAAATTGTGGGTGGTTACCGTTATGCTATTTGTAGCGATGTAGAAGACGAAAATGGAATTTACCACCTATCAACTGCAGAAATTTTTGAATACAGCGAAAAACTAAAAAAAGAATATTTTCCATATACAATTGAATTAGGAAGAAGCTTTGTTCAACCTCAATATCAACCTTCGTCAGATAATAGAAAAGGATTATTTAGTTTAGATAATTTATGGGATGGATTAGGGGCATTAACTGTTTTACATCCTCATATAAAGTACTTTTTTGGCAAGGTAACCAACTATCAGCATTTTAGTAAAGAAGCAAGGGATTATATTTTAGCTTTTATGGATTATTATTTCCCAGAGAAAGAAGGATTAATTCAAATCCCAAATCCACTTAAAACAGAAACTAATTGTACAGAATTTTTAAGTAATATAAAAAACCTTCCATTCAAAGAGGGTCACTTATTTTTAAATAAAATGGTTCGTTCATTGGGTGAATATATACCACCATTGTTTAATAATTATATGAACTTAAGCCCAACAATGAAAACATTTGGCACAGCTGTTAACAGTCATTTTGGTTATGTAGAAGAAACAGGAATTATGGTTACTATTGCTGATATTTACCCAACAAAAAAAGACCGTCATATCAATAGTTTTATTGAGTTTTTAAAAAACAAATAGTTGTAATTTACTTTAGAATTAAGTACTCAAATTTAGGAGTACCTTTTACGCCATTATTATTGAAATCTAAGAAACGAAGTTTATAGGTTTCGTGTGAATGCCAATCTCTAATAATATAATTTACTTTGGTACGAGCTACATACTGTCCTGTTGTAAAATTATACACTTTCCAGTCGTAACCCATTACATCACGTAAATTAGAGTAATGACAATTGTTTTCAGCATATATTGGGGTAATTGCCTCAAAATTAATTGTACTATCAATAGCAACATCATTTTTAAATGTATTAATAAAAATCCCTCTTACCACATATTTTACAATTGGGTCATTTTCGTAAAACACATAACGGTATTTTAAGAAACAAAAATCCCAATCAACTTTTTTAGGCTCAAAGTTTAAGTAAGTTGTGGGTGTTGTAAAACTAAAATACACATTTTGTTTCGATGGGTCTTTTGCTAAAATAATACTTGTAATAGTATTCGGATTATCAAGCGTAGCATATTCAAATTTATAACTGTTTTGGTTAACATCTATAAATCTAATTTGAAAATACCTATCTGTTTTATAATAACCACCTCTGTCTAAAATATAAATTTTATCGCCATTTTCAAGCCAACGGTTAATAGCTAACGAGTCGTAACAACCACAAGGCGAATCCCATTTATAATTAAAAGTATCTGGCTTGCTACTTCTAATAAATTTACGTGAATTTACCTTAGCAGCATACATATCCATTCCGCCATTAATGGTAATATTATAACCAAATTGTGAGGCATCAAAAGCTAAATCCCAACTATTGATATTTACCAAGGTTATTTGGCTATCTTTTAGGTTAAAAAATGCTTGCTTCTCAAAATCTTTACCTAAACTATCCACTACAATAAACGAAGTATTTCCACGAGTTGGAAGTTTTATGGTTGGTTCATCCTTTTCGCAAGCTGTAATTACAAATGTTATTGCTAAAATAAAATATACTAGTTTATTAATATTCACGTTTGTTTTTTATTATTTAGTTAACTACTGAGTCCTTACCTTTATTTGAGGTAAGAAAATCTAAGTTTATTTTAAGTGATACAAAATAGGTTCTACCCATTGCAACCAAAGCACTATTACTATTTGATGCATGTGGACCACTAATTAAATTAGCATTCACATTTACCGTATTAAGCAAATTTTTTGAACCTAATGTAACATTCAATTTTCGTTTTATAAAATATTTGTTTACTGTAATATCTAATAAATCAAATTGGTTCATACCACCTAATACTATACTATTATCAGTTAAGTTATATTGGTAATATTGCATGGCACCATTAAACTTATAAAATAGGCTAATGGTGGCCTCAGATTTTGTAAAAGTGTAGCTAGTATTTGCTCTGAATTCGTTGGTGTAAAAATAAGTATTTGAATTTGATTGTGCCAAAATAGAATTCTGACGAGCGCTAAAAGCATAACCTAATTGTAAAGTTACGGTATTGCTAACTACACTTGTGTTAAAGTTAAAACCAATATTTTCAAAATTGGCAATGTTATTATATTGAGCAGCAATTGCTGTAGTATTTAACCTAACCAAATCAATCATGTTATTGATATTGTTGTAAAATAACATAGGCTCAATGGTTAAATTATAGTTTTTGTAAATTTTACTAGAGCGTGTTAAAGCCAATTGGAAATTATGACCTGTTTCCGCTTTCAAATTTTCATTTCCTAAAACATTATGCTGTGGATCAACAAAAGCCAAATGCAATTCCTTTAATGAAGGAGCTCTGAAACCACGCGCATATGATGCTCTGGCAGACCAATTGGTATTAAAATCGTATTTGATGTTTAAAGAAGGAATAATTGGTGCTGTAAATTGAGTATTATAAATAATACGTGCTGCAGGCCTAACCACCAATTGTTTATTTACTTTTATTTCGGCTCCAGCAAATAATCCATAATCACCAATTGATGCATAACCATTATTGATTTTAGAACCAGTTACCTCATCAATATTTATTTCGTAGCCAATTTGATAGCTCAATTTTTTATTTATTCCTCCGCGGTTCGTTAATATACCGCGACTCATGTATAGGTTAAAATTATTGGTATCTTGCATTTCTGCATCCTCAACTAATTTTTCTATTCTATTAAAAAGGTCATTTGTAATTGACCTTCTAATTCTTCTATAACTTTGATAAGTAGCTACTACATTCAAATTCCAGTTTTTACCGAATTTTTTATCGAAAAACAAACTACTTCCTAATCTTCTTGTATAATAATATTCATCCAAAGCTGTGGCTTCAAACGAATTGATGTTTGGTTCTCCTTTATTAGAAACTTTTTCATCAAAAAAACTATTGTTTAAACGTATAGTTCCATTTTTTATAAAATAAGATAAATTTAAATCCGCCAAATATTGTGTTCTTGGTTTCCATGTTTTAAAACGTAATGAGTTATCATTATTAAAACCTTCAAAAAAGTTACGTTGTAAATTAGTTTGGATTCCAAATTTCTTAAATCCTGTGGAAGCTTGAATATCGAAATTATACTGACCAATTGATTCAGCATAACTTCCAGCAGATAAACGCGTATGATTTTTTACTGTTTTTTTGGTAATGATATTAATAACTCCACCCATAGCATCTGAACCATAATTAACTCCCATAGGCCCTTCCACCATTTCTATTCGCTCTACACTCGATAAGTTAATTTGCGTCAAATCAATATTTCCTCCTTCACGACCAATTACAGGCACTCCATCTATCATTACTTTTATATTTTGGCCTGAAATGCCCTGTAAACTTATACTGTTACCCATCATAGGGTCATAATTAATTCTTACATTTAGTTCGTTTGCCAAAAGGGAAGGTAAATTATAGGCACCTTGTAAATTAATGCGCTTGATATCTATTACCTTTACTTTTAAAACCGAGTTTTTTTGAGTACACTCCCCTATTTGTCCTGTAATAATAATTTCACCTAAACCTCTACTTTTAGTGGTATCTTGGTTTTGAGCATTTAAATTAAAAACAACACCAACCATAAACATGATAACAATTGCCATGTTTATGGTTTTAAAAAATATGTTGGTGATGTTTTTCAATATTTGAATTTTTATTAAAAATTATTGTTTAATAAATTTTACTGTTTCGCTTCCATTTGTAGTAGCTATGGTTAATAAGTACATGCCCATAGGTAAGCCACTTACATCTACTTTGTTATCAGCAGTAATTTCAGTACTAATTAAATCTTTACCACTTAAATTGCTAATTGATACTTTCGCTTGTTTTACATTTGAGTTTAAAGATACAAAAATTTTTTCGCTAGCAGGATTCGGATATAAACTCACCTCCAATTTATTTTTAACAGTTTCGTTTACACTTAAACCAGCGTAATCGGTTTTGTTAAACACAATGCTTTGTCTGTCTTGTCCAGCGTAGTAGCTAGTAAATTTAATTTTATTGATTTTATTAGCAACACGAGTAAAATAAGCCATCGAATCTTTTATTGGCCAAGCACCAGGAGCTGTAGTAATTACCTTCCAATCCCAATCAATGGTTCTAATTTTCGACACAAATTGTAAAGTGTCATAACTAAGACTGTTAGCGTTTTCGCCTTGCACTTTATATGCCATTGTATTATTATTTTGTAATACACCTGCTACTGGATACATTATTGTAGTAGGACCTAAAGTTACTAATGCTTTGTAACGAGTAAATAATAAGTTCCAATCTTTTGCAACTACTGGCTCTCTGTCAATAACAGTATTGGTATTCATGTTATAATAAGCAAATAATTTACCAGCAAAATCTTTTTTCTTAATAGTTACAGTATTACTATCAGTTCCATCTAATTTACTGATGGTAAATAACCACATAGTATCGTAGGCAATCTTTTGTATAGAAACTTTTCTAAAGTTGTTTGAAGGAGCCCCTGGATTAGCGCCATCAACTGCAATTAAAAAAACCTTTGAACCAGTCACATCACGTGAGGTCATATCGTAAGTACCCCAACCGTAATCAAAAGGATTTGAAAGACTTCTGTTTTTGTTAAAAGCACCAATATCCCATGTAGAATCACTATTGAAAGCAGCTGGCCAAGTTTTCCAACCTGTAGTATCAAAAGTACTCCAATTTGCAAATGATTGGTTCGATTCGTATAACGAAACACCACGTCCTTCATTAATTAAAACTGTAGCAGCTTGCATTGTTTTTAAAGGTGGTTGTGCATTGCGAACAGCAAAAGCTAAATGCCAGTTTCTGTTTGATACAGTATCCTTTTTACCTGTAGTCAAATTGTAGAAAACATCTACCGAAGTTCCAACTGTCATAGTAACTGAATCCACATTAGTTGTCTGCGAGAACACAGAATTAGCAATTAAAGCTAAAAATAGAATTGTAAAAAGTTTTTTATTCATGATTTTATTTCTTTCGAGTTTGCGAAAGTCGATACACTTACCGAATAAACCTTATGACGTATCTCAAAAATAACCCTTATGACTGTTTTTTGACAATGAAAAAATAAAAATTGCCATGCATCAAAATTGAAAGTGACTAATGTTAGTATTTTAGCCTAATTCAAGCAAAATATTACTTTTGCTTTATGAGTTTTGAATTAATTCCAGAGGATTTACAAGCATATTGCGATAATCACTCAAGCCAAGAAAATGAGGTTTTAAAAAATTTAAACCGACATACTAATGCCAATATTTTGCAACCCCGCATGATAAGTGGGCATTTTCAAGGTCGCTTTTTAAGCATGATTAGTAATATGATTAAGCCTAAATACATTTTAGAAATTGGCACCTATACTGGCTATTCGGCTCTTTGCCTTGCCGAAGGTTTGCAAGAAAATGGAAAATTATTTACAATTGATGTTAATCCCGAAAATGAAGATTTGGTAAACGAATACATTGAAAAGGCCGGAATGAAAACCAAAATTAGACATATAATTGGCGATGCATACCAAATAATTAGAACTTTAAACCACCCTTTTGATTTGGTTTTTATTGATGCCGACAAGCCGAATTACGAAAGATACTACGATTTGGTTGTGGAGATAATTCCTTCGGGAGCATATATTTTACTAGACAATGTGCTTTGGAGCGGAAAGGTGTTAAACGAAAAAGCATTAGAAAAAGATAAAGACACTAAAATCTTGCATCATTTAAACCAAAAAATTACAACAGATAACAAAGTAGAAAATATTCTTTTACCGCTTCGCGATGGACTAATGCTTATTAGAAAACTATAAATATTAAAGAATATAAAAACCAATAATCAGTAAAAATAGCTATTTCACATTTGGCTGCTTATATTTGTAGCTATTATTTTAGTTATGGGTATTCGTCAAGAAAAATTTGCAGGCATTATACAACAGCATTTGGCTGATATATTTTTAAAAGAAAGTGGTTCATTTAATAATGCATTTATTACCATAAGTAAGGTGGAAATTTCGCCCGATTTAGGTTATGCAAAAGTGTTTTTAAGTTTTTTAAATTCTAGTAATAAAACAGAATTGCTCGATTTAATAAACTTTAACAACAAAGAAATTAGACGCAGGTTGGCTTCTAAAATTAAAAACCAAGCGCGTATTGTTCCTGAACTTACTTTTTTTGTTGACGAAAGTTTAGATTATGTTTTCCATATGGAAAAGGTAATGCAAAAAGTAAAAGACGAAGACGAGAAAAAAGGAAAATAAAATTAATTATAAAAATATACACAGCATTTTAACCTAATGAATTACGATCCAATAAAAAAAGACCTAGGAATTGTATTTAACAAATTCACCATTTTACGTAAAATATTTTACAGCCTTTTAGATTTATTATTACTTCGCAGTTGGCATATTCACCGCGAATTAAAAACTTGGATAAACAATAATCCTAAAGCTTTAATTTGTGATGCAGGTTCAGGTTTTGGCCAATACAGTTATTTTTTAGCAAAACATAAAAACCAATACACCATCGACTCATTAGATGTTATGGAAAAACAAATTGCTGATTGCAACGAGTTTTTTGGAAAAGTAGGTTTAAGCAATGCTAAATTTCAATTTGCCGATTTAACAAAACCTTTTGCTACCAATAAATACGATTTAGTACTTTGTGTAGATGTAATGGAGCATATTTTAGAAGATGTAGATGTATTTACCAACTACCACCAAGCTATGAAACCTGGCGCAATGCTTTTAATTAGTACACCAAGCGACCAAGGTGGTAGCGATGTGCACGAAGAAACAGGCGAAAGCTTTATTGGCGAGCACGTTCGCGATGGTTATCCTGTAGCCGAAATGGCCGAAAAATTGAAAAAAGCAGGTTTCGAAAAAATGGAAATACTTTACAGCTATGGCAATCCGGGTAAAATAGCTTGGAAACTAAGTATGAAATACCCTATGTTAATGCTAAACACAAGCAAAATTTTCTTTTTAATTTTACCGTTTTATTATATCATCACCTTCCCTATCAGTTTTATATTAAATTATTTAGATACCAATATGAAACACAGCACTGGAACAGGTTTGATAGTAAAAGCATGGAAGTAAATAATTATTTATAAAAAGAATTCAATAAAAAAGCCATTACAAAATTATTGTAATGGCTTTTTTATTGAGTGAAATTAAATTTATTCTACTACTATTTTTCTAATAATTGATTTACCATCAACCATTGCCTTTAACACAAAAATTCCTTTAGAAGGAATAGCAATTGAATTGGTTTTATTCAATTCATCTTTGATAATTAATTTACCTGTAACATCAAATATTTCGAATGAAGCATTTTGTAAATTTAAATCAGTGGTGAAGAAAATAGTTCCATTACTTGGGTTAGGATAAATGTTAAAATTAGCGTTTGAAACTTCGTTTACACCAATTGAAGGCTGGATTGTAAAGGTAGCGCTACTATCTTTTAAATTTCCGTCAATTTCATTAATAAATATTTTAGCATTTGCAGTATTTGCAAAAGGAACGGTTAATGTATAACTTCCTTTGCTTGCTAATTCCTTTTTCTTCCATAATTCAGTAACACCATTTATTACAAGTTTAACAGAAACTGAATCTACAAAAGTACTTTGCCAAGTAATTGTTTTTACTTCGGTTTCTTTCCAAATTTCGTTTGCAACTGGAGTTAACAATTTTAAAGTAGGAATATTAATGGTAAAGTTAGCATTGCTTAAATCAGAGTTAGCATTATCTAAAGTTGTAATTTTAATTTTTGCAGTAGTTGTAGCATTAGCAGGGACAGTCCATGCATAAGTTGCAGTACTAGCATTAACAGAATCAATAAAAATAAAGTCAGTTCCATTAGTGGTGTATTCTAATTTTACTTTACCGGTAATATTTGCAGCCAACCAAGTAATATTGGTAGATTTTCCTGCTACTAAATTTTCGCCACCATTAGGTGTATTAAGTGCTAAAACTTTGGTTTGAATTAAAGTCATAGTTTTAAAGTCAATCAAGTTAGCCCAACTAGGATTATCAATAAATGGATTACGATTTTTTTGAATGGAAGCTATGTATTCATGACGAGCAATTTCTTCATCACTTGGTGGATCTTGTTGATGCCATTTCATTAAAACTGTTAAATCTTGGTCAGCTGGTAAAGTCCAGATATTTCCATTAACTCCATTATACGCTACACACATATAAAACATGGCGCGAGCCAAATCACCTTTTTGTGAATCTTTGGGTTCGTAAACAGTTTTACCCGTACCATCTTTTCCTAATTTACCAAAACCAGATGGAGAAGTAGAAGTAACAGTTACACACTCTGCAAAAGGATTATTAGAACGTGGCGCGTTAGCCAAAGTTTGATGTGCTGGAAATAAATTATGTAAATCATTGTATTCAGGTAATTCAAGGTTTGATGGACTGCGAGGCCAATTTGGATTTTGCGTAGCATTATTACTTGGCATGGTGCTTTGTGCACGAGTATGTTCTCTTGTTAAAATTCCTGTGCTTCCATTTGCATTCCACACAAAAGGTTCATTATAAATGTATGGAATACCTGTGTAAACACAATTTACCACTTTTTTTCCTGCTGAAGTATCTCTGCCTAAAAAATTGGTGATTACCGTAGAAATATAATTACTGTAAAATACAGTATCGTGCACATTTACCTTTGCACTTAAATTGGTTAAAAACGTACTTAATAAAGGATTAATATTATTGTAGTATGTACCTGCATTTCCTGCTATTGATTGCACAGTACTAGAATTAAAACTACTTGTTAAATAATTTTCATAACTTGATGGTCCGTTAAATGAAAAAACAGCATAACTATAATTGTTATTTGCTAAAACATAAGTGGGCTTAAAAGAACCTATTTTTCCTACATAAGCTACCTGTGCATCACCTATATAATCTCCCCTTTGGTAGGTAACTCCATCTACTGGAATTTCAGAAATTGTTCCATTTATTTTACGTAAAACCATGTAGTTTTCTGTAGTTAAATTGGTATCCTCTATAGTTACATTCATTCCATAAGCAGTTACATTTAAAAAGCTTAAATTGGCAGATTTGAAACTAGGTTCAGTAGCCAAGTTACCAGCTATTCCATATAAATTAACTGTAAACTTGGTTTTATCAATATCATTATTATAAATATTGATAGTTGCCAATCTGCTTCCATTTCCGGCAGTATTTAGTGTACAATTAATGGTAGTTGAGTCGTTTGCAGCAACTTTAATTGGAAAAGAATTAGTTACACTATATAAACCAGCGCTTGAACCTGTAAAATTAATACTATCAATACTTAATGTATCTGATAAGCCAACATTTTTTACTTTAAATGTAAATGTTGAATTATTGCCAATTACATTTTGCGTGTTATTTGCAATAATTTGGTTATTTCTTGAAACCTGAATAGTTGGTATTGAGGCAATTGGAGCCGCTTTAATTAAAACACTATCCAAAGCCATATTTCCACCCGGTGATCCTGCAACTCCACCCGGAAGTTTAGTTGTATAAAAAAACCTAATGAAACGAGTTGTAGTTTTTAAGTTTGTTTCGATGTATTTACCACCAGTAAAATTAGTAGTAGTAGATGGCTTAGTTGTAATTGAGCGTACGGTTGACCAATTTGTACCATTATTACTTTCTTGTATATCAAATTGACCACCCCAAGCAGCACCAGCATTTTGTGGACTCAAATAATAGCTTAACTCACCTGGTTTATCAGTAATATTAATTATTACAAATTCGCCAGTTGCATCTAATCTGCATGAAAGAGCATCACCTATTCCAAAAGCATAAGTTAAATTTCCGTTTGTACCAAGGCCTAAAGTCCAGCCTGTGGGAGGCGAAGAAATAGGAGGGTTTGAAAAATTCCATGATGTAGGAAGCAATGCTTGTGCATGTGATGCAATAGCAACTGCACAAAAACCTAAGTTAAGTAAAATTTTTTTAAACATAATTTTGCCATTTAAAAAGCTATGCAATGTAAAACTTTTAATACTATAAAAGTAATATGGTATTGTAAATTAAAAGTTAGCATTTTTAACTTAAATAAAAATAACAAAATTTATATCTTGCCATATCAAAATTTATATGAAAGAAGATTTATTACATTTTATTTGGCAAAGCAAGATTCTACTCAAGCAAAACCTCCTATTATCAGATAAAAATCCTATTGAAATAATAAGTGTTGGGACTTTAAACCATGATGCAGGACCAGATTTTTTTAATGCTAAAATAAAAATTGACAATGAAATTTTGGTAGGAAATATTGAAATTCACATCAAAGCAAGCGATTGGCTTAACCATAAACATACAGGAGATAAAAAATACGAAAATGTAATTTTACATGTAGTTTATGAAAACGACAAACCCATTTTTGACCACCATAATCTTCCATTGTTAACTTTGGAACTTAAAAATTATTTAAATCCAAAACTGTTAAATAAATACCAAATACTTCAGCAGCAAAAAAATGAAATTCCTTGCGAACCCATATTTAATTTACCAAATGAATTTAAACTGAACCATTGGCTTCATAGGTTAGTATTTGAGCGATTGGAAAATAAATCTGGCAGAATTGAAACTTTGCTAAAAGCCAATAACAACAATTGGGAACAGACTTTTTATGTGCTAACAGCACAATATTTTGGACAAAAAACCAATGAACAAGCTTTTGAATGGTTGGCCAAAAATTTGCCACTTCAAATAATTGCAAAACACAAAGACAAACTAAGTCAAATAGAGGCGTTGGTCCTTGGTACTGCAGGTTTTTTTGATAAAGAGTTAAAAGATGATTACTTAAAATTTTTACAAAAAGAGTACTTTTACCTCCAAAAAAAATATGACTTAGTGAGTATTGATAAATCTATTTGGAAGTTTGGAAAAATGCGTCCAGGTAATTTCCCAACTATTAGGCTGATGCAATTTGCCGCACTCCTATACCAAAGCAGTCACTTGTTTTCAAAGATTTTAGCCGTTGAAACCATCAAAGATTTACAAAGCTTATATCAACTAAAACACATCCATTTAATTCATTTAAGCGAATTAAGTAACCATGATTTTGATGCAGTAAAAACCGACTTGGGTAAATCGGCTATCAATACCATTATTATCAATACAGTTGTTCCCATTGTGTTTTTATATGGCAAGCTACGATTTGATGAATCAAAATGTGATAAGGCAGTAAATTGGTTGGAACAATTAAGCCCTGAAAAAAACAATATTGTTACTTTTTGGGAAGGCTTAAAAATAAAAGCACAAAATGCAGCACAAACACAAGCATTGTTACAATTAAAAAATGAATATTGCGCCAACAAAAAATGTTTAAATTGTGAAATTGGATTTCATATTTTGAATAATAATTAGCCCATTTGTTTATGAAAAAAACTCTATTAAACGTTATCATTATTTTTCTTTTCTGTAGCCAAATTTTTGCTCAAAAAAGTTTGATTTTTTTGAATACAAAAACCAACGAAACCATTGAGGTAAGCGTTGGTCAAACACTTTCAATTAAATTTAAAGGCTATAACAATCAGCTATTTTATGTAAAAAATATTGTAACAGAAATCAGTGATTCCAACATAGTTTTAGGACATGAGGCCGATGAACCACCCGTTTGGGCTCAGAAACTGAGTAAAAAATTTGAACCCAATTATAGAGTCGTTGATATCAAAGATATTGTAGCTTTTAGGCGAATTACCGCAGGTAGAACTTTAGGAAAAAGTTTTTTATCTTCTACTATTATGTTAGGTACATTTTTTGGCACCATCGATTTGTTCAGGAATACCCAATTAGAAACATGGCAAACAGTGTTCCTTTCCTTAGGAATTGGAATGGCAACTTCAGTGATTAATGCATTTGTTTTACCCGAAAATCCAAAGAATAAAATTTCGGATAATTGGGTAATAACTGTAAGGAATTAACTAAATATATTCGCTCATTTCTAAAGCCATTTTCTTAGCTTCTGCTTTGGCTGCCTCAGCAAAATCAACTCCATTGCTTGCATAAATAATGCTTCTAGAAGCATTGATTAACAAACCAATTTCATTTGTTTTTCCATACTTCACAACTTCGGCTAAACTACCTCCTTGTGCACCCACACCCGGAACCAACAAAAAGTGTGAAGGAGCATGCTTTCTAATGGTGGTAAAATCTTGCGGTTTGGTAGCACCAACTACAAACATTAATTGCTCATCTGATGCTAATTTACAAGTGTTTTTTATTACATGTTCGTATAAAAATTCACCTTCAATTTTTTGCTGTTCATAATCGGAACTTCCTGCGTTACTGGTTAATGCCAACACAATCCCCCATTTATTTTTATGTTCAAAAAATGGCGCCAAACTATCATTACCCATGTAGGGCGCAAGTGTTATTGCATCAAAGTTCATTTTTTCAAAAAATGCTTTTGCATACATGTTGCTTGTGTTACCAATATCTCCACGTTTTGCATCTGCAATTGTTAAAATATTTTCAGGTATATAAGCCAATGTTTTAGCCATACTTTGCCAACCACTTATTCCTTCAGCTTCGTAAAAAGCAGTATTAATTTTATAGCTTACACAATAATCTTTTGTGGCATCAATAATGGCTTTATTGAACTCAAAAATTGGATCCTCGGTGGTTAATAAATGCTTCGGGATTTTAGTTAAATCACTATCTAACCCTACACATAAAAAACTTTTCTTTAACTTAATTTGCTGAATGAGTTCTTGTTTAGTCACTTTATTAATTCTTATTTTAAAATAGTAAGTTCACTTCAAATAAAATATTATTCATATTTTGTCCTTTGTTCTTTGGAGTAGCCTCTGCCAATAAACCATTATTTATATTGACAAAACCAAACTTAAATACACTTTGAATAGACACATGCCCAAGCCTAATTTGATATCCCGCACAAGCTAAAATATCATGATTAACTAAACTAGGCTCTTGATTATAGGCCAAATTTGAAGTTCCTTTATATAAGGATGATGAGAGTAAATAAGAAAATTGTGGTCCTACTAAAACCTTTTGGTTTTGGTCTTTTGTTAAATTTACAAAAAGATAAGTTGGCAAATCAACATAAACTAATCGCAAAGCACTGTAATCATCTTTGGTTGAATTATAATTACTGCCACGTAAACTTCCATTTAATTCAATTTGATATCCCCACTTTTCATTCCTGAATTTTTTTCGCACATACAACCCTCCATTCACCCCAAATCTCAGGGTATTGTTTTCATTCTCTGCACCGATGATAGTACTAAATTGTCCTCCTATTTTTATACCAAATTTGTACTTATCATCTGGTAAAACTTTAACTGGTCGTTCTTCATCATCTGCAATTGTTGAATCTATAATATCCTCTTGTTGCGCCTGAAGTGCAGGTGTAATTGCTAATAAAATAAGCAGTATTAAAAGTTTAATTAGTTTTAGCATATTAATTAGATGCAATAATAGTAAAATCAGGGCAAAAAAAACGCACCGAAATACGGTGCGTTTTTACATATTAATTTTTATAACTATAAGTTTCCAACCATATTTTCTGGTTTAACCCAAGCTGTAAATTCTTCGCTGGTTAAGTAACCTAATTCCACTGCTGCCTCTCGTAAAGTTTTGTTTTCTTTATGTGCTTTTTTAGCAATTTTAGCAGCTTTTTCGTAACCTATATGAGGGTTTAAAGCGGTAACTAACATCAATGAATTTTCTAAATGACGTTGAATAATATCGTTATTGGCTTCAATACCAATGGCACATTTATCGTTGAACGAAACGCAAGCATCTCCAATTAAACGTGCACTTTGTAATACGTTTGCTGCCATAACTGGTTTGAAAACATTTAATTCAAAATGTCCGTTCATACCACCAACAGTAACTGCCACATCGTTTCCAATAACCTGGGCGCAAACCATGGTCATTGCTTCTGGCTGTGTTGGATTTACTTTGCCTGGCATAATAGATGAACCTGGTTCGTTATCAGGAATGATAATTTCGCCAATTCCACTACGTGGGCCAGATGATAACATGCGAATATCGTTGGCAATTTTCATCAATGAAACTGCTGTACGTTTTAATGCACCGCTTAACTCAACCATTGCATCGTGAGCTGCCAATGCTTCAAACTTATTTGGAGCAGTAACAAATGGAAAGCCTGTAAATTCAGCAATTTTTTTAGCTACCAATACATCATAACCTTTTGGAGCGTTTAAACCAGTTCCTACCGCAGTGCCACCCAAAGCCAATTCTAAAATCATAGTCAATGCACTATTGATGCATCTGATTGAGTTATCTAATTGTTGCACATAACCACTAAATTCTTGACCTAAAGTTAAAGGTGTAGCATCCATAAAATGGGTTCTACCTGTTTTAACAATATTCTTAAAATCTTTTGCTTTTTTATCTAATGTATTGCGCAATAAAGTCAAACCAGGCAATGTAATTTCTACCGTTTGTTTGTATGCCGCAATGTGCATAGCAGTAGGGAAAGTATCGTTACTTGATTGCGATTTGTTTACATCATCATTTGGATGCAATACTTTGTTTTCATCTAATAAATTTCCTCCATTTAAAACGTGTGCGCGGTTAGCAATTACCTCGTTTGAGTTCATGTTGCTTTGTGTACCACTACCAGTTTGCCAAATTACCAATGGAAACTCTCCATCGTGCATTCCAGTTAAAATTTCATCACAAACTTTGCTAATCAAATCACGTTTTTCAGCAGGTAATACACCTAAATCGGTATTGGCATGTGCAGCAGCTTTTTTAAGGTAAGCAAATGCGTGAATAATCTCCTTTGGCATGCTGGCCTCAGGACCAATTTTAAAGTTGTTGCGGCTACGCTCTGTTTGTGCACCCCAATATTTTTCGGCAGGCACTTGCACCTCGCCCATGGTATCGTGTTCTATTCTGTATGTCATATTCTTGCTTCTAGCCGCTAGCTTCTGGCCGCTGGCTGTTTGTTAATATATTATAATTGTTTTTACTTTTTTAGCTTCTGGCAGCTGGCTAATTTTTATTTGTTTAAATTATTTTACTCTTTTCTTAACTAATTTTTTTGGCTAGAGGCTAGCTGCCAGCAGCCAGAGGCAATTAGTTGTTAATGGCAGCTATCCCAGGTAATTCTTTCCCTTCAAAATACTCCAATAATGCACCACCACCAGTACTCACATAACTTACTTGGTCTTCAAAACCAAATTTAGCAACTGCAGCAGCACTATCGCCACCACCAATTAAGCTAAATGCACCATTTTTAGTAGCTTCTACCACTGCAATGGCAACGCTTTTTGTTCCATTTTCAAAATTGCTCATTTCAAAAACGCCCATTGGACCATTCCATAATATGGTTTTAGAGTTTTTAATTACATCGGCAAAGGTTTGGCTAGCTTCTGTTCCAATATCTAAACCCATCCAACCTGTCTCAATTTTATGGTTGCTACAATTTTTAATATTGGCATCGTTTGCAAATTTATCAGCTACCACAGAATCGGCAGGCAATAAAAGTTTTACACCTTTGGCTTCTGCTTTTTTCAATAAATCTAAGCAAAGTTCCAATCTATCATCTTCGCAAAGCGATGAACCAATTTCGTAGCCTTGTGCCTTTAAAAAAGTATAGGCCATACCACCGCCAATAATGATGTTATCAACGCTATTGATTAAATTTTCGATGATTAATAATTTATCAGAAACCTTAGCACCACCTGTAATGGCAGTGAACGGACGCTCAGCATTTTTCATTACTTTTTCGGCATTAGCTACTTCGTTTGCCATTACATAACCAAAGCATTTTTCAGTTGGGAAAAACTGAGCAACAATAGCTGTGCTTGCATGTGCTCTGTGAGCAGTTCCAAATGCATCGTTTACATACACATTCCCAAGTTTGCTTAACTTTTCAGCAAAGCCTACATCACCTTTTTCCTCTTCTTTATAAAAACGTAAATTTTCTACTAATAAAATTTCGCCAGCTTTTAAATTTGCAGCCTTATCAATCGCCTCTTGACCAATACAATCGTTGGCAAACTGAACATTTGCACCAAATAATTCAGATGCAGTGGCAATGACATGTTTTAACGAGTGTTTTTCAAAATCAACTGTTCCGTCTTCTTTTAATTTTTTAAGTGGACGACCTAAATGACTCATCAAAATACAAGAACCACCATCGGCCAATATTTTTTTAATAGTTGGCACTGTAGCACGTATGCGCGCATCGTCAGTTACAGCAAGTGTTTGTTTATCTAAAGGCACATTAAAATCAACACGGACAAGTGCTTTTTTACCACTAAAATTAATTGAATCAACTGTTTTCATGTATTTTATATTTTTTGCGTTGCGAAAATAAGATTTAAACAAAATAAAACTAACGACTAAAATCAGTAAATAGGATTTTGTTAGAGTAAACTGATTGTTAAAACATAGTTACTTTCACTTCGCATTCCGCAATTCGAACTCCGCATTATCTTAAATGCTTCCGTTCCATTTTCTAATAAACCACTCCATGCTCAATAACAACAAAATAATAAAGAAAATCCATTTGTTATTGATTAACTCATCTAGCTTTGAATTAGTATAACTTACTGCTTGAATATTTTCGTTTGCAGTAATATTTTCTGATATTTTATCCATATTGGCATAGGTGTAAAATTGGCCTTTGGTATCGTTTGCCAAGGTATTCAATAATTGATAATCAGCGCGCGTTTGGGTTAATTCAGCTTGCAATGCTTGTACTATAAAATTACCCGATTTTGTTTCTTTTTGATTGATGCTTTTAGCACTGTAAGTATAAGTTCCCACAGGCAATTGACCTAAATTAGCCGTATAGGATTTATCAATTTTACTAAAGCTGTAATCAAACTGTTTGCCTTGTGCATTTTTTATAATTAACGAAATGTCTTCAGAGTTTTGTAACTCATAACTTTGGTTATAAATCTGTGCATCAAAAACTATATTTTCGCCTTCATCAAATTTTTGTTTAATGGGTTTTACTTTAAAAAAACTTTTATCGGCTTTTAAAGCTATGGATTGAATAACCTTGGCTATTAAATCGCTGGTTATTACTTGCGAGTTGTTTTTATCAAAATCAAATAAACGCCATTTCCAAAAACCTTCACCCATTAAAAACGCCAAATTACTAGCATTATCAATGCTTAACATAGGCTCGTTGGTTAATACATAGCCAATTTGCTGTTTTAAAACCAACTGCGATTGTGCATTTAAACTGTATTTTCCATAAGCTACTTGCAAAGGTGGAAAATCTGCAATTTGTTTAGCTGTTGTTTCATCAAAATAAAGCGAACTGTTAGCTGCATTAAACCCAGCAGTAGCGGCTGTAGATGTATTTTGCGAAGCCGAAAATTGCAAACTGCTTTGCAGTTGATTCAACTGCGGAAATCCTGTGCGATTGGTCAATACAAAGAAACAAGGTGTTTTGCTATCTATCATGTATTTTACCAAAGGCATGGCTTCGTTCCTAAATCCAGGTAGTTGATGGGCAATTACCACATCGTATTTTTTTATCAAATCATTGCTTGCTTCATTGAATAAAACAATGCTTGCTTCGTAATTTTGATTTTGATTGATGGCTTGTTTTAAAGCACTTAAATCAGGATGCGGACACAAGCCCACTATCAATATTTTTTGTTTCGATTTGATTACATCCACAAAAAAATCAAACTGATTATTTACATAACTAATTTCATTGTTTTGTTTGGTAATATTTACTGTAAAATGTTGGGAACCTTCTGTACTAGTAGGCAGTTTAGCTTTTATGGTTTTAAAAAATGTTTTATTATCAATGGTAATATTTTGCTTAAAAACACTTTGCCCTTTATGGCTTATTTGAACCAAACTAGGTTGATTTAAAAAATCGAAAGCAGCCAAATCTATTTCTACTTCAAACTCATTTCCAGCAAAAACTATTTGGTTATAACGTACATTTTTTATCAATGCATCGCGCTGCTGATTGCTATCGCCTAAGGCGATAGTGTAAAAGGGCACTTTTAAGTTTTTAGCACTTTCAAGCGGACTATTTCCTTTGGTATAAATCCCATCGGTGGCCATTATAACAGCACCTAAATTTTGGTTACTGTAGTTGTTTTCAATTTCGTTCAGTACAGCCTCTAAATTACTTTGTTTTTGTTTAAAAGTTAAAGCAGAATCTGGCTGAATTTCATTACCAAAAGCAATGGTTTTAACCTCGTAGTCATCTTTTAAATTATTAACCAATTGGTTAATTTTATTTTGCAAATTGGACTTGTATTCTGCACCAAATTTATTGGTAATAATTGATTCACTGTTATCGGCAGCAATTACTATTATTGGTTTTTTTACTTGTTTGTTGGTCGATTTAATTAATATCCCTAACAATAAAAAAAGCAACATAAAAACACTCAAAAAACGAAGTAAATTTAAACTCCATTTTATCCATTTGTTTTCAATATTTAAAGGATTTTTAAAATATAAAAACCACGATATACCCGCAGCCAAAACAAGGCATAAAGGTATAAACCAAAGTGAAAATTCTGCGCTTAAATTGTACAATGTGTTATTGAGTTAATTTTAAGTCATTGCGAGGAACGAAGCAATCTCACTTTAGATTGACTTGAGATTGCTTCACTACGTTCGCAATGACGTTTATTGTGTTTATCATTTGTTACATCCTAAGAAACTAAATACCTATAAAGATGCTTCGTTCCTCAGCTTGACGAATTGAAATAGGATATAAAAAAGTAGTCCTGCTGTTAGCATCTTCCTAGCTTTTTTTCATACTCACCAATAGCTAAGCACCAAAGAGTATAAAGGAGATTCCTACGGAATGACTTACCTTAACTTGATAAAATTTTTCAAAAATTTACATCACCATACCACCGCAAACATTAATAGTTTGGCCAGTAATATAGGCTGAAAGTTCGCTTGCTAAAAATGCAACACAATTGGCCACATCTACCGTACTTCCGCCACGTTTTAAAGGAATTCCTTTAATCCATTCTGCTTTTACATCAGCATTTAAAGCATCAGTCATTTCGGTTTCAATAAAGCCTGGAGCAATGGCATTGCAACGGATATTGCGGCTTCCTAATTCCTTAGCTACCGATTTAGTAAAACCAATCATACCTGCTTTTGATGCAGCATAATTAGCTTGGCCTGCATTTCCTGTAATACCAACTACAGAAGTAATATTGATAATAGAACCTTGTTTGGCTTTCATCATATATTTGGTAACAGCTTTGGTCATGTTAAATGCCGATTTTAAGTTGGTGTCTAACACTTCGTCCCATTGTGCTTCGCTCATGCGCATCAATAAATTATCGCGGGTAATACCAGCATTGTTAACCAATACATCAATTTTACCAAATTCTTTTACCACTTCGTCTACCAAAGATTCGCTAGCAGCAAAATCAGCCGCATTACTTTGATATCCTTTTGCCTTAACTCCTAAAGCATTTAATTCTGCCTCAAAAGCATTGGCTTTTTCAACCGAACTAGCATAAGTAAAAGCTATATCAGCACCTAAATTAGCTAAATAAGTGGCTATTCCTTTGCCAATTCCACGACTAGCACCAGTAATTAAAATTGTTTTGTTTTGTAATGTTAACATAAAAATGAGTTTCTATAAAAATTGAGCAAATATATTAAACTGTTTTAAAGCAATTTATAATTCACAAAAATAGCTTCCAATGAAAATATAATACATTGAAATATTGAGTATTATAGTTTAATCTTTCCCTTTCAAGAACTATTATCATATTAGCATAATTTTTTTTGAGTGGTTCTATTTGTTGTTCAATGTTATTTATATTGCTGCCATGATTTATTTAAAAAATATGCTTTCAAAAGTTAAAAGGTATAAATTGGTAATTGCATTTGCATTTTTAGGGCTTATTTCATTTAAGGCTACTGATACTTATTTTGAAATATCGAAAAACATGGATTTGTTTTCATCGGTTTTCAAAGAAATAAATACGTATTATGTAGATGAAATAGATGCAGGTAAATTAACTAAAAAAGCGATTGACGAAATGTTAAATACGCTTGATCCTTACACCAATTATATCAGTGAAGCTGAAGCCGAAGATTTCCGTTTTCAAATGACCGGCCAGTACGGTGGTGTTGGTGCACAAATTGGTATGAAAGGCGATTATGTGGTTATTACCGATCCTTACGAAGGTTATCCTGCTCAAAAAGAAGGTTTATTACCGGGCGATATTATAGTAGAAATAGAAGGCAAAAGCAGTAAAGGCAAAAGCACTTCCGAAGTGAGTAAATTACTCAAAGGACAAGCAGGAACCAAAGTAAATATTACCATTAAACGCAATGAAGTAGAGATAAAAAAATCAATTTTACGCGAGGAAATAAAAGTAAAAAATGTGCCTTATTATGGCATGGTAAACAGCGAAACTGGGATTATTAAATTAACCGGTTTTACCAACGATGCGGGCAAAGAAGTACGCGATGCTTTGTTAGAATTAAAGAAAAACAATAATCTTAAAAATGTGATTTTAGATGTGCGCGGCAATCCAGGTGGTTTGTTACACGAAGCAGTTAACATTGTAAACATATTTATTCCGCAAGGGCAAGAAGTAGTATTTACTAAAGGCAAAGTAAAAGAATGGGAAAAATCGTATAGAACTTTAAACCCAAGCACTGACGAAAATATTCCTTTAGTAGTTTTAACCAACCGTGGTTCAGCATCAGCTTCCGAAATTGTAAGTGGTAGCATTCAAGACCTAGATAGAGGAATTGTAATTGGGCAAAAAACTTTTGGAAAAGGTTTGGTTCAATCTACAAGACCACTAAATTACAATGCCCAAATAAAAATTACTACTGCAAAATATTACACTCCAAGTGGCAGATGTATTCAAGCATTAGATTATTCGCATAGAAACGAAGATGGCAGTGTGGGCAGTGTGGCAGATAGTTTGAAAAAAGCATTTAAAACCAAAATTGGTCGTAAAGTATTTGATGGTGGCGGAGTGGACCCAGATATTAAAGTGGAACAAAAACCATTGTCGAAAATTGCTGAAAGTTTAATCTATAAACAACTCATTTTTGATTTTGCTACACAATTTAGAAATAAAAATTCGAGTATTGGCGATGCCAAATCATTTAAACTAAAAGAAAGCGATTTTGCCGATTTTAAAGCATTTATAGCTAACAAAGATTATGCTTACAACACCGCAACAGAAACAGCCTTACTTGAAGTAAAAAAGAAAGCCGAAGAAGAAAAATACTTTGATGCCATTAAATCTCAATTGGAAGCCATGAAACAAAGTGTTAACCACGATAAAGCGGCCGATATTGAAAAAAATAAAGAAGAAATAATTGAGCTTTTAGAAGAAGAAATAGTGAGAAGGTATTTTTACCAAAAAGGCAGAATTGAAGCCGGTTTTGATAACGACCAAGATGTGCAAGAAGCTTTAAAAGTATTTGCAGATAAGCTGCGCTACAACCAAATATTAACTACTGTAAAATAACATTTAATTACTTTCAAAAATGTTATCAATTACAGATTTTATCATTCTATTTTTATTTGGATCTTTAGGTGGTTTTATGTCAGGATTTTTAGGAATTGGTGGCGGTATTATCTACGTTCCCATTCTTGATTATTTTCTTTCAAAATATTTTGGTACAGGCAATGAATTGGTAAAAGCTGTTTTGGCTAATTCGTTATTTATCATCATATTTTCGGCAGCAGTAGCCAGTTATAAGCAGTTTAAAATGGGCAATTTCTTTTTAAAAGAAACCCTACAAACCATGTTGCCAGGAATAGTTAGTGTAATAGTTTTACATACTTTAATAAACAATGGTACATGGTATAGCAGAAGCGTATTTTTATATTTTTTCCTTACCATGTTAATTTTTGTAGTGGTAAAAATGTTTATGCCAAAACCAAAAGTGGAAGCTTCTACTGAAACAAAATCAAACAATTACAAATACAATATTACAGGAGCTTTTGCAGGAATTGTTACAGCTATGTCGGGCTTAGGAGGTGGAGTTATAATGACACCCGTTTTTACCGAATGGATAAAGTTAGATATTAAAAAAGCAAGCGCTATTTCTACAGGTGTTATATTTGGTTTTGCCATTGTAATTGGCATTTTAAACTTAAACGCCAAGCCCCAAACTTATATAAGCAATTGGCAATTCGGATACATATTTTTACCTATTTCCTTGCCATTAATTGCAGGTACTTTTCTTTTTGCTCAATTGGGAGTTAAAACTGCTCAAAAATCAAAATCTCAAACCATCAGAATTACGTTTGCAACTTTTGCATCCATTATTTTAATAAAAGTTATATATGAAATACTTAGTCTTAATTCTATTATTTAGTTTATTTGGCAATGTTTTTGCCCAAAAAATTATCAAGTCGGATGAGGATATTATCAACTCGCTTGAGCAAAATTTAAGTTATTTGGCCAGCGATAGACTAGCAGGACGACTTATGGGTAGTCATGGTGAAAAACTAGCCTATGAGTTTTTAATTGATAATTTCCAATCGTTGGGTTTAATAGGAAAAGGCAATGATGGCAGCTTTTTACAAACCTTTACCTTAAATAAATTATCATTCAATAATGTTACGTTTGCCATGAGCAAAAAAAGCTTTGAACTAACATTAGGTGGCATAAATCCTACCAATTTTTACCCATTAAGCCAAAGTAATGTAGGTAAAGTAAAAGGTAAAACCACTTGGCTAGGGGCAGGCAATAATGCTGATTATCTAAACAAAAAAAGCTTAGATGGTAAAATATTGGTTTACAAACTAGCTGACCCAAATAGCGAAAACAATAAAGTGAGTTTGGAAAATAAAATTGATACAGCCATAGCTTTAGGTGCCAAAGCTGTAATTATTATTAACCAACACCAAGAAGTGCTAGAACCTGATTTCAAGCCATTTTTCAAACCTAATTTTTATAAAATTCCCGTTTATTTTTTATCACATTTAAACAAATTAGATACACTCAACTTTGACAATGCTTCGGTTGAATTAAATATTGATACCATCACCAGAACGTTAACTGGCCATAATGTAATTGCATTCTTAAACAATAAAGCTCCGCAAACAGTAGTAATTGGTGCTCATTACGACCATTTGGGATATAACGAATTAGGTGGCTCAACCTACCGCAAAACCGAAAACGAAAAACCACAAATTCATAATGGAGCCGATGACAATGCCAGTGGAACTGCTGCATTGATTGAATTAGCCGAAATTATAAAAAAAGCACATTTAAGTAAATACAATTATTTATTCATTGCCTTTAGTGGCGAGGAAGAAGGACTTTTAGGTTCTAACTATTTTTGCAAACATCCAACCATTGATAGCACCAAAATTAACTATATGATTAATATGGATATGCTTGGCAGATTGGATAGTACTAAAAACACTTTTGCTATTGATGGTGTGGGAACTTCACCTACTTGGAATACAGCTTTAGCCAAAATAAATATTGATGGAATCAAGCCCAAATTATCAGAAAGTGGCGTTGGTGCTAGCGATCATACTTCGTTTTACAATATTGGTGTACCTGTACTTCACTTTTTTACTGGCACACATTACGATTATCACAAACCAAGTGATGACGACCACCTAATAAATTATAAAGGCGAATTGGCGGTTTTAAAGTACATTTATAACCTAATTTATAATTTAGAGGAAGAACCAAAACTGGTATTTACCAAAACAAAAGATACCCATTCAACAACTGGAGGGGGGGCTAGTTTTAAAGTTACTTTAGGTATAATGCCCGATTATTTACACGAAGGTAAAGGAGTTAAAATTGATGGCGTTACCGAAGGAAAACCTGCTTCATTAGCTGGTTTAAAACGTGGTGATTTATTAATAAAACTTGGAGCGGATGAAGTTGCAGACATGCAAGCTTACATGAAATGTTTGGGCAAATACAATAAAGGTGATAAAGTAAAAGGTATAGTAGTTAGGGATGGAAATGAAATGGAAGTAAATATTACCTTTTAAGAATTAATAAAGTTATAAACTATGCAACTAACAAATATATACAACTAATTTTTTTTACTTGTTATTTAACTATGGACTTAAAAGTAAAATGACTTAAAAAATCAACCAAATATCAACACACTTTTAAGTGTCTAATAAAATACTCACATTGCAGCCAACTAATTGAATAAAAATGAGTAAAATTTTAATTATTGATGATGAAAAGGCTATTCGCAATACACTTAGAGAAATACTAGAATATGAAAGCTACCAAGTTGATGAAGCTAGTAACGGAGAAGAGGGTTTAGAAAAACTAGAAGTAGGTGAATATGCAGCTGTACTTTGCGATATAAAAATGCCTAAAATGGACGGCATAGAAGTTCTTACTAGAGCTCAGGAAATGGATGATGATATTCCGTTTATAATGATTTCGGGAAATGGGACTATTGAAACAGCAGTTGAGGCTACAAAAAAAGGCGCATACGATTTTATTTCAAAACCACCTGATTTGAATCGTTTATTAATTACACTTCGTAATGCTATTGATAAAAAGTCGTTAACTGTTGAAACAAAGGTTTTGCGCAGAAAAGTGACGAAAACTCGCGAAATTATTGGCGACAGCCCTGCAATTCAAAACATTATGAGTACTATTGATAAAGTAGCACCTACTGATGCAAGAGTGTTAATTACAGGCGAAAACGGCACTGGTAAAGAATTGGTAGCTAGATGGATTCATGAAAAAAGCAACCGAGCTAAAAATATGCTTGTAGAGGTTAATTGTGCTGCAATTCCAACAGATTTAATTGAATCAGAGTTATTTGGACACGAAAAGGGAGCATTCACATCGGCTATTAAACAGCGAATAGGCAAATTTGAGCAAGCTAATGGTGGCACATTGTTTTTAGATGAAATAGGTGATATGAGTTTGGCTGCACAAGCTAAAGTGTTACGCGCATTGCAAGAAGGAAAAATAACCCGTGTTGGTGGCGATAAAGATATAGATGTAGATGTAAGAGTTGTAGCAGCTACTAATAAAAATTTATTACAAGAAATTGAACGCGGTAATTTTCGTATGGATTTATATCACCGATTAAGTGTAATTTTAATTCATGTACCATCACTAAACGACAGGAAAGAAGACATTCCTAATTTAGCCGAAAAGTTTATAAAAGAAGTTTGCGAAGACAATAATTTTCCTAGAAAAATGTTTTTACCACAGGCCTTAGATGAACTCAAAAAACTAGATTATTACGGTAACATTCGTGAATTGCGAAATGTGGTTGAACGTCTAGTTATTCTAGGCCAACAACGTATTACTATTGAAGATGTAAAAAAATTTGCTAGTCCGTTAAGTGCGCGTGAAGAAGAGAAAAATATTTATGAACGCTTCAGTACTTTGCAAGATTTTAAAGAATATGTAGAGCGTATTTTTATTGAGGAAAAGCTAAAGAAAAATGGTTGGAATGTGGCTAAAACAGCCCTAGAAATTGATATACAACGTAGTCATTTATATAACAAAATTGAAAAATATACACTTAAACGTGGTGAGTATATTGACTAGTTTTAAAAAGAGCATAAAAAAAGAGGTTAGAACAACCTCTTTTTTTATGCTCTCTTACAGGTTTTTAATCATTCATTTCATTGCCAAACAACTCTAAATTCCATGGCTTTTGTATGTTATAACTTATAAATCCATTGCCTACAGTAAGCGGGCTATCTATATTATTTTTATATAAACTACCTGTTCCCAAACCTTGCGGGATTTCGGTATTTAAGCTACTACAAAACTGGGCAATTGCATTTAAACCAATATTACTCTCCAAGGCTGAAGTAACCCACCACCCAATTCCTAATTCATTGGCCTTTTCTATAAAAAAACTACTATTATCCAATCCACCTAATAAGGTAGGTTTTATAATGATATAATGTGGTTTTATAAATTGTAATAGTGGTTTAACTTGTGCTTTGCTTAAACCAATTAATTCCTCATCTAATGCAATATTAATAGGCGATTTAGCACACACTTCTTGCATCATTTCTGGTTGCCTTGTTTTAATTGGTTGCTCTATACTATGCAGGTCAAAACGCTTTAACTCTTTTAATTTTTCAAATACATCAAAATTACCAAAGGCGCCATTTGCATCAACTCTAATTTCCAACTTAAAAGTATTGTATCTTTTCCTAATTCTTTCAAGTAATCTGCATTCTGCATCAAAATCCAATGCACCAATTTTAAATTTTATACAATTAAAACCCGCTTCTACTTTCTGAAAAGCTTCCGTTTCCATTTCATCTATTTGATTCATCCAAACCAAACCGTTTATGGCTATAGGTTTATTTGTTATAAAACCGTTTTCACAAATTTTTCGAGAGCCGCCATATTTTAAATCCGACAAAGCTGTTTCAATTCCAAATTGAATAGAAGGCCAAGGTTCTAAATCAACCTGAAAAGTATTGAATCCATTATTTAACTGAGTCAAAATTAAATTCAAATGATTTTCAAAATCATCAACTGCATCTATGCTTAAGCCTATTAATGGTGCGGCTTCGCCAATACCCATTTTCGACCCATCTTTCTCTTTTTTAATTATGTAATAAACCGTATGTGTTTGCATACTACCGCGGCTTGTATTTGCAGGCTTATTAAATTTTAAAACATGTTTTTTATAACTGAACATTAGTTTGTTATTTACCGTTCAATATTAACACGTTGTTTAATAAAATCATAAAACAAAATTATTGTACTACTTCCGCATTCGCTCGCATCTTGCCAGTGAAAGTACTGATAAGCCTCTGGCTAACTTCATAAAGTAAAATAAATGGCGGAACGCCTTTTAAAAACTCACTCTCAAGATGCGAGCGGATGCAGAGCAAATTAAAGCGAGTTACAGTCCGAAAGCTTTCGGACTCATTTTTCATTTATTAATTAGTAGTCACCAATGCTATAATTCAACTCACAAGACGAACAGTGGTAAATACCCTGTTTACCTACCAACAGACATAAATGGTGACGGAATTACTAATTTTAATGATATCACCATTTTAGAATCAAATAATATATTAGGAACTATCTTGATTACACCTTAATCTATCTTATTACTACATCTGTAATTAGTTGTTGATTGGATTCTGTATTGACTAAAGCCATTATTTTACCTCTTTGGTAATTGAGTTCATTGCGCAATGCATTAGAATCTATTTTCAAATAAAGTATGGTGCCTCTAAATTTGATTTCGGTGGTGTTTTTGGCTATTAATACACCTACTAACTTTTCCCAATTATTAATAATATTTAGTTCTGCTAGTTTAGTGTCTAAATGTTGGTCGTGCAAAAAACTAGAAATGGCACTCTTCAATGTTTGTTCATGCTCTTTTTTGGATTTCATAAATTAAACTAGCTTACTTGGCAACAATTATACTTAATTAAAAGTAATTTGTAGTATTACCTAAATAATAAAAATTTAAACTATAAATACGTTTAATATAGGTAACTAGGTTAAAAATTTGCAAATTTGCAGTTTAGATAACGTATTTTGAAAAGAACAAGCAAACTTTATATATCAATTTTAATATTTACACTTAGTTTATTTTTTTTACCAGAGGTTAATGCACAAGTAGTTAATTGGAAAAAGCAAAACAACTGGGTAGATAGTGTTTTTGCTACCTTAAGTCCTGATGAACAAATAGCGCAGTTAATGATAATTGCTGCTTACAACACCAAAGACAAAATACATGAGAAAGATGTAGAATGCCATGTGCATGATATTGGAGTGGGTGGACTTATATTTTTTAAAGGTTCTCCTACCCGACAAGCAATACTTACCAATCAATACCAAAAAATTTCTAAAGTACCTCTGTTAATTGGCATTGATGGAGAGTGGGGTTTAAGCATGCGTTTAGATAGCACACCCGTTTTTCCAAGACATTTAGTTTTTGGGAGTGCCAATAAAATTGAACTTACAAAACAATTTGGCGTTTTAGTGGGCAAGCAATGTAAACGAATAGGAATTAATTTCAACTTTGCTCCTGATGCTGATGTCAATAATAACATGGCCAATCCTGTTATTAACGACCGTAGTTTTGGAGAAAACAAGTATATAGTTGCTAAAAACAGCATTGCTTATATGCTTGGGATGCAAAGTGAAAATATTTTAGCATCCGCAAAGCATTTTCCTGGACATGGCGATACCGAAAGTGATTCGCATTTTGGCTTGCCAATAATTAAAGGAAGCAGAAAACGCTTAGATAGTTTAGAACTTTATCCGTTTAAAGAACTTATAGATAATGGCATTTCATCCATAATGACTGCTCATTTATCAGTACCAGCATTAGATACAACACCTAACATGGCTGCTTCTATTTCTCCTAAAATAATTACTGGATTACTACGCAATGAACTAGAGTTTGATGGCTTAATTATTACTGATGCTTTAAATATGAAGGGAGTTAGTAATTTTTATGCACCAGGCGAAGTTGCTGCAAAAGCTTTTGCTGCTGGAAATGATTTGTTATTATTTGTAGAAGATGTTCCGCTAAGTATATCATATATTAAGGACTATATCAAACAAGGCATAATTACTTGGCAACAAGTTGAACGTAGTTGTAAAAAAATATTACTTGCAAAATATTGGTGCGGCTTGAACAAATATAAACCTATAGAACTAAAAAATTTAACTGAAGAACTCAATAGTTTTGAAAGCGAATTTTTAATTAACCAAGTGGTTAAAAATAGCGTAGTGGTTGCCCGAAATCTAGATAAGATAATACCTATTCCAAACCCCGAAAATTACAAAATAGCTTGTGTAAATGTTGGAAATGCTCAATTCAGCGAATTTCAAATGCAATTAAATAATTATTTAAAAGCCGATTATTATGCAATAGATAAAAATGATATCCAAACTAATTTTGATAGCCTGCTTTCAGTTAGTGATTACTATAATTTAGTCATAATAAGCATACACAATACAAGCCGTTTTGTGAGCAAAAATCTAGGATTAACGCAAGTTGAAATTGATTTTATTAAAGCACTTGGTAAGCGCAATAAGTGCATTTTGGTTAATAATGGAAGTCCTTATATTTTACAGCATTTTGATATATTCAGAAACGTAATTGTGGCATATGAAGATTTGCCACTTTATAACCAAATAGCGGCCCAAATTTTAGGTGGTGGAATGGAGTCGAAAGGAAAGCTCCCTGTTTCCATACCCAATATTTACACCTTAGGTGCTGGTATCACATCAGAAGCAATACCTAAATTTAGTTATGTGTACCCCGTTGAAGCGCAAGTTAACAATACTAAATTAAATAAAATTGATAGCATTATTAAAAATGCTATTGTGCAAAAAGCCATGCCAGGCTGCCAAGTTTTTATAGCAAAAGATGGTAAAGTTATTTATAATAAATCCCATGGTTTTCATACTTACGATAGTTTAAATCAAGTTAAAAATAACCATGTATATGATGTTGCCTCTTTAACCAAAATACTAAGTACCACTTTGGCTGTTATGAAGCTTTATGAAGAAAAAAAATTAAGTTTAGATGATAAAATTGGCCTTTATTTACCGTGGCTAAAAGGAAGCAACAAAGAAAAAATTAAAATTTCTGATATCCTTAGTCATCAGGCAGGACTTATTCCATTTATTCCTTTTTACAAAGCTAGTTTATTGCCCAATGGGCAATTAAATCCTATTGTTTATAGCGATAGTTTAAATAATGACTTTACCTTACAAGTGGCCAACGGAATTTTTATAAACAAAAACTATGAAAAAGTAATTTGGAAAACCATAGCTGATAGTGATTTGAAGAAGCCCGGAGAATATTTGTACAGCGATTTGGGCTTTATGATGTTGCGCAAAATGGTAGAAACCATAACCAACAAAGATTTTGAAACCTATTTACAAGAAAGTTTTTACCAACCTTTGAATTTAGCATATATGGTATTTAACCCCAAAAAAATTATAAATAATGATTGGATTATTCCTACAGAATATGATTCAGTTTTTAGAAAACAACAAATTAAAGGATTTGTACACGACCCTGCAGCTGCTATGCTTGGGGGCATTAGTGGGCATGCTGGTTTGTTTGCAAATGCAAACGATGTTGGTATCATTATGCAAATGCTTTTAAACAAAGGATTTTATGGAAACAATAGGGTATTAAAAGCCAGTACTGTGGAATTATTTACCAAAAAATTTAACAAAATTAGCAGAAGAGGATTGGGTTTTGATAAACCAGAAACAGATATTACAAAAGATAGCCCTACCAGTAAGA
This sequence comes from Bacteroidia bacterium, assembly GCA_044239605.1. Classification (GTDB taxonomy): domain Bacteria; phylum Bacteroidota; class Bacteroidia; order UKL13-3; family UKL13-3; genus JAAFJM01. The sequence continues at coordinate 4,187 of JBIIBC010000011.1, read as the reverse complement.
TGTGTAGCGAAAGCACCTTTGGACATCAAGGATTTACTGGCACTTGCACTTGGGTAGATCCTGAAGAAAATATAGTATATGTATTTTTAAGTAATAGAATTTACCCAAGTGCTGAAAATAAAAAATTTGGAGAACTAAGTATTCGTACTAAAATACAAGATGTAATTTATGAGGCCATAAAAAAATAAAAGGAAGGTAAAATCATTTCTATTTCCGCCCTTGTTATTTTGCCTTATGTTGGAGTTTTCACCAACATTTTCTACCACTTGTTGGTCAGCACCAACAATAACAACTAACACAAACCATAAAAAAAGCTGTCTTTTACAAAGACAGCTTTTTAATTTATTAGCCCAATTTAGCGGCTTTTCTTACCATTTTTAATTCTTTATCGGTTAACTCGCGCCATTCGCCACGCTTTAACTTCGATTTGGTTAAACCTGCATAAGCTACTCTATCTAGTTTATCAACCAAATAACCCATGTGTTCAAACATTCTATGTACAATTCTATTTCGTCCGCTATGAATTTCTACTCCAATTACATCTTTTCTTTCTTCTTCAGAATATGCTACAGCATCCGGTCTAATTGGACCATCTTCAAGTTCTACTCCGCTTGCCAATTGCCACATATCGTTTTTGGTTAATGGCTTGTTTAAAGTAGCTACATACACTTTTTCTACTTCAAACTTAGGATGTGTTAAACGTTGTGCCAAATCACCATCATTGGTTAAAAGCAATACACCTGTTGTGTTTCTATCTAATCTACCTACAGCAAAAACACGTTGCGCCAATTTACCTTCTATTAAATCAAAAACAGTGCTTCTACCTTCTGGGTCTTCCATGGTGGTTATGGCATCTTTAGGTTTATTCATTAAAATATAGATTTTATCTTCTACATTTAATCGTTGACCATTGTATCTAATATCGTCACCAGCTTTTACTTTGTAGCCCATTTCGGTAATTGCTTTTCCGTTGATGGTTACCAACCCTGCTTCAATTAAGGTATCAGCCTCTCTGCGGCTACAAATTCCCGCATTTGAAATAAAACGATTCAGCCTTATTTCACCAAAGTTTAAATCCTCTTCGGCCGATTTTTTATTAACGCCTTTGTTTTTTTCTTCAACTAATTGCCTTTTTCTAACTGTTTTAAATTCGGCACTTTTCATTGGGGTTTTATTTCTGAACGATTTTGCGTCTTCCGAAATTCCCTTTTTGTTAAATGTTTCTTTACTCGTTATATTATCTGGTTTAGGCTGATAAGTTCTTACGATTTCCTCAAACTCTTCTTGCTCAGTGCGAGGTTTGGTGCCTTTTCTTAATGCAGAAGCTTTCTTTTCAAATCGGCCATTAGCAGGTTTATCTTTGCTAAATGAGCGACTGTTTCCTGTTTTAGGTTTATCGGCAAATTTATCATCACTAAACGATTTCTTTTTATCGTATGGTTTTTTATCGAATCCTTCTTTGTTAAAACTTCCGCGTGTGCTTGGTTTGCGTGGACTGTCTGAAAATTTGTCGTCACCAAACGATTTCTTTTTGTCGTATGGTTTTTTATCAAATCCGTCTTTGCTAAAACTGCCACGTGTGCTTGGCTTACGTGGGCTGTCTGAAAACTTGTCTTCGCCAAACGATTTCTTTTTGTCGTATGGTTTTTTATCAAATCCGTCTTTACTAAAACTTCCGCGTGCACTTGGCTTACGTGGACTATCCGAAAACTTGTCTTCGCCAAACGATTTCTTTTTATCGTATGGTTTTTTATCAAATCCGTCTTTGCTAAAACTTCCGCGTGCACTTGGCTTACGTGGACTGTCCGAAAACTTGTCTTCGCCAAACGATTTCTTTTTATAAGTAGGTTTATCATCGGCAAATTTTCCTTTAATTTCAAAAGGTTTTTTACTTCCAAAACTTCCTGATTTATTGTAACTTGAATTGCTTTTTACCGAACCGCTACCTCCTCTTGTTGATGTTTTTTTAGCAGTAGGCTTACTTCCCACCCTCGAATCTCTTTTACTGCTATTATCTCTATTTTGCATATTATTAAAAAAATATATTTGCAAAAGTAAGTTTATTTATAATAGTTTTGGCTAAAAGTTATCTTAGTAGCGTTTTCAAAAAAATTCAAATGCAAAAAAGTACATTAAATAAAATTGGTCAATATGGTTTAAAAACCTGCTACAGCATTCTTGCAGTAGCTTCATTTTACTATCTATGCTGTTTAGTTTTACCTTTAGTTCATGTAAATGCTGATTATTTATATAAAAATAAAGGCGTTTTGGTTTATGTGGCTGGCGATGGATTACATAGCGAAATAATTGTTCCTGTAAAAAACGAAGTAGCCGACTGGGAAGCAGTTTTTAATAAGGCTGATTTTGATGGGGCTGCCGAAGGCAAACAATGGTTGTGTATTGGTTTTACTGAAAAAAACTTTTACCGTACTAACCGCAGATGGGACGATATGAATTATTTATCGGCTTTTGGTCAGCTTTGCGGTTTTGGCGAATCGGTTATGCATGTAAGTTACGAAAGCGAATATCCTTTCGACCGTAAATTTATTCGTAAAGTTTATATTGGCGAAGAACAATATGCGAAGTTATGCGAATTTATAAAAGGTAGTTTTACCCAAAATAATGATGAAGCCCTTGCTCCTATTATTAAAACCAATAATTTTAAGAAGGAAGTAATTTACGAAGCGCACAAAGAATTTAGTTTTTTCCACACTTGCAATACTTGGACAAACAATGCATTAAAATCGTTTGGCTTTAAAACTGGCTATTGGACAGCCTTAGAAGGTGGAATAAGAGAGCAGTTTTAATTGCCCTCTTATTTTAAATATTAATTTATAAATTACTTACCATCATTATCATAACCCCATTCTTTCAGTAGGTTATTATTATCTCGCCAGCCTTCTTTTACTTTAACGAAAGTTTGTAAGAACACTTGTTTACCAAAAAACTTTTCTAGGTCTCTACGCGCAGCTATACCCATGTTTTTAATGGCAATTCCCCCCTTGCCTATCATTATTTGTTTTTGCGAATCACGCATTACGTAAATAATGGCGCTAATTCGCAATAATTTTTCTTCATCTTTAAACGATTCAATTTCTACTTGAACTGAATAAGGAATTTCTTCCTTGTAGCGAAGCAATATTTTTTCACGCAAAATTTCCGAAGCAATAAATCTTTCCGATTTATCAGTTACTTGGTCAGTTTCGTAAAAAGGTGCTCCTTCGGGTAAATAAGTTAACACACTTTTTAAAAGCATATCAATATTAAATTTATTGCTTGCCGAAATAGGAACTACTTCTTTAAAATCAACCTGGCTGCGCCAAAATTCAATTTTTTTCATCACGCCATCATTATCGCTTTCATCAATTTTATTGATAATGCAAATAAGAGGTGCTTGAATAACCTTTAAGCGCTCAATTAGCTCAGGTTCTTCGTTTTTTTCATTAAAATCAGTTACAAACATAACCAAGTCAGCATCTTGCAAACTTTCGTTCACAAACTTCATCATACTTCCTTGTAATTTATATTTTGGTTCAATAATTCCAGGGGTATCAGAAAAAACAATTTGATACTCTGGTTGATTATAAATTCCCAAAATTCTATGCCTAGTGGTTTGAGCCTTAGGTGTTATAATAGAAATTTTTTCACCCAAAAGGGCGTTCATTAAAGTAGATTTACCAACATTAGGTTTACCTATAATACTTACAAAACCAGCACGAAACGACATTTTTTTATTTTTAATTAGGTTTGCAAAGAAACAGTATTATATTTGCACTCCCAAAAACAAAAGAATTATCCTTCTAAAAGTTTAGAAAAAAAATTTTGATTTTGGCTAAAAAAGACAAATACCACATTTAACGATACATCGCGGAGTGGAGCAGTGGTAGCTCGTTGGGCTCATAACCCAAAGGTCGTAGGTTCGAGTCCTGCCTCCGCAACTAAAAGCCCAATTTACGTTGGGCTTTTTTATTTATCTCGGTCGTAGGTTCGATTCCGAAAGCTTTCGGAACTGCCTCCGCAACTAAAAGCCCAATTTACGTTGGGCTTTTTTATTTATTTCTGTCGTAGGTTCGATTCCGAAAGCTTTCGGAACTGCCTCCGCAACTAAAAGCCCAATTTACGTTGGGCTTTTTTATTTATTTCTGTCGTAGGTTCGATTCCGAAAGCTTTCGGAACTGCCTCCGCAA